>NZ_JBSKHQ010000024.1:0-74990 GCF_057128665.1 Zestomonas ipomoeae
GGCATGGGTGCTCTCCTTTGCCTTGGTAGTGGACCTTGACCGGTCCGGGAGCCCAGGAGAGAGCCATTTCCGTGCCATTAATTGAATTTCTATTTAAATCAGTAACATAGCATGACTGATTTTGCTTGCTTGGTCGTACTGTGCGGTAACTCACTGAAAAGTGAGCAAGAACTTGCGCAGTGCTGCGCAAGAACTTGCGCACTGCCTTGAACGGTAGGGCTTGCAAGGGTTGCCGCTGTTTATCCCACGGCTTATCCACAGAAGGGTGCGCAACAAGTTGCGCACTGCTCGTCCGGTCATCGACAGGCGCGAAGCGGGTTGGCTGCTATATGGAAACAGGCTTGGCAGTCGCGCCTGCCGTTCGGTGGGCTGCTAGGCGCAAGCCGCCTGCGGTGCCGGTGGGCCTATGCGTGCGGCCAGTGCTGCGCTGGATTCGGCGTCGGTATGTGGGAAGACGAACGCCATGCCGTCGCCGTCCCAGCGCAGCGGCAGCAGGTCCAGGGCGGGCAGTTCGTTGCCGAGCAGTTGCCAGCCGCGCAGGGGCAGTTCCTGCGGTAGGTCGCCGTGCAACAGGCCACCGAAAAAGCCTAGTTCACGCCATTCAACCGGCCATTCGCCGGCTTCTGCATGGTGTAGGCGGGCACGCCACTGGGCCGGCTGCAGACGAGGCTCATGGCGTTTCTCCAGTTCCAGGAGCCGCGCGCGTGCCAGGCGGGTGAAGCCAGGGCCGCGGCTGGGCAGCGGTTCGCCACGCAGGAAGGGGGTGTAGAGGCTGGCACAGGCAGCGCGGCGTTCGAACTGGGCGAGATGGTCGGCGTTGTGGATCAGCGCGCATTCGGCTTCGGCGCAGGCGGCGGCGAAGCAGGCGTGCTCCCAGGGTTGGGTGAAGTGATCGTGCTCGCCGGCCAGGATCAAGGTCGGGCACTGCGGGTGGCGGGAAAAGCCGGCGAAATCCAGCAGGCGGCGGCTGTTCTGCCGGTAGCGCTCGCAGTCGGCAGGTGACAGGCGCTGCATCTGCCGCAGCAGGGCCTTGCGAAAGGCTGGCGCGACGCCGGTTTCGCTCAGTCGTAGCGGGTTGAGCAGGCCGGTCAGCGCGCCCTGGGCGAAGGCCTCGCTGCGGCCTTCGGCGAGCAGTGCCAGGCCTTCCTCCAGCAGGCGCCGCGCACCGGGGCGACCGAAGGCAGTGATGCCAGCCAGCAGCAGGCGCGCGCAGCGCTGCGGGTGGCGAGCGGCGAACAGCGCGGCGAGCGCCGATCCGTAGGACAGGCCGATGGGCATCAGTGGCGCCAGGCGCAATTCCTCGGCGAAGGCGGCGATCAGGTCGGCGAGATCTTCCAGGCGCAGCTCCGGCGCCGGTTGCAGGTTGCCGCCCTGGCTCGGCAGGTCGAGCAGGATCACCGGGTGCTCGGCGAGCAATTCCTGCACCTCGGCGGCGAACGAGCGAAAGCTCTGGAAGGCGCCGCCCAGCAGCAGGACCGGCGGGCGCGGGTCGCTCGCATGCCGGGCGTAGGCTTGGTAGTGCAGGCGCCAGCGGCCGAGGTGGAGCACGTCCGGGGCGCCGGTCAGGAGCTGGGCGCTGTAGTCTGTGCGGTAACGCATGGCGGGGTCTCCGACGGTGGGCGCCTTCTTGTGATTCCAAGGTAAACAGCGGGGGCGGATTTGTTTACCCAACCTTCGGGCGGCCCGCGGCCCTGGGTGTCACCGTCCCCTGGCGCGACGCCCTGGCCTGCGTTCATGGCCGTTACCGCGGTGCCGGCGGGAACGGTCTGTCTACCATCTGCCCGCCGCCGCTGGGCGTGGACCGGCGCGCTCGCTATAATCAGCGGCTTTCTCCGACTGCCAGACCGACCAGACCATGACCGAGTCCGTGCTCGACTATATGACCCGCCTGGGCCGCGCCGCGCGCGAGGCCTCCCGGGTGATCGCCGGCGCCACCACCGCACAGAAGAATCGTGCCCTGCTGGCCGCCGCCGCCGCGCTCGATGCCGCCCGCGCCGAGCTGACCGCTGCCAACGAACAGGACCTGGCCAATGGCCGCGCCAACGACCTGGAGCCGGCGCTGCTAGACCGCCTGGCCCTGACCCCGGCGCGCATCGACGGCATGATCGACGGCCTGCGCCAGGTCGCTGCGCTGCCCGACCCGGTCGGCGCCATCCGTGACATGAGCTATCGCCCGTCGGGCATTCAGGTCGGCAAGATGCGCGTGCCGCTGGGCGTGATCGGCATCATCTACGAGTCGCGCCCGAACGTGACCATTGACGCCGCCAGCCTGTGCCTGAAGTCCGGCAACGCCACCATCCTGCGCGGCGGCTCCGAAGCCATCCATTCCAACCGTGCCATCGCCGCCTGCATCCAGCAGGGGCTGGCCGATGCCGGCCTGCCGTCGGCCTGCGTGCAGGTGGTGGAAACCACCGACCGGGCCGCGGTCGGCGCACTGATTTCCATGCCCGAATTCGTCGACGTGATCGTGCCGCGCGGTGGCAAGAGCCTGATCGAGCGCATCAGTCGCGAGGCGCGGGTGCCGGTGATCAAGCACCTGGACGGCATCTGCCACGTTTACGTGGATGCCCTGGCCGAGCTGGAAAAGGCCCGCAGCATCGCCTTCAACGCCAAGTGCTACCGCTACGGCATCTGTGGGGCGATGGAGACCCTGCTGGTCGACCAGGCCCTGGCCGCGACCTTCCTGCCCGGCATGGCGCAGATGTTCGTCGAGAAGGGTGTCGAGCTGCGTGGCTGCGAGCGCACTCGCGCGCTGATCGAGGCGCTGCCGGCGACCGAAGAGGACTGGAGCACCGAGTATCTGGCGCCGATCCTGTCGATCCGCGTGGTCAATGGCCTGGATGAGGCCATCGAGCACATCAACCGCTACGGTTCGCACCACACCGACGCCATCGTCACCGAGCACCAGGGGCATGCGCGGCGCTTCCTCGCCGAGGTGGATTCCAGCTCGGTGATGTTGAATACACCGACCTGCTTCGCCGACGGCTTCGAGTACGGCCTGGGGGCGGAGATCGGCATTTCCACCGACAAGTTGCACGCCCGTGGCCCGGTCGGCCTGGAAGGCCTGACCTGCGAGAAATACGTGGTGATCGGCGACGGTCAGCTGCGCGGCTGATGGCGAAACGAATCGGTATTCTCGGCGGCACTTTCGATCCGGTGCACATCGGCCACCTGCGCGGCGCCCTCGAGGTCGCCGAGCAGTTCGGCCTCGACGAGCTGCGGCTGATCCCCAACTTCCGGCCGCCGCATCGCGACCAACCGCAGACACCGGCGGCCGAGCGTCTGGCGATGGTCAGGCTGGCGGTGGCCGACGTGCCGCCGTTGACCGTGGACGACCGCGAACTCAGGCGCGACAAGCCGTCCTACAGCATCGACACCCTCGAATCGCTGCGCGCCGAGCTGGCGGCCGACGACCAGCTGTTCCTATTGGTGGGCTGGGACGCCTTTTGCGGCCTGCCCACCTGGCACCGCTGGACCGAGCTGCTCGACCACTGCCATCTGCTGGTGCTGCAGCGGCCGGACGCCGACAGCGAGCCGCCGGAGGCGCTGCGCGACCTGCTTGCGGCGCGCAGCGTCAACGATCCCCAGGCATTGTCCGGGCCGAGCGGGCAGATCGCCTTCGTCTGGCAGACACCGCTGGAGGTATCCGCCACGCAGATTCGGCAACGCCTGGCCAGCGGTAAATCGGTCCGTTTCCTGGTGCCCGACGCGGTACTGGCCTATATCCAAGCGCGGGGACTGTACCCCGCGACAACCGAGGTAACTCCTTAGCATGCAAAACGATCAACTGGTCCAGCTGGCAATTAGCGCCCTGGAAGACATGAAGGCCCAGGACATCACCACCATCGATGTGCGCGGCAAGACCAGCGTCACCGACTTCATGGTGATCGCCAGCGGCACCTCCAGCCGCCACGTCAAGTCGATGGCCGACAATGTGCTGGAAAAGGTCAAGGAGCAGGGCGTGCGCCCGCTGGGCAGCGAAGGCCTGGAAGGCGGCGAGTGGGCCCTGCTCGACCTGGGCGACGTGGTGGTGCATGTGATGCAGGTGGCCACCCGCCAGTTCTACGATCTCGAGCGCCTGTGGCAGGGCGCCGAGCAGAGTCGCGCCCAGCACGGTCACGAGCACGAGTGACGGAGGTCGCGCCGTGCGTCTGCGTCTGATCGCCGTCGGCTCGCGCATGCCGCGCTGGGTGGAGGAGGGCTGGCAGGAATACGCCAAGCGCCTGCCGCCTGAGCTGGCGCTGGAGCTGGTGGAGATACCGCTCGGCACTCGCGGCAAGAATGCCGACGTGTCGCGCTTGATTCGCCAGGAAGGCGACGCCATGCTGGCGAAGGTTCAGCCGGGGGAACGCATCGTGACTCTGGAGGTCGAAGGCCGCCCTTGGAGCACCGAGCAGCTCGCCCGCGAACTGGACCGTTGGCGCCTGGATGCGCGCACCGTCAACCTGATGGTCGGAGGCCCCGAGGGGCTGGCGCCGGACGTCTGTGCGCGCAGCGAGCAGCGCTGGTCGCTGTCCCCCCTGACCCTGCCCCATCCGTTGGTGCGTATCCTGATCGGCGAACAGATTTACCGCGCCTGGACCGTCCTGTCCGGCCATCCCTATCACAAGTAGTTATCGATGCCGCAGCCGATCCGCCTGAAAGACCACGAGAGGGACGCCCGCCAGGTGCGCAAGCGGGTGGTGGTCGGCGCATTCTTCGTGCTGCTGCTGACGGCCGTGCTGGTGATGCGCCTGTACTATCTGCAGGTGATTCAGTACGAGCATCACTCGACGCTGTCGGAAAACAATCGGGTGCACGTGCAGCCGATCCCGCCGACCCGTGGGCTGATCTTCGATCGCAACGGCGTGATCATCGCCGACAACCGGCCGAGTTTCAGCCTGAGCGTGACCCGCGAGCGCGCGGGCGACTGGCAGCAGGTGCTGGACGTGATCGTCGAGGTGCTGGAGCTCGGCGAGGACGACCGTGCGCTGTTCGACAAGCGCATGAAGCAGAGTCGCCGGCCGTTCGAGCCAGTGCCGGTGATGTTCGAGCTGACCGAGGAACAGATCGCCCGCATCGCCGTCAACCAGTTCCGCCTGCCGGGGGTCGAGGTGGTGGCGCAACTGGTGCGGCATTATCCCCAGGGCGAGCACTTCGCCCATTCGGTGGGCTACGTCGGGCGCATCAACGAAGAAGAACTGCAGAAGCTCGACCCGGTGAACTACAGCGGCACCCACCACATCGGCAAGACCGGTATCGAGAAATTCTACGAGGCCCAGTTGCACGGCCAGGTCGGCTACGAGGAAGTCGAGACCAATGCCCGTGGTCGGGTGCTGCGCGTGCTCAAGCGCACTGACCCGCTGCCTGGACAGGACGTGGTGCTGACCCTCGACGTGAGCCTGCAGCAGGCCGCCGAGAAAGCCCTGGACGGGCGACGCGGGGCGATCGTGGCGATCCAGCCAAGCACCGGCGAAGTGCTGGCGATGGTCAGCCAGCCGAGCTTCGACCCCAATCCGTTCGTCACCGGCATCGGCTTCAAGGCCTATGCCGAGCTGCGCGATTCCATTGACCGGCCGCTGTACAACCGCGTGTTGCGCGGCCTCTATCCGCCGGGTTCGACGATCAAGCCGATGATGGCGGTGGCCGGGCTCGACGCCGGCGTGATCACGCCGAGCACGCGTGTGTTCGATCCCGGCTTCTATCAACTGGCCAACAGCAGCCACAAGTACCGCAACTGGAACCGCAACGGCGATGGCTGGGTGGACCTGGAGATGGCGATCATGCGCTCCAACGACACCTATTTTTACGACCTGGCCCACAAGCTGGGTATCGACCGCATGCACGACTACATGTCGCGCTTCGGTCTCGGCCAGCGCGTGGCGCTGGACATGAACGAGGAAACCGACGGGCTGATGCCTTCCCGGCAGTGGAAGCGCGCCCGCTACAATCAGCCCTGGTATCCGGGCGAAACCTTGATCCTCGGGATCGGTCAGGGCTACATGCAGACCACGCCGTTGCAGCTGGCGCAGGCGGTCACCCTGATGGCCAACCGGGGCAAGTGGATTCGCCCGCACTTGGCCAAGACCGTCGACGGGCAACCGCCGGTCGACCCCGAGCCGATGCCCGACATCCAGTTGCGCGATCCGAAGTTCTGGGACTACAGCCGTCTGGGTATGGAGCAGGTCATGCACGGCGCGCGCGGTACGGCGCGCAAGGTTGGTGATACCGCCGTCTACCGCATCGCTGGCAAGAGCGGCACGGCCCAGGTCGTGGCGATCAAACAGGGCGAAAAGTACGACCGCACCAAGCTGCAGGAGCGGCATCGCGACCACGCGCTGTTCGTCGCCTTCGCGCCGGCGGACAACCCACAGATCGCCGTGGCGGTGATGGTGGAGAACGGCGAGTCCGGCTCCGGCGTCGCCGCACCGGTGGTCAAGCAAGTCATGGATGCCTGGCTGCTCGACGACAACGGCGAGCTGAAGGCCGAATATCGCAGCCCGGGCGCCCCGCAGGTGAGCAGCCGATGAACAGCAATTTCGACCGCACCCTGTCCAGCGAAGACGTCATGCGCCGCCGCGCCAGCCTGCTGCAGCGCCTGCACATCGACGGGCAATTACTGTTGCTACTTCTATTGCTCGCCGCTGGCGGATTGTTCGTGCTCTATTCGGCCAGCGGCAAGAGCATGGACATGCTGATGAAGCAGGCGGTGTCCTTCGGCGTGGGCCTGCTGGCGATGCTGGTGATCGCCCAGTTCGAGCCGCGCTTCATGTCCCGCTGGGTGCCGCTGGCCTACCTGGTCGGCGTCGGGCTCTTGGTAGTGGTGGATGTCATGGGCCACGAGGCCAAGGGTGCCGCGCGCTGGATCAACATCCCCGGGGTGATTCGTTTCCAGCCCTCGGAGTTCATGAAGATCATCATGCCGGCGACCATCGCCTGGTACCTGTCGCGCCACAGCCTGCCGCCGCGGCTCAAGCACATCTCCATCAGCCTGGCACTGATCGGCGTGCCGTTCCTGCTGATTCTCAAGCAGCCGGATCTTGGTACCTCGCTGTTGATCCTGGTGTCCGGCGCCTTCGTGCTGTTCATGGCCGGGTTGCGCTGGCGCTGGATTCTCGGTGCGGTGGCGGCGGTGGTGCCGATCGCCATCGGCATGTGGTTCTTCGTGCTGAAGACCTACCAGAAGCAGCGCGTGCTGACCTTCCTCGACCCGGAAAGCGACCCGCTGGGCACCGGCTGGAACATCATCCAGTCCAAGGCGGCCATCGGTTCCGGGGGGGTACTGGGCAAGGGCTGGCTGCTCGGTACCCAGTCGCATCTGGATTTTTTGCCGGAAAGCCATACGGACTTTATCATTGCCGTTTTGGGCGAGGAGTTCGGTCTGGTCGGCATCTGCCTGCTATTGCTGTTGTACCTGCTGCTGATCGGTCGCGGCCTGGTGATTACCGCCCAGGCACAGACGCTGTTCGGCAAGCTGCTGGCAGGCAGCCTGACCATGACATTCTTCGTCTATGTATTCGTCAACATCGGCATGGTCAGCGGACTGCTGCCGGTGGTGGGAGTACCTCTGCCGTTCATTAGCTACGGTGGAACTTCATTGGTGACCCTGCTGTCAGGGTTCGGGGTTTTGATGGCGGTCCACACCCACCGCAAGTGGATCGCGCAGGTTTGAAGCACGCATGAGTTCAATGAAACGGATGTATCGCTGGGTGGCTTGCCACGGTTCCTGGATCGGTTTGTCGGCGTTGCTTGCCGCGCCGGCCCAGGCCGGCGATTACATCGGCTCGCCGCAGGTGGCCGAATTCGTCGCCGAAATGACCCGCGACTACGGCTTCGCCGGCGAACAACTGGTCAGCCTGTTCCATGACGTGCAGCGCAAGCAGGCGATTCTCGATGCCATTTCGCGGCCGGCCGAACGGGTCAAGCCGTGGAAGGAGTATCGGCCGATCTTCATCACCGAGACCCGCATCGCCCGCGGTGTGGATTTCTGGCGCGAGCACGAGGCCGACCTCGCCCGTGCCGAGCGCGAATACGGTGTGCCGCCGCAGGTGATCGTCGCGATCATCGGCGTGGAAACCTTCTATGGCGGCAATACCGGCAGCTACCGGGTGATCGACGCGCTGTCCACGCTGGGCTTCGACTATCCGCCACGGGCACCGTTCTTCCGTCAGCAGCTCAAGGAATTCCTGCTGCTGGCCCGCGAGGAACAGGTCGATCCGTTGACCCTCAAGGGCTCCTACGCCGGCGCCATGGGCCTGCCGCAATTCATGCCTAGCAGCTTCCGCGCCTATGCGGTCGACTTCGACGGCGACGGCCATATCGACATCTGGCAGAACCCCACCGATGCCATCGGCAGTGTCGCCAGCTATTTTCAGCGTCATGGCTGGGTCGCCGGCGAACCGGTGGTGAGTCGCGCCGAGGTCAAGGGCGAGCAGGCCGACGCCGGACTCACCGAGGGCCTGGACCCGGTGAAGAGCGTCGGCGAGTTGCGCAGCCTGGGCTGGAGCAGTCAGGATGCGCTGGCCGACGACATGAAGGCCATCGCCTTTCGCCTGGAAGGCGAGGCCGGGCCGGAGCACTGGTTGGGCCTGCAGAATTTCTACGTGATCACCCGCTATAACCGCAGCGTGATGTATGCCATGGCCGTGCATCAGTTGTCCGATCTGCTGGTCCAGGCGCGAGGCAAGAAGTAAATGCGCGACACCTCTTTCAAACTCGCCGCCTGCGGCATCCTGGCGCTGGTCCTGGCCAGCTGTTCGAGCAACCGTGCGCCGCAGCCGGTCGCTCCCGGCAGCCAGCCGATCTCCGGGCCGGGCGACTATACGCGTCCGCACAAGGACGGCGCGCCCTGGTGGGACGTCGACGTATCGAGGATTCCCGATGCAGTGCCCATGCCTTACAACGGCCCGCTGAAGAACAGCCCCTACACGGTGTTCGGCCAGACCTACTACCCGCTTAGCGACGTGCGCCGGTACCAGGCGGTGGGCGTCGCTTCCTGGTATGGCACGCGCTTCCACGGCCAGGCCACCGCCAACGGCGAGACCTACGACCTGTACGGCATGACCGCGGCGCACAAGACCCTGCCGCTGCCCAGCTACGTGCGGGTGACCAACCTGGAGAACGGCCGCAGCGTGATCCTGCGGGTGAACGATCGCGGGCCGTTCTACTCCGATCGCATCATCGACCTGTCCTTTGCCGCGGCGAAGAAGCTCGGTTACGCCGAGCGCGGCGTGGCGCGGGTCAAGGTCGAAGGCATCGACCCCAAGGAGTGGTGGGCCCAGCAAGGGCGTCCGGTGCCGCTGGTGCTAGCCGCCGGGCAACAGCCGGCCAAGCCGCAGCCGATTGTCCAGGCCGCCGCCCAGCCGATCGAGGAATACGTGCCGCCCGCGCAGCAGCACGCCGCGGCCGTGCTGCCGGTGCAGATCGACTCAAAAAAAAACGCTTCAGTCGGAGCCTCTGGCCTGTATCTCCAAGTGGCAGCCTTCGCCAATCCGGACGCTGCCGAGCTGCTCAAGGCCAAGCTGAACGGGATGTCCAGTGCGCCGGTGTTCATCAGCTCGGTCGTGCGCGATCAGCAGATATTGCACCGGGTGAGACTGGGGCCGATCGAAACGCAGGATGAGGTGCAGCGGCTGCAGGAAAGCCTGCGGCTGGCCAACCTCGGCCAACCGACCCTGGTCCAGCTGGACTGACGCTTCACCCCCGGCCCGCGAGGGCCGCCACCCACGAATCTCAGAGAGACGGATGAACATCATCAGCTTTGCCCGCAACCTTTCCTTATCCCTGTTGCTCGCTGCGCCGCTGGCTCTGGCCGATACGGTGATCCCGGCGCCGCCGCAACTGGCAGCCAAGTCCTATGTGCTCATGGATGCTGCCAGCGGTCAGGTACTGGTGGAGAACAACAGCGACGAGCGCCTGCCGCCGGCCAGCCTGACCAAGCTGATGACCGCGTACATCGCCACCCTGCAGATCAACCAGGGCGAGATCAAGGAAAGCGACATGGTGCGCGTCAGCGAGAAAGCCTGGCGCATGGGCGGCTCGAAGATGTTCATCGAGGTCGGCAACGAGGTATCGGTCAGCGACCTGCTGCACGGCATCATCATCCAGTCCGGCAACGATGCCAGCGTGGCCCTGGCCGAGCACATCGCCGGCAGCGAGGATGCCTTCGCCGACATGATGAACCACCATGCCCAGCGCCTGGGCATGGAGAACACCCACTTCGTCAACGCCACCGGCTGGCCGGACCCGGAGCATTATTCCTCGGCCCATGACATGGCCAGGCTGGCCCGTGCCATCGTCTACGAGGACCCGCAACACTACGCCATCTACGCGCAGAAGGAATTCCTCTGGAACGGCATCAAGCAGCCCAACCGCAACCTGTTGCTGTGGCGCGACAAGACCGTCGACGGCCTGAAGACCGGGCACACCGAGGAAGCCGGCTTCTGCCTGGTGGCCTCCGCCCAGCGTGATGGCATGCGCCTGATCACCGCGGTATTCGGTACCAACAGCGAGAAGGCCCGTGCCGAGGAAACCCAGAAGCTGCTGACCTATGGCTTCCGCTTCTTCGAAACCCGCACCTTCTACAAGAAGGGCGCCGAGCTGGCCAAGGCCATGGTCTGGAAGGGCACAGCCCGCGAGGTCACGGCCGGGCTGGCCGACAATCTGACCCTGACCCTGCCCAAGGGCCAGTTGGAGAAGCTGGAAGCCAGCATGGTCATCGATCCGCAGCTGATGGCACCCATCGAGCAGGGCCAGGTGATCGGCAAGGTCGAGGTCAAGCTGGGGGACGAGGTGGTGCACAGCGCCGACCTGATTGCCCTCGACCGCGTCGAGCAAGGTGGCTTCTTCCGCCGCCTGTGGGATAGCATCCGCCTGTTCTTCTACGGTTTGTTCAACTGATTTTTCCTGAGCGGGCGCCTCTATCCGGGGCGCCCGCAGCGCGGATCACGAGTCCGCCCGAGCCTCTATGACCGACGATATCCAAGCCCCGAAAATCGACTTTCCCTGCGAGCGCTACCCGATCAAGGTGATCGGCGACGCCGGCGAAGGCTTTGCCGACCTGGTGGTCGAAGTGATCCAGCGCCACGCGCCCGATCTCGACACCGCCAGCCTGGTGGTGCGCGACAGCCGCAACGGCCGTTTCCTCTCGGTACAGGTGCTGATCACCGCCACCGGCGTGGAGCAGCTCCAGGCGATCCACGTCGACCTGCGGGCCACCGGCCGCGTGCACATGGTGCTCTGATGTCCGCCGCCCTCGGGGTGCGCGAGCTGGGGCTGGTCGACTATCTGCCTGCCTGGCAGGCCATGCAGCGCTTCACCAACGAGCGCGGGCCGGAAACCCAGGACGAGCTCTGGTTGCTGCAGCACCCGCCGGTCTTCACCCAGGGCCAGGCCGGCAAGGCCGAGCACCTGCTGCTGCCCGGCGATATCCCGGTGGTGCAGGTGGATCGCGGCGGCCAGGTGACCTACCACGGCCCCGGCCAACTGGTCGCTTATCTGCTGCTGGATGTGCGTCGTTCCCGGCTCGGCGTGCGCGAGCTGGTCAGCCGCATCGAGGCCAGCCTGATCGACCTGCTTGCCGAGTACGACGTGCAGGCCAACGCCCGGCCGGATGCGCCGGGGGTCTACGTGAACGGCGCGAAGATCGCCTCGCTGGGCCTGCGCATCCGCAACGGCCGCTCGTTCCATGGCCTGGCGCTGAACGTGGACATGGACCTGGAGCCGTTCCGCCGGATCAACCCGTGCGGCTACGCCGGGCTGGCCATGACCCAGTTGCGCGACCTGCTGGCCGGGTGCGCCGTCGATTTCGCCGAGGTAAGTGCCCGCTTGCGCGCGCAGCTCGTCTCACACCTCGATTACGCTGAACAGAAGACCCTCACGGGCGGTATCGAATCCTTATGAGCAGTACTGTCGAAGGCGCCGGCAAACCGGCCAAAGTCGAAGCGGGCGTCAAACTGCGCGGCGCGGAAAAGGTCGCGCGCATCCCGGTCAAGATCATTCCCACCGAAGAGTTGCCGCGCAAGCCGGACTGGATTCGCGTGCGCATCCCGGTCACCCCGGAGGTCGAGCGCATCAAGCAACTGCTGCGCAAGCACAAGCTGCACAGCGTCTGCGAGGAAGCCTCCTGCCCGAACCTTGGCGAGTGCTTCAGTGGCGGTACCGCCACCTTCATGATCATGGGCGACATCTGCACCCGTCGCTGCCCGTTCTGCGACGTTGGCCACGGCCGACCGAAGCCGCTGGATGCGGACGAGCCGAAGAACCTCGCCATCGCCATCGCCGACCTGCGCCTGAAGTACGTGGTGATCACCTCGGTGGACCGCGACGACCTGCGCGACGGCGGTGCCCAGCACTTCGCCGACTGCCTGCGCGAGATTCGCCAGCTGTCCCCCGGCGTGCAGCTGGAAACCCTGGTGCCCGACTATCGTGGGCGCATGGACGTGGCGCTGGAGATCACCGCCACCGAGCCGCCGGACGTGTTCAACCACAACCTGGAAACCGTGCCGCGCCTGTACAAGGCGGCGCGTCCGGGCTCGGACTTCGAGTGGTCGCTGGACCTGCTGCAGCGCTTCAAGCAGATGGTGCCCCATGTGCCGACCAAGTCCGGACTGATGCTCGGCCTGGGCGAGACCGACGAGGAGGTCATCGAGGTCATGCAGCGCATGCGCGAGCACGATATCGACATGCTCACCCTCGGCCAGTATCTGCAGCCTTCGCGTAGCCACCTGCCGGTGCAGCGCTTCGTGCATCCGGACACCTTCGCTTGGTTCGCCGAAGAGGGCGAGAAGATGGGCTTCAAGAACGTCGCCTCCGGGCCGCTGGTGCGTTCCTCCTACCATGCCGACCAACAGGCCCACGGCAACAAGATCGGCTGAGCCTTCCGCCGCGCTGTATACGAGCCCCCGTCAGGGGGCTTTGTTTTTTCTGGCGCTTTTCTGCTCGTACCTTCTTTGGCCGGATGCCCCGGCGCCTGGGCGATACGCGCCTTTCAAGCGCAACGCGGCGTGCCCCTCCGCCCGGCAAGCCCGGAAAACTCTTGCGCCAGTCTCCGGTCAAGACCTAGAGACCAGGCATTCGAGGGCCCTCAGCACGCGTTGTTCGTGACGCCCATGGCTCATCGGCCTTTGTGTGTGCCTGGCTTTGCATATCGAACGGCCAGCACCGCGAGGGTATTGCCATGGCAATGACAGTCAGCGATTTCATCGTCGAGCGGCTCCATCAATGGGGCGTGCGGCGTATCTACGGTTATCCGGGCGATGGCATCAACGGCGTGTTCGGCGCGTTGAACCGGGCCGAGGGCAAGATCAAGTTCATCCAGGCGCGGCATGAGGAAATGGCCGCCTTCATGGCCTCGGCGGATGCCAAGTTCAGCGGCGGGTTGGGCGTGTGCATCGCCACCTCCGGGCCCGGTGCATCGCACTTGGTGACCGGCCTCTACGATGCGCGCATGGACCACATGCCGGTGCTGGCGATCACCGGGCAGCAGGCGCGCACCTCGCTGGGCGCCCACTACCAGCAGGAACTCGACCTGGTCTCGCTGTACAAGGATGTGGCAGGGGCCTTCGTGCAGCAGGCCAGCGCGCCGGCGCAGGTGCGTCACCTCGTGGACCGCGCGATCCGCACCGCGGTCGGCGAACGCCGGGTGACCGCGATCATTCTGCCCAACGACCTGCAGGAGGCCACCTACAGCGAGCCGCCGCGCAAGCACGGCGCGGTGCATACCGGTGTTGGCTACAGCAAGCCCAAGGTAGTGCCCTACGCAGATGACCTGCAGCGTGCCGCCGATGTGCTCAATGCCGGCAAGAAGGTCGCCATCTTGGTCGGGGCCGGCGCACTCGGTGCGACCGACGAGGTCATTCAGGTCGCCGAGAAACTCGGTGCCGGCGTGGCCAAGGCGCTGCTCGGCAAGGCCGTGCTGCCCGACGAACTGACCTGGGTCACCGGCTGCATTGGCCTGCTTGGCACCGTGCCCAGTTACAAGCTGATGACCGAGTGCGACACCTTCCTGATGATCGGTTCCGGCTTTCCCTATTCCGAGTTCCTGCCGGAAGTGGGGCAGGCGCGCGGTGTGCAGATCGACATCCAGCCGGACATGCTCAGCCTGCGCTACCCGATGGAGGTCAATCTGGTCGGCGACTCGGCGGAAACCCTGCGCGCGCTCCTGCCGTTGCTTCAGGAGAAGGACGACCGCAGCTGGCGCGGCGCCATCGAGGACTGGCGTGCCGACTGGGAGCGCACGTTGGAGAAGCGCGCGCTGTTCTCGGCCGACCCGATCAACCCGCAGCGGGTCGTCTACGAGCTGTCGCCGCGTCTGCCGGAGCGGGTCATCGTCACCTGCGATTCCGGCTCCTGCGCCAACTGGTACGCCCGCGACCTGAAGATTCGCCGCGGCATGATGTGCTCGCTGTCCGGCGGCCTGGCTTCGATGGGCGCTGCGGTGCCCTATTCGATTGCCGCCAAGTTCTCCCACCCGGACCGCCCGGTAGTGGCGCTGGTGGGCGACGGCGCCATGCAGATGAACAACATGGCCGAGCTGATCACCGTGGCCAAGTACTGGCGCGAGTGGGACAACCCGAAGTGGGTCTGCGCGGTGTTCAACAACGAAGACCTCAATCAGGTCACCTGGGAGCAGCGCGTGATGGCCGGCGATCCGAAGTTCGAGGCGTCGCAGAACATTCCCAACGTGCCCTATCACAAGTTCGCCGAGTCCATCGGCCTCAAGGGCATCTATGTCGACCGCGAGGATGCGGTGGCCGGTGCCTGGGAGGAGGCCCTGGCCGCCGACCGGCCGGTGCTGATCGAGTTCAAGACCGACCCCAGCGTGCCGCCGCTGCCGCCGCACATCACCGTGGCCCAGGCCAAGAAGTTCGCCAAGACCCTGCTGCAGGGCGATCCGAACGAGGGCAGCATCCTCGTGCAATCGGCCAAGCAGGTGCTCGGCTCCCTCCTGCCCGGCGGCAGCAAGGAATAGCTTGTGAGGGGCGGACAGGGGCCCGAGATCACCGCGGTTCGCGCGGCGGCCTACCGGATACCCACGGATGCGCCGGAAGCCGATGGCACCTTCGACTGGCGGGCGACCACGCTGGTGCTGGTGGAGGTGCAGGCCGGCGCCTGCACGGGCATCGGCTACACCTATGCCGATGCCTCCTTGGTGCGGCTGATCGACGAGCATTGCCGCAAGCTGGTCGAAGGCGCCGATGCCTTCGCGGTCGGCCTGATCGGCCGGCGGCTCTGGCGCAGCGTGCGCAACCTCGGCCGTTCGGGGCTGACGGCGTGCGCCATCTCCGCCCTGGACTTTGCACTCTGGGACCTCAAGGCCCGGTTGCTGGAGCTGCCGCTGGTGACCCTGCTCGGCGGTTTGCGCGAGCAGGTGCCGGTGTATGGCAGCGGCGGTTTCATCAGTTACGACGATGGTCGCCTGCGCGAGCAACTGGGGCGCTGGGTGGAAGAGGGCGGCTGCCGCTGGGTAAAGATGAAGATCGGCGCCGACGCCGCCCGCGACGCCCAGCGCGTGACCGCGGCACGCTCGGCCATCGGCGGCGCCGGGCTGTTCGTCGATGCAAACGGCGCCCACAGCAGCCGCAGCGCGCTCGCCTTCGCCGCCCATGTCCGGGAGCAGGGCATCGAGTGGTTCGAGGAGCCGGTCAGCTCCGACGACCCTGATGGGTTGCGCCGGGTGCGCGACGGACTTGGCGCCCTGGGTCTGCCGGTCGAGGTGGCCGCCGGGGAATACGGCTACACCCTCGATGACTTCCGCCATTTGCTGGAGGCCGGCGCGGTGGACGTGCTGCAGGCCGATATCACCCGCTGCGGCGGGGTCAGCGGCTTTCTCGCCGCGGCAACGCTATGCGAGGCCTATCACCTGGACTGTTCCGCCCACTGCGCGCCGGCGCTGCATCTGCATGTGGCCTGCGCGGCGCCCCGTCTGCGCCATCTGGAATGGTTTCACGATCATGTGCGTATCGAATCGCTGTTCTTCGACGGCGCCCCGCAACTGCGCAATGGCGCCATCGCCCCGGACCTCGATCACGTCGGCAACGGGTTGAGCCTCAGGCTGGCCGATGCACGACGTTATGCGCTCTGATAGGGAGGATTCATGCCTTCGCGGAATGCGTTGAAATGGCTGTCGTTCGGTGCCACCAGCGCGCTGGGCGTGGCCGCGTTGATTTGGCAGCGCCATGAGCGCCGCGCTCGCGGGCTGATCGTGCGGCCCGACACCAATGTGCTGGTGGACGCGGCGCGCACCCTCAATCGCGGCGCCGGCCTGCTGGCCCTGGCAGTGGTCACCGACAGCGCGCTGGAGCACTATCGCGGCGATTTTCGCAACCGCGCCATGTACGCCCCGTTGCTGGCCTCGAGCCTGTCGCTGCTGGCCAGCGGGCATGGCGTGCAGGACCTCAAGCCATCGGCGCACCGGGTGCGCGACCCGATCTACTACGGGGCGGCACTGACCGGGCTGATCGGCACCGGCTTTCATCTCTACAACGTCAGCAAGCGACCCGGCGGCTTTTGCTGGAGCAACCTGTTCTACGCCGCGCCGCTGGGCGCGCCCTCGGCGATGGTGCTGTCCGGTGTACTCGGCCTGTATGCCGAACGGGTGCGCGAGGCCTCGACCGATAGCGTGCCACGGGTGTTCGGCCTGCCGGCCGGCCAGGCGGTGGCGCTGATGTGCGCGGCGGGGCTGCTCGGCACCACTGCCGAGGCGGCGCTGCTGCATTTTCGCGGTTCGTTCCAGAACCCTTCGATGTATCTGCCGGTGACCGCCCCGCCGCTGGCGGCGGGGCTGCTCGTCGGTACCGCACTGGCCGGGCCGCGGCGCCCACGGCTGCGCTGGTTGTCGCGGCTGCTGCTGCGTTTCACCACGCTGATGGGGTTGGTCGGCACCGGTTTCCACACCTTCGGCGTTTCGCGCAATCGCGGCGGCTGGCGCAACTGGCGGCAGAACCTGCAGGCCGGGCCGCCGCTGCCGGCGCCCTCGGGTTTCACCGGGTTGTCCCTGGCGGGGCTGGCGGCGCATACGCTGCTGGAGGAGGAGCGGCAACTCGAACGCCTGCGCTGGTGGCGCCGATGAGCGGTCGCTATCCCGGCTACGACGTGCAGAGCAAGCGCTCCGGGCCATCCTGGAACGAGGCGACCCGGCGGGTGATCGACGAGCGCATTGCTCTGCCCCATGAGCCGCGCTTCTTCGATGAGACGCAGTGGCGTCTGCTGGAGGCGCTGTGCGAGCGCATCGTGCCGCAACCGCGCAACCGCCCGCCGATTCCGGTGGCGGCGATGGTCGATGCCCGTGTGCTGGGTGGCAGCAGCGATGGCTATCGCGATGCCCGCTTGCCGCCGGTGCAGGCAGCCTGGCGCCAGGGGCTGGCGGCGCTCGATGCGGAGGCCGAGGCGCGCCATGGCGTGCCCTTCGTGCGGCTTGCCGCGAGCCAGCAGGACGCGCTGCTGCGCGCCATGCAGAAGGGCGAGCTGCACCACCCCGCGTGGGGGCAGATGCCGGCCAAGCTGTTCTTCAGCGAGCGCCTGGTGCATGACATCGCGGCGGCCTACTACGGCCATCCCACTGCCTGGAACGAGATCGGCTTCGGCGGACCGGCCAGTCCGCGTGGCTACGTGCGGCTCGACGCCAACCAGCGCGACGCCTGGGAAGCGGCCGAAGCCCGGCCCGGTACGCAGGAGCAAGCCCTGGAGTTGAATCGCCGTGTCCGCTGACCCCTACCTGCAAGCCATGCAGACGCCGCGCGGTCGCGGCGGCCGTGCGCCTGACGTGTTCACCCGTGGCGGCTGGGTGCCGATGCGCGAGTACTCGCCGGACGAGCGGGTCGACTTCGCCATCGTCGGCACCGGCGCCGGTGGCGGCACCCTGGCCTGCAAGCTGGCCGAGGCCGGATTCTCGGTGGTGGCGCTGGATGCCGGGGCCTGGTGGCGACCGCTGGAAGAATTCGCCTCGGACGAGGCCCACCAGCAGAAGCTGTTCTGGAACGACGAGCGCCTCTGCGACGGGGAGAACCCGCTCAAGCTCGGCAGCAACAACAGCGGCAAGGCGGTGGGGGGCAGTACCGTGCACTTCGCCATGGTTTCGCTGCGCTTCCGGCCCGAATGGTTCAAGGCGCGAAGCCTACTGGGCTATGGCGTCGACTGGCCGCTGGACTGGCAAGAGATGTGGCGCTATTACGCCGAGGTCGAGGATGCGCTGAAGATCTCCGGACCGCTCAGCTACCCCTGGGGGCCGAAGCGCCCGCGCTATCCCTACCGGCAGCATCAGGTCAATGCATCCGGGCTGGCCCTCGGGCGGGCCTGCGAGGCACTCGGCGTGGAGTGGGTGCCGACGCCGCTGGCGACCCTGTCGGCTCCGCGGGACGACGCGCCGCCCTGTGTCTATCGCGGCTTCTGCGTCACCGGTTGCTCCACCAATGCCAAGCAGAGCGTGCTCAACACCTGGATTCCACGGGCGCTGCGGGCCGGGGCGGAAATCCGCGACCTGGCCATGGTCGGGCGCATCGAAACCCGCGACGACGGCCTGGCCAGCGGCGTGCACTTCCTGCGCGAAGGGCGCTGGCAATTCCAGCGGGCGCGCAACGTGATCGTCGCCGGCTATGCCATCGAGACCCCGCGCCTGCTGCTCAATTCGGCCTGCGCGCGCTATCCGCACGGCCTGGCCAACAGCTCCGGGCTGGTCGGCAAGAACCTGATGGTGCATTCCAACCAGGCGGTGTGGGGCACCCTGGAAGAGGAGGTGCGCTGGTACAAGGGCCCGCCGTCTCTGGCGCTGTGCGAGCACTGGAACTACGAGGATCGCGGCAAGGACTTCCACGGCGGCTACGCGTTCATGAGCCAGGGCCCGCTGCCCGGTGCCTGGGTCGCCACCCAGACCGGCAACCACGGGCTCTGGGGCCAGGCGCTGGTCGATGAGATGGAAAAGTACAACCACCAGGTGGGGCTGAAGATCGTCGGCGAGACCCTGCCCGACGAGGCCAACCGGGTCACCCTGGCCGGCGAGCGCGACCAGTACGGGTTGCCTATCGCCCGCGTCACCTGGAGCTTCGGCGATAACGACAGGCGTCTGATCGGCCATGCCGTGGACTTCATGCGTCGAGGCCTGGAAGCCATCGATGCCGCCGACATCTGGTCGGAAGCCGACAACACCGCGCACCTGATGGGCACGGCGCGCATGGGTTTCGACCGCGAAACCAGTGTGGTGGATGCCGACTGCCGCAGCTGGGACATTCGCAACCTGTGGATCTGCGACGGCTCGGTGTTCCCCACCTCGGGCGGGGTCAATCCGTCGCTGACCATCCAGGCCATCGCCTGTCGCACTGCCGACCGCATCCGCGAACTGGCCAGGCGCGGCGAGTTATGAGGCGGTTGCCGGCTGGGCCTGGCGGCTTTCGAATGCGTTGAACTCGCGGAAGGTCACCAGGCGCCGGCGCGCCGGGTCCCACAGCTTGAGGCTCAGGCAGCGATAAATATCCCGTGGATGCAGGGTGGTGACGGTCGGCTCGCGTAGCGCCGGGATCGCCGCCATCGCCTCGGGCAGGCGGTAGAAGGGAATGCCCGGATTGGCATGGTGCACATGGTGGTAGCCGATGTTGGCGGTGAACCAGGCCATCACCGGGCCGGTGCGCATGTAGCTGGAGGAATGCACGGCGGTCACCGCGTAGTCCCATTCGTCCTCGCCCAGATAACGCGCGCCGGGGAAGTTGTGCTGGCAGTAGAACATGTACACGCCAAGGGCCGAGCCGACCAGGATCGGGATCAGCAAAGCGAAGATCAGCACCTCCGGCGCATACAGGTTCAGCGCCACCACCGCCGCCAGGTTCAACGCCAGGGCCAGTGTCGCCCAGGGCCGGTGGCGCGGCTGGGTGACCAGTGATACCAGGCAGATGCTGAAGACGAAGATGGTCTGCGAGCCCAGCAGGATCATCAACGGATGGCGGGCGATGCGGTAGCGCAGACGCTTCCAGCCGTCGGCGCGGGCGTATTCCTCGGTGGACATCAGCGGGAAGGTGCCGAGATCGGTATGGGGGGACAGCAGCGGCAGGCGTCCCTGTTCGGCGCCGACGTACTGGCAACTGTGCCCGTGATGGTAGTTGTGCGATTGCTTCCAGAGCGTCGGCGGCGCCAGCAGGAGCAGTCCGTAGGCCTTGAAGAACAGCTCGGCGAAGCGCGAACCCTGCAGGATCGCGCCATGCATGTAGTCGTGGTAGAGCACGAACATGCGGATCAGCGCCAGCCCGAGCAGCACACTCGCGGCCAGCCGCAGCGGCCACCACAGCGGGCTGGCCGCGCCGGCGATGAGCGCGGCCATCAGGGCGAAGGTCGTCCAGAAGTGCCACCAGCTGCGCCGGCGGTCCTCGCGGGTGAAGGGCAGCGTCTGGCGGATCAGCTCCTTGCCGAAGCGTACCCGTTCCTCCGCGTTCATCGAGTCCGTCGGCCAGGCCACCGGCGCGTCGGCGCCGGTGGTGCTCAGGGTGGCATCGGCGTTCATCGAACCCCCTTCGTCAGGCCGGCACGGCGTCGGTCGTGGTCGCTTGGAACAGCTCGGGCCGCCGCTGCTTCCACGGCTGCGCCTGTTCCAACTGGCCGGCCAGGCGCAGCAGCAGTGCTTCGTTGCCGTTCTCGGCGCTGAACATCATGCCGATCGGCAGGCCCTCGGCATTCCAGTGCAGCGGCAGGGAAATCGCCGGCTGGCCGGAGGCGTTCTGGATCGCGGTGAACGGGCTGTAGTCGACGATCGGCGCGTAGGCTTTTTCCAGGTCTTCCTGCTGCACATCGACCAGGCCGTTGCGGATCGGCGGGGTAGCCAGGGTCGGCGTCAGCCAGCAGTCGTAGGTCTGGTGGAAGCGGCCCATCTCCCGCCCGGCCTGCTGCAGCACCAGTTCCGATAGCTGGTATTCGACGGCGCTGACACCCAGGCCGCGCTGGTGCACGGCGCGGGTCAGGCCCTCCAGCTCGCCGGGCTGCGGCGGCCGGCCGAGCTGCATGGTCATCAGTTCCACGGCGAAGGCGATGCCGGCGAACCACAGCGCGGTGAAGGCTTCGACGAAGCTCTGCGGCTCGATCTGCGGCTGCGCCTCCTCGACGATATGACCGAGCGATTCCAGCAGACGGGCGGTCTTCTCCACCCCGGCCACGCAGTCGGGGTGCAACGGTCGGCCAGCCGGGTCGACCCTGGAGAAGGCGATGCGCAGCGGGCCGGGCTCGCGTCCCACCTCGTCGAGGAAGCGGCCGCTCACCGGCGGCGCACGGTAGGGATCGCCGGGCATGGCGCCATGGGTGGCATCGAGCAGGGCCGCGCTGTCGCGCACGCTGCGGGTCAGCACGTGCTCGTCGAGCAGGCCGCTGAGCAGCTCGCCGAAGTCCGGCGCCAGGGAGTTGCGCGCGCGGGTCGGCTTGAGCCCGACCAGCCCGCAGCAGGAGGCGGGAATGCGGATCGAGCCGCCGCCATCGTTGCCATGGGCGGCAGGGACCATACCGGTAGCCACCGCTGCCGCCGCGCCGCCGCTGGAGCCGCCGGTGGAGTGGTCGAGGTTCCAGGGGTTGCGCGCCGGGCCGTAGAAGGCGCACTCGGTGGTCGGCAGGATGCCGAATTCCGGCGAGTTGGACTTGCCGACGAACACCAGGCCGGCCTTGCGAAAGCGGCTGACCAGTTCGCTGTCCTGCTCCATCACCCGCTCACGCAGCATGCGCGAGGCCAGGGTGGAGGGCAGCCCCTGGCAATCGCCGAGAATGTCCTTGAGCAGGAACGGCACACCATGCAACGAGCCGCCGGGGGCCTGCTTGTCCTGCTGCGCGGCCATCGAACGGGCCAGGTCATAGGCCTTGTAGACCACGGCGTTGACCGCCGGGTTGAAGGCTTCGATGCGACGAATCGCCTCCTCGGTCAGCTCCGAAGGCAGCACCTCGCGTTGCCTGACCAGCTCGGCAAGGCCGATGGCGTCGAACTCTGAGTATTCCTTGAAAGCCATGCTATCTCCCGGTGATTTCGGCGAGACCGGTCGTCTCGGCGTTTGATGGAGGCTGCGAGCACGAACGCTAGGCAGGGTGCGAAGCGCCGAAACCAGGCCCTGGCAGTGCTGGCCCGAATATGCGCCCCTGGCGGTTTTGCCGGGAATACGCCGTCCGGAGTATTCCCTTTGCCGGCCGGCTTTCCGAGGATGCAGCGACACGAGCATGCATCGCCGCCGCGGCTCGGGCGGCGCCCCGCAGGAGACACCAGTGAGCGCAGAACCCGTCTACCGGACCCTGATCATCGGCGCCGGCTTCTCCGGCATCGGCATGGCGGTGCGCCTGCGTCAGCGCGGAGAGCACGACTTCGTCATCTACGAGAAGGAGGCTGGCATCGGCGGCACCTGGTGGGTCAACCAGTATCCCGGTTGCGCCTGCGACATTCCCTCGCACCTGTATTCGTTCTCCTTCGAGCCCAATCCCGACTGGTCGCGGCGCTTTTCCCCGCAGCCGGAAATCCGCGACTACCTGGCACGCTGCGCGGAGAAGTACGGGCTGCTGGCGCACATTCGCTTCGGCACCGAGGTCGCCTCGCTGCGCTGGCTGGAACCGCAGGGCCTCTGGCAAGTAATCGATGGTGCCGGTCGGGTGGCGTTCGCCCGGGTGGTGGTGGCCGGCACCGGCGCGCTATCGACTCCCGACTACCCCGCGATTCCCGGGCTGGAACGCTTTCGCGGCAGGGTTTTCCACTCCCAGGGCTGGGACCACGACTACGACCTGAGCGGCAAGCGGGTCGGTGTGATCGGCACCGGCGCCTCGGCGGTGCAGTTCATCCCCGAGATCCAGCCCCAGGTGGCCAGGCTGACGGTGTTCCAGCGCACGCCGCCGTGGATCATTCCGAAGCCAGACCGCGCCTTCGCCCGTTGGGAGCAGCGGCTGCTGCGAGCCTGGCCGACATGGCAGCGGCTGGTACGCGGGGTGATCTATGCCACCCTGGAGGCGCGGGTGCTCGGCTTCGTGTTCAACCCGCGGCTGATGGCCTTTCACAAGCTGCTGGCGCTCAACCTGCTGCGCCGCCAGGTCAGGGACAAGGCCCTGCGCCGCCAGTTGACCCCCAGCTACGCCATCGGCTGCAAACGCATCCTGATGTCCAACAACTATTACCCGGCCTTCATGCAGCCGAACGTGGCGCTGGTCACGAGCGGTATCCGGGAGATCACCGAGGACGCGGTGATCACCCAGGACAACGAAAGGCACAGCCTGGACGCGCTGATCTTCGGCACCGGCTTCAAGGCCAGCAGCCCCTTCCCGGCGGGCATGATCTTCGGCCGTGGCGGTCGCGACATTACCGATGCCTGGCTCGGTGGCCCGGAGGCCTACAAGGGCACCACGGTGGCCGGCTTTCCCAATCTGTTCCTGTTGATGGGGCCGAATACGGGCCTGGGTCACAACTCCATCGTCTACATCATCGAATCGCAGATCGCCTACATCCTCGGCGCCTTGGACACCCTGGCGGCGGCAGGCGCCGCCAGCGTCGAGGTACAGTCGCAGGCCCAGGAACGCTTCACCGCGCGCCTGCGCCAGCGCTTGCGCGGCGCGGTGTGGAGCCTGGGCAACTGCAAGAGCTGGTATCGCCACCCCGAGACCGGGCGCAATGTGGTGATCTGGCCGGGGTTCAGCTGGATGTTTCGCCGCGAGACGCGGCGCTTCGACGCCGAGGTCTATCGGTTGTCCGCTCCCGATGGCGAGTGAGGCGGGGTGCGCCGCGCCCGCCATTCATCGCGAGTGATCTCCCAGATATCGGTGAGGAAACGACCGGAGACGTAGTCGTGCTCGACGGTCGCCACCCAGCGCATCCCGCTCCTTTCCGAGAGTCGGCGCGAGCCCAGGTTGGGGCGTGCCTTGGGCACCCGCAGCAGCGGTTTGCCGAGGGTGTCGAACCAATAGTCGGTGACCGCCTCGCAGGCTTCGTGCATCAGGCCGCGTCCCTGCCAGTCTGGGTCCAGCCAGAGGCCACGGTGATTGTCCGGTTCATCCAGCAGGCCGATGACGCCAATCAGCTGCTCGGGGTTGGAGCGTGGCCGCAGCGACCAATGCCACTGCTGGCCACGCGCCATGGCCGGCAGGGCGACGTCTTGCAGGAAGACGCGCGCGCCATCGTCGGGGTAAGGCCAGGGAATGTTCGCGGCGAGGAAGCGCACGATCCGCCATTGCGGGAAAACCCGCTGGATCGCCGGCGCGTCGGCGAGAACCAGGGGACGCAGCAGCAGGCGCTGCGTCTCCAGACCGGAGGGCGCCATGGATCAGGGCGCGGCGCGCAGCTTCTGCAGCAGTGCCGGGGTCGGATAGCCGTCCGCCGGCCAGTCCAGGGTCTGCTGGAAGCCGCGAATGGCGCGGCGGGTATTGGCGCCGATGATTCCGTCGGCGGCACCCGGGTCGAACCCACGAGCAGCCAGCAATTCCTGCAATTCGATGCGCTCGGCGCGGGACAACGGCAGGTCCTCTTTCGGCCAGGTGCCGAAGATCTGTCCGCGGCCGAGGAAGCTGTCGCCGAGCAGGCCGATGGCCAGCGCATAGGACGAGGAATTGTTGTACTTGAGAATGGCGCGAAAGTTGTCCAGCACCAGGAACGCCGGGCCGCGATAGCCGGCCGGCAGCAGCAGGCTGGCCGGCTGGGCGAGCAGTTCTTCGGGAATGATGCCCTTCACCCCTAGCGCCTGCCATGCGCTCAGCGGCTTGCGGATCTCGGTGTCGGCCAGGGCGTAGTCGAAACCTTTCGGCAACTCCACCTGTAGGCCCCAGGGCTGTGCGGTTTGCCAGCCGGAGGCTTGCAGGTAGTTGGCGGTCGAGGCCAGGGCGTCGGCTGAGGAGGTCCAGACGTTGCGCTTGCCGTCGCGATCGTGGTCCACCGCATAGCGATTGTAGGTGCTGGGGATGAACTGGGTCTGGCCCATGGCACCGGCCCAGGAGCCGATCATGCTGGCGGGTTGCACGTCGCCATGCTGGAGAATCTGTAACGCGTTGAGCAGCTCGGTGCGGGCGAAATCGGGACGGCGGCCTTCGTGGGCGAGGGTGGCCAGCGAGCGGATCACCGGCTTGTTGCCCATAATCTGGCCATAGTTGCTTTCCAGGCCCCAGATCGCCACCAGGGTGTGGCGATCGACCCCATAGCGCTGCTCGATCTGGTGCAGCGTGTCGGCATGTTGCTGGAGCAATACCTGTCCTTTGGCGACACGCTGGCTGGACAGGGCGCCTTCCAGGTACTGCCAGACCGGGCGGGTGAATTCGGGTTGGCTGCGGTCCGCGGCGACCACGCTGGGGTCGGGCGTAACCCCGGCGAAGGCGGCATCGAACACCTGCGGCCGGATGCCCGCGGCCAGGGCCTGCTGGCGGAACTCGGCGCGCCAGTCGGCGAAGCTCTGGGTGGGCTTGGGCGCCGGGGCGACGGGTGCCGGGCTAGGCGTCGAAGCGGGTGTCGGGGGCGCGTTGGAGGCCGCGGCCGGCGGGTGATCGGCACAGGAGGTGAGCAAGGCCAGGGACATGCCGGTCAGTAACTGGCGGAAAATCGGGCCGAAGGCCGGGAGGTCGAACATGGAAAATCTCGGGGGCTTGGCAGGTCGTGGGCGTGCTGGGCGCAGAGCGCGACCTTAACACGTCCGGCGCCTTTTTAGGCGGCCAGAAAGACCGAAGCCTCCCAGTGGTTGTGCTGGGAGGCTTCGCGACGGTAGCTGCCTTTGCCTTTCTTCGGTTTCTCCTGGCGGCAGCGGAACAGCGGCTGGGCAACCAGGGATTTGGCCTTGTTCGGGCCGGGTTTGGGTTTCTTGGCCATCGACCTTTCCTCATCTCGGGCCTGGGATATCCAGGCGCGCGCATCATCGGGGTTTGCTCAAAAAATGTCCAGGGGGGTGTGGCAAGGCAGAGTGTTTGCCGATACGAGCCGAGATCTCGGCCGGGGGCGATCATCTACATTCGGTAACGTGACGACTGCAACGAACCACGCCCTCATCGACCCTGCCCATTCGTTTCGGTCTCACTCTGCGCCGATACCGACGTCGATCAGATATTTGGCGGTGTCCTCGTCGCGCTCGCTACAGCGGTGATAGCACTTGAAGTTGAGGTACATGTAGTACTTGCCGGGTACTACCAATGTCACCGTTTCCGCATGGTTGAACAGGCCTGCCTGCAATCTGGCCCGGTTGTTCATCGACGTATCCAGCCAGTCGTTGCCTTCCCTGGAGTCCCTAGGGCGCCAGCCGGCGTTGCGGAAAGTCGTCTGCAGCTCCTGCAGCAGCGTGACCGCTTGATGGAAAGGCAGGGTTTCCAGCATCGGCGAAGTGGTAATAGTGGATACCTTTCCTTCCTCGTACCCAATAGCGCCAAATCGGGTGCGCGGTAAAGTGAAGCCATGCAGTGGATCGTCGAAACGGATAGTCACCGGATCGTGTTCGATCCAGGTTGAGTCAACTTGGGGGGGAGTGCTGGGGTAAAAGACAGTTTTACCCTTGACTGGGAAGCTGGAGTCCCGGATGACGGCGTCATAGGGTTTGCCGATATGGACCGCAAGTTCTGAGGAAGGTGGATTGACGATGGCTAGGACAATCACCGCAGCCGCCAGCAGGAGCGCACCGCCGCCCCACTTGCTCATCAGTTCACTCCCCCGCCGTTGGCGATGATGCGGATAGACTGTTCCACTTGGGCGCGCTGCGGCCCTTTCAGCAACTGGTCGAATTGCTCCGCTGCTCGGTAGACGAACTCCATGCGCTGATCGGTGTTGGCCAGATTGGCGAAAGCGCTGCTGCTGAAGCCGATGCTGCGACTGTCCCTGACCTTGCATTGGGCGGCCAGGGTCAATTGGGCTTCTTCGGCCACGCCGGATAGGAAGCCGGTAACCCAAGACACTTGGTTGGCACGTAGAGCGGTTTCGAATGTCGGGTCCTGGTAGATGGCCGGCTGCAAGATATTCAGCTGTTCGTGGCGGGCAAGATGAACAACGCTTTGCTCAATATGGCCTGCCTCCAAGGCTTCAAATGCACTTCGAATTTGTGGAAAAGCGACGCCAAAGCCTACGGTGTCGGCCACGGGCCAATAGCTCTCCGCTGCGAGTTTTCGCCGGCTGCCCAGGCACTCCTTGAGTTCCGAAAGGCCATTCACACTATAGAACCGGTGCAACGGGTAGATATCCAGGAACAGCGCGGTATTGCCCAGCGCCAGCTTCTGGTAGACGTAGCCGGCTCCGGCCGCACTCGTAGAGGGGACCAGATTGGCGTAGGCCGCATCGGTATTGGAGGTGATGCTGGGGTCCCAGGCGATGTCGCGCATCTGCTCCAGCGACTTATCGATGGTCTTGCTCGCATGCAACAGGCCGCAGCCGACTTGCTTGGAGGCGAAGGCGGCGAGGCCGGCCCACTGGAAACGGCGGTCCGACAGCCAGAGCTGGGCGTAGGCGGCGTTGATGCGGCGATTGCGGGCCTGCGGGTCGGCGATCAGGGTGCCGCCGGGGGCGACCCATTCCTCCGCTTCTTTCTGAAAGCGCCGCCAGCGGCAGGCGCAGGTGACGATCGGCACGTCGGTGCGGGTGGTCTTGGCGCCATTTTCGCTGCGGGTTTCGCGCTTGCATTC
Source organism: Zestomonas ipomoeae (assembly GCF_057128665.1). Classification (NCBI taxonomy): domain Bacteria; kingdom Pseudomonadati; phylum Pseudomonadota; class Gammaproteobacteria; order Pseudomonadales; family Pseudomonadaceae; genus Zestomonas; species Zestomonas ipomoeae. The sequence continues at coordinate 27,544 of NZ_JBSKHQ010000024.1, forward strand.
GGCGATGTCGCGGCTGCTGTCCCAGAGCTTCTTGATGTCCAGGTCGTGTGGGGCAAGGGCTTGTGCGGTCATGTTCGTCCCTGAGCGCTGCTTAGAATATCCAGCGGATGGTGGCTTTCTCGGGCTGCTTGGTCGGCATGCGCGAGGTCATTCCCTGAGGGTCGGTAATGCCGCGGTAGATGCGCCCCTCCGCGGTTTCCACTTCGTAGGGCTGCTCGGCGATTGGCTGGCCGCTGCTGTGCTCGAGGGCGCGGAATTCCACGCCGTCCTGGCCGGGAAGCGGTAGCGGCGCAACGAACGGCGCGGCACTGAAGGCATCGCCGATCAGCACGTTGCCCGAACCGCCGACGATCACGCCGCCGTGGTTGGTGGTGCTACCGAGGGTGGCGGCGTTGAGGCCGTTGATGATGACAGTGGCGGAGTAGGCGCCGCTGATGGCCTGTCCACAGGCCGCGACGTCGCTCAGGCGTGCCGCCGGCAGGTTGTTGGTCAGCACGTTCGGCGAGCCGGACTGGATCGGGTTGACGCCATGACCCGGCAGCGGGCAGGCGACAGGGTCACTGAGACGGGCGGCGGGTTTACCGGACATGGGTGAATTCCTTTTCGATCGGGCCGGCTTTTTAGCAAGTCCCGTGGACGCCTGCACAAGAATGCGAGGGAAATCTGGAGCCGGTCACAATCCGGGCTGGCCCGGCGCGATTGTCGTGGGGGCTATTCGGCGGGCAGGGCCAGCCGCTGCCCGGCCAGCAGCAGGCAAAGGCGCGCCAGACCGCTCCAGGGATCGCCGGCTGCCTGGCCCTTGATCTGCGCATCGATGCGCTGGGCGTCGGTGAGCAGTTGGGCCCAGCGCGAGGCGGAGTGACGTTGCAGGGCTTTGCCGATCAGCGGACGGCGCTTGTCCCAGATCGGCGGGCGTGCCTGGCTGAAGGCCTTGTCCAGGGGCACGCCCTGGGCGTATTGCTGGGCCAGGCCGGCCAACTGGCGCAGTTCGCGGGCCAGCGCCCAGAGAATCACCGGGGTTTCCACCCCTTCGCCGCGCAGGCCCTCGAGCATGCGCAAGGCGTGGGCAGCCTCGCCATTGAGTGCCGCGTCGATCAGGCCGAAGACGTCGAAGCGTGCACTGTCGGCCACCGCGGCCTGGACGGTGCTGGCGTCGACCTGGCCGCCTTCGGCGAGCAGCTTGAGCTTCTCGATTTCCTGGGCGGCGGCCAGCAGGTTGCCTTCCACCCGCGCGGCGATCAACTCCACGGCTTCCTGATTGGCGGCCAGGCCGGCCTGGGACAGGCGCTGGCGAATCCATTGCGGCAACTGGTGGGCGTCCACCGGCCAGATCTGCACGAACTGCACCTGCGGTCCGTCGATCAGCGCTTTGGCCCATTTGGTCTTTTGCGTGCTGCCATCCAGCTTTGGCAGGCTGATCAGCAGCACGGTGTCTTCCGCCGGCCGTGCCAGGTATTCGAGCAGGGCGGCGGCACCCTTGTCGCCGGGCTTGCCGGTAGGAATGCGCAGCTCCAGCAGGCGCTTCTCGGCGAACAGCGAGAGGCTGGCGCCGGCCTCCAGCAATTGCCCCCAGTCGAAACCGCTTTCGGCGTTGAAGACCTGGCGTTCGCCAAATTCCTGGGCTCGGCAGGCGGCGCGAATGGCATCGGCAGCTTCCTGGCAGAGCAGGTGTTCGTCGCCGCAGACCACGTATACCGGTGCCAGGGTACCTTGCAGGTGCTTGGCGAGTTGGGCGGGGTTGAGCTTCATGGCGCGGAAAAGTGGCGGGTCGCCATGGCGACCCGTCCGCTTACTCGATCGGCAGTTCGATCGGCGATTGCTGCGGCTCGGCAGCCTGCGCGCGCCGGGCGGCTTCCAGCGCCTCGGCTTCGGCCCTGGCCTTGGCTTCGGCGGCGCGCTGCATCTCTTCGAGTTGGGTCGGGGTGATCAGTTGCAGGCGCTGGACCATCTGGTGCACCAGTTCGCGACGCATTTCCTGACGCAGCTGGCTGGCTTCCTGATCGGAGCCGATCAGGTTGTTCTCGTCGTGCACGTAGATGTTCTGCACTTCGAGTTCGTCCTGGGTCAGCAGCAGGTTGTTGGCGCCGCGGATCTCGTATTCCAGGATGCTGGTCAGCTCGTATTCGGCGCTGCGCGCGGAGCGGGTGTAGCTGGCGGTGCGCTGGGTTTCCTTCTCGTTGGTCAGGATCAGCTTGTAGGGCGCGCCGGGGTGCACGTTGACGTCGTTGCTTTCCAGCACGTCGCGCAATTGCTGCACGGTATCACCGTAGGCATTGCGCGCGCTGACGCTCAGTTCGTCGAGGGCGAACTGCACGTCGCCCGTGCCGCGCAACTGAAAGCCGCAGGCGCTGAGCAAACCGGCCAGAGCTACTATCACCAGATTCCGTTTCATCATCTTGTTATCCCCTTGGCGAGCATCCCGGCGCTGTGCGCCGGGCTTAATCAGTTGGCGACGATATTGACCAGTTTGCCCGGCACCACGATGACCTTGCGAATCGTCAGGCCCTCGGTGAAGCGCAACACGTTCTCGTTGCTGCGCGCAGCGGCTTCGACGTCCTCGCGGGAGGCGCCGGCATCGACGTCGATGTGGCCGCGCAGCTTGCCGTTGACCTGTACCACCAGTTGCAGGGTGTCCTGCACCAGTGCGGAGTCGTCCAGCGCCGGCCAGGCGGCATCGATGACCGCACCGGCATGGCCCAGTTCGTTCCACAGCGCATGGCAGATGTGCGGGGTGATCGGCGCCAGCAGCAGGGTCACGGTTTCCAGGCCTTCCTGGAGCAGGGCGCGATCCTGTTCGGTGGCGGTGGGCGCCTTCTCCAGCACGTTCATCAACGTCATCACCTGGGCGATGGCGGTGTTGAATTTGTGGTGCTGGCCGACATCCTGGCTGGCCTGCTTGATGGCCAGGTGGATGGCGCGGCGAATGCCCTTCTGCTCGTCGTTCAGCGTGGCCTTGTCCAGTGCGCCCGGCAGACCCTGGCTCACGTGGGCCTGGGCCAGGCGCCAGACACGACGCAGGAAGCGGCTGGCGCCCTCGACGCCGGAGTCGGACCATTCCAGGCTCATGTCCGGCGGCGAGGCGAACATCATGAACAGACGGCAGGTGTCGGCACCGTAGGCATCGATCATCGCCTGCGGGTCGACGCCGTTGTTCTTCGACTTGGACATTTTCTCGACGCCGCCGATTTCTACCGGCAGGCCGTCGGACTTCAGCTTGGCGCCGATGACCTTGGCCTTGGCGTCGCGCTCGACTTCCACGTCGGCCGGGTTGAACCAGTCCTTGCCACCGTTCTCGGCGACGCGGTAGTAGGTCTCGGCGACCACCATGCCCTGGGTCAGCAGGTTCTTGAACGGCTCGTTCGAACTCACCAGCCCTTCGTCGCGCATCAGCTTGTGGAAGAAGCGCGCGTACAGTAGGTGCAGGATGGCGTGCTCGATGCCGCCGATGTACTGGTCCACCGGCAGCCAGTGGTTGGCTGCGGCCGGGTCGACCATGCCCTTGTCATAGGTCGGCGAGGCGTAGCGGGCGTAGTACCAGGACGACTCGACGAAGGTGTCCATGGTGTCGGTTTCGCGCTTGGCCGGCTGGCCGCATTTCGGGCAACTGCATTCGTAGAACTCGGGCATGCGTGCCAGCGGCGAACCGGCGCCGTCCGGCACCACGTCTTCGGGCAACACCACCGGAAGTTGGTCTTCCGGCACCGGCACGTCGCCGCAGGCGTCGCAGTGGATGATCGGGATCGGGCAGCCCCAGTAGCGCTGGCGGCTGATGCCCCAGTCGCGCAGGCGGAACTGGGTGCGAGCCTGACCGAGGCCCTTCTTCAGCAGGGCGACTTCGATGGCGTCGAACGCGCCTTCGAAGTCCAGGCCGTCGAAGTCGCCGGAGTTGATCAGTTGGCCGTGTTCGCCGTAGGCGTCCTGCCAGGGCGCCGGGGTGGTGTCGCCGGCACTGGTACGCACCACCGGCTTGATCGGCAGGCCGTACTTGCTGGCGAATTCGAAGTCGCGCTCGTCGTGGGCGGGCACGGCCATCACCGCGCCTTCGCCGTAGTTCATCAGCACGTAGTTGGCGACCCACACCGGCAGCAGCTCGCCGGTCAGCGGGTGCTGCACGCGCAGTGAAGTGGCGATGCCTTTCTTCTCCTGGGTGGCGATGTCGGCTTCGGCGACGCCGCCGCGCTTGCATTCGTCGATGAACGCTTGCAACTCGGGGTTGTTTTGCGCGGCCAGGGTGGCCAGCGGGTGTTCGGCGGCCACCGCCACATAGGTGGCGCCCATCAGGGTGTCGGGGCGAGTGGTGAAGACCTTCATCAGCCCTTCGCTGCCGATGCTGGCTGCGTCGTAGGGGAAGGCGATCTCCATGCCACGGGACTTGCCGATCCAGTTGCGCTGCATGGTCTTGACCTGTTCCGGCCAGCCGTCCAGCTCGTCCAGGCTGCTCAAGAGTTCATCCGCGTAGGCGGTGATCTTGAAGTAGTACATGGGGATCTCGCGCTTCTCGATCAGCGCGCCGGAGCGCCAGCCGCGGCCGTCGATGACCTGCTCGTTGGCCAGCACGGTCTGGTCCACCGGGTCCCAGTTCACCGTGCCGTTCTTGCGGTAGATCACGCCCTTCTCGAACAGGCGGGTGAACAGCCACTGCTCCCAGCGGTAGTAGTCCGGCTTGCAGGTGGCGACTTCGCGCGACCAATCGATCGCCAGGCCCAGGCTTTGCAGCTGGGTCTTCATGTAGGCGATGTTCTCGTAGGTCCACTTGGCCGGGGCGACCTTGTTCTTCATCGCGGCGTTTTCCGCCGGCATGCCGAAGGCATCCCAGCCCATCGGTTGCAGCACGTTCTTGCCCTGCATGCGCTGGTAGCGTGCGATCACGTCACCGATGGTGTAGTTGCGCACGTGCCCCATGTGTAGCTTGCCACTGGGGTAGGGGAACATCGACAGGCAGTAGTAGGTCTCCTTGCCCGGTTGTTCCGAAACGATAAAGGACTTCTGCGCATTCCAGTGGGCTTGCGCGGCGGCTTCGATTTCGCGGGGCTGATACTGTTCGTGCATGGCTGCTGGCGTTGGGAAAGAGGCTTGCGGAAAACGCCGTAGCATACATGAGGCAGGCTGCCGATGGCTCGCAAAAATCGTTGCTCGCCCGCTGCCGCCTCGCGTCCCGCCGTTTGTCGCGGCGCATCGTCGGCCTAGGGCGGGGCGCTAAGCTTGGTGAAGGGGCGGGAACGTTCAGGGCATGAGGTGAATGGATGGCTGAGTCGCGGCGGGCTGAAGCGGGGGGCGGGCTCTACGAGCGGCTGCTGCAACGCCTCGCGCTGGCGCTGGACGAAGCCGACACCGCCAGCCGCTTGCGCGCGGAGGAGCCCAGCGAGCTGGAATTGCGCGGCCTGACCCCGGCGGAGCTGGAGCTGATCCGCGCCTACCTCGATCGTGACCTGCACTGGCTGAGTGGCTGGCATGCCGCGGCCGAGGAGCTGGCGGTGATCGAGCAGAAGCCGTCGCGCACGGCGAAGGCGGTGAAGGGGCCTGGCAAGCCGCCGTCCAAGCTCAAACCCTCGTTCCGGCGCCGCCAGCAACTCTACTGCGCACTCTGCGGCACCGTCGCCGAGCTGCGGCGCGGCAAGGGTGCGCAGGCCTGCACAGTCTGCGGCTCGCAGCTTTTCCGCGCCGGCAATCCCCGTTAGGCTGCGGCACCCTGGAGGTGCCCATGCCGATTCGCTATTTCTTCAAACAATTGCTGTTGCCGCCCGGCGGCCTGCTGCTGTTGCTGCTGGTCGGCTGGTGGCTGCGTCGTCGCGCCCCGCGCCTGGCGGGGCTCTGTTTCGTCTTCGGCTTTGCCGGCTTGTGGCTGGGCAGCTTGCCGGTGGTGGTGGAATGGACGGCGCGGGCCATCGAGCGCGAGCCGGCGCTGGCCGAAGCCGAGTGGCCGGAACTCGGCCAGCGCGCCGAGGCAATCGTCGTGCTCGGCGCCGGGCGCCAGCAGAACGATCCGGCCTGGGGTGCCGACCAGCCCGGCATGCTGGCAGTCGAGCGGGTGCGCTATGCCGCGCGCCTGGCCAGGGCGTCCGGCTTGCCGCTGCTGACCAGCGGCGGGCTGCATTTCGGCGAGCCGCCCAGCGAGGCGGCGCTGATGGCCGATACCCTGGAGCGCGACCACGGCGTGCCGGTGCGCTGGCGCGAGGAGCGCAGCCACACGACGTGGCAGAATGCGCTGTACAGCGCGCAGATACTGAAGGCCGCCGGCATTCGGCGGGTGGTGCTGGTGACCCAGGCCTGGCACATGCCGCGCGCGCGCTGGTGCTTCGAACAGGTCGGCCTCGAGGTGGTCGCCGCTCCGGTCGGCGCGCTCGGCGTGCCCAATGGCCGGCCGTTCGGCGGCTGGCTGCCGGAGAACAAGGCGGTCTGGCAGAACAGCATGCTGATCAACGAAGTGGTGGGTTTGCTGGCCTACCCGCTGGCCTATGGCAGATAGGCCAGCGCGCCTTGCCCGAGCTTCAGACCGTGGTGGCCAGGCGCCTGGCCAGCAGGGCCCAGCCGAGTATCAGCCCACAGAGTATCGCCAGCGGCCAGGCGCGCCAGCGCAGGTAGGGCGTCAGCCCTTGCATCGGCAGCACTTCGCCGTGCAGCACGGCCTGCTGGAACTGCGGCACTTGCTCGGTGATGCGGCCCAGCGGGTCGATCAGCACGGTGATGCCGTTGTTGGTGGCGCGAATCATCCAGCGCCCGGCTTCCAGTGCGCGGGTCTGCGCCATCTGCAGGTGCTGCAGCGGACCGATGGACGTACCGAACCAGGCGTCGTTGCTCACCGTCAGCAGGATATCGCTCTGCGCAGCCAGGCTGGCGGCGAACTCCGGGTAGACCACCTCGTAGCAGATATAGGGCGCAATGCGATAACCCTTGGCCTGTAGCAGGGGCTGCCCGGCATCGCCGCGGGCGAAGTCGGACATCGGCAGATCGAAGAAGGCAATCAGCCCGCGCAGCAGCTCCTGCAGTGGCACGTACTCGCCGAATGGCACCAGCTTCTGCTTCAGATAGGTGCCCTGGCCTTCACCGAGGGCGACGATGCCGTTGTAGTAGCGCGGTTCGCCCTGCCGATTGCGCTGGCGCACCGGCACGCCGGTGATCAGGGCGGCGTTGTTGTCGTTGGCGAAGCGCTGCATGACCGTCAGATAGCCCTCGGCATGTTCCTTTAGCACCGGTACTGCGGTTTCCGGCCAGACGATCAGGTCGGCCTGCCGCGCTTCGGCGAAGGTCAGGTCGCGGTAGAGCGCCAGTTGCGCGTTGAGCTGCTCCGGATCCCATTTCATGCTCTGTGCGACGTTGCCCTGGATCGCGGCAACCTTCAGCGGCGCGCCCGACGGCTGGGTCCAGGCATGGCCCTGGAGGGCAAGGCCAGTCAGCCAGGGGCCCGCCAGCAGCGCCAGGGCCAGCCCGAGAAACGCCGGTTTCTGGCGCAACTGCGGCAGGTTCGCCAGCAGCGCGGCGGTCAGCGCCAGGGCGAAGGAAGCCAGCCATACCCCGCCGAGCGGCATCAGGCCCGCCAGCGGTGCGTCGAGCTGGCTATAGCCGGCGTAGAGCCAGGGAAACCCGGTGAGGAACCAGCCGCGGAAGGCTTCCTGGGCCAGCCACAGCGCGGCAAAGGCGAGGGCGTCGGCCAGCGGCGCTTCGCGGCGGCGCAGGCAGCGCGCCCACAGCCAGCCTGGCAGCGCGAAGAAGAATGCCAGTCCGGCGACGAAGCCCAGGGTGAGGAACGCCGCCAGTGCCGGCGAGGCGGCGCCGTAGTCGTGAATGCTGACGTAGACCCAGCTGGTGCCGGCGAGGTAGAGGCCGAAGCCATAGCACCAGCCGCGCCACAGCGCCTGGCGTGCGGTCAGCTCGCGCAGGCTGGCATAGAGCAGGGCAATGGACAGCAGCGCCAGCGGCCACAGCGAGAAGGGCGCCAGCGCCAGCGGGGTGAGTGCTCCTGCGGCCAGGGCCAGCAGGTTGCCCGGCCAGCCGGGGCGGGTGATCCAGCGCATGGGAAATCCTTGTTGGGAAAGGCGCGGCAAGGGTAGCGGAGCGGCGGGCGGCAGGCTACCGGCGCCGTGGAGGCGACGGGGCGCAGCCTGCGCGCTGCGCCTCGGCCTGCGCTCAGCGCGCCAGCGGCGTGAGGCGCAGCAGGTGAATGCGGCGGCTGTCCGCGTTCAGCACGCGGAAGCGGAACTCGCCGAGTTCGGTGATCTCGTTGCGCTTGGGCAGGTGGCCGAAGGCGCTGGTCACCAGGCCGCCGACGGTGTCGAATTCCTCGTCGGAAAACGCGCTGTCGAAGAATTCGTTGAAGCTTTCCACCGGGGTCAGCGCCTTGATCAGGAAGTCGCCGCTGGGCAACGGCTTGATGTAGCTGTCTTCCTCGACATCGTGCTCGTCCTCGATGTCGCCGACGATCTGTTCGAGCACGTCCTCGATGGTCACCAGACCGGCGACGCCGCCGTATTCGTCGATGACCACTGCCATGTGGTTGCGGTTGGCGCGAAACTCCTTGAGCAGCACGTTGAGCCGCTTGGACTCCGGGACGAAGGTCGCCGGGCGCAGCAGGTCCTTGATATTGAAGGGCTGCTCGCTGTCCTGCAGTAGCAGGGGCAGCAGGTCCTTGGCCAGCAGGATGCCCATCACGTCGTCGAGGCTTTCGCCGATCACCGGGTAGCGCGAGTGGGCGGCGTCGATGATCGCCGGAAGGAATTCCTTGGGCGTCTGGCTGGCCTTGATGCTGATCATCTGTGAGCGCGGCACCATGATGTCGCGTACTTGCAGGTCGGCGACCTGGATGGCGCCTTCGACGATGGCCAGGGCCTCGCTGTCCAGCAGTTTGTTGCGGTGGGCTTCGCGCAGCAGCTCCAGCAGCTCCTGGCGGTTCTTCGGCTCATGGGCAAAGGCCTGGGTGATTTTATCCAGCCAGGACCTCTGCCCGTTGCTCGATCGATCTTCGCTCATGTTCTCGTGCTCGCAGTGCCCGCGTGGCGCGGGTCATTCATCGCCGGCGTAGGGGTCGGGGTGACCCAGTTCGGCGAGCAATTGTTGTTCCAGGGTTTCCATCTCGAGCGCTTCGTCGTCGTCGATATGGTCGTAGCCGAGCAGGTGCAGGCAGCCGTGGATGACCATGTGCGCCCAGTGGGCCTGCGGGCTCTTGCCTTGCTCGGCGGCCTCGCGCTCGACCACCGGCACGCAGATCACCAGGTCACCGAGCAGCGGGATATCCAGCAAGCCTTCAGGCACCTCGGCGGGAAACGACAGCACGTTGGTGGCGTAATCCTTGTGCCGGTAGGTGCGGTTCAGCTCGCGGCCCTCGGCCTCGTCGACCAGGCGGATGGTCAGCTCGGAGTCCGCCGTGCGCTGGCGCAGCGCCAGTTCGCACCAGTGGCGGAACTCGGCCTCGCCGGGGGTGGCGAGGTCAGTGGCGAGCTGCAGGTCCAGTTCAAGCATCGGCGTCTTCATCCTTGGCCACTGGCTTGCCGTGTTCGAAGCGCTCGTAGGCCTCGACGATGCGTTGCACCAGCGGGTGGCGCACCACGTCCTTGGGCTTGAAATGGGTGAAGCTGATGCCCGGTACGTCGCGCAGCACCTCGATCACGTGGGTCAGGCCGCTCTTGGTGCCGCGCGGCAGGTCGACCTGGGTGATATCGCCGGTGATGACGGCGGTGGAGCCGAAGCCGATGCGGGTGAGGAACATCTTCATCTGCTCGAGCGTTGTGTTTTGGCTCTCGTCGAGAATGATGAAGCTGTTGTTGAGGGTGCGCCCGCGCATGTAGGCGAGCGGCGCCACCTCGATCACCTGCTTCTCGATCAGCTTGGCCACCTGCTCGAAGCCGAGCATTTCGTAGAGCGCGTCGTACAGCGGGCGCAGGTAGGGGTCGATCTTCTGCGACAGGTCACCGGGCAGGAAGCCGAGCTTCTCGCCGGCTTCCACCGCGGGGCGCACCAGCAGGATGCGGCGCACCTGCTCGCGCTCCAGCGCGTCCACCGCGCAGGCCACGGCGAGATAGGTCTTACCGGTGCCGGCCGGGCCGATGCCGAAATTGATGTCGTGGTCGAGGATGGATTTGACGTAGCGCTGCTGGTTGACCCCGCGTGGCCGGATCATGCCCTTGCGGGTGCGCAGGGCGACGCTGCCGGTATCGCTCTTGCCGTTGCCCAGTTCTTCCATCGCCGACTCCTGGAGGAACAGGTGCACCAGATCGGGCGACAGCTCGGTGCCGTTGGTTTCCCGGTACAGGCGGCGCAGCAGGTGTTCGGCGGAGAGGGTGTGGGTGGGGTCGCCGACGAGCTCGAACTGGTTGCCGCGGTTGCGGATTTCGATGGCCAGGCGCTGCTCGATCAGGCGCAGGTGCTCGTCGAATTGCCCGCAGAGATTGGCGAAGCGACGGGCTTCAAAGGGTTCGAGGGTGAAACGATGCGGTTCTATGGGTGCGTTCAATGTCGTGTAATGGCCGCCAGTCGGCTGGGGTAGTGAGTGAAGAATAACGCTGGAAGGGGGCGTCGGCTACAGGCGAGCGGTCGCTGTCGACGCCCGCCTGCCTGTGCCGGCGCGCTCAGTCGATCAGTTCGCCGCGCAGCGAGTGCGGCAGGGCCTCGATGATCGCCACGTCGACGAACTGGCCGATCAGGCGCGGATTGTCGCAGCGGAAATTGACCACTCGGTTGTGCTCGGTGCGGCCCTGCAGCATGCCGGGGTCCTTCTTGGAGTAGTCGCTGACCAGGATGCGCTGGGTGGTGCCGACCATGCGGCGGCTGTTCTCGAAGCCCTGCTGGTTCAGGCGGGCCTGGAGGATCGCCAGGCGCTGCTTCTTCACCTCGTCCGGGGTATCGTCCGCCAGGTCTGCTGCGGGAGTGCCGGGGCGCGAGCTGTAGACGAAGGAATAGGAGAAGTCGAAGCCAACGTCTTCCACCAGCTTCATGGTCTGCTCGAAGTCCTTCTCGGTCTCGCCGGGGAAGCCGACGATGAAGTCCGAGCTGATGATGATGTCCGGCACCGCCGCCTTCAGCTTGCGAATGCGCGACTTGTACTCCAGCGCGGTGTGGTTGCGCTTCATTGCCGCCAGCACGCGATCGGAGCCGGATTGCACCGGCAGGTGCAGGTACTTCACCAACTGCGGGATGTCGGCGTGGGCCTGGATGATGGCGTCGGAGAATTCCAGCGGGTGCGACGTGGTATAGCGGATGCGCTCGACACCCTCGATGGCCGCCACTGCGTAGAGCAGTTCGGCGAAGTCGGCCACATGGCCGTCGCCGGCCTCGCCGCGGTAGCCGTTGACGTTCTGGCCGAGCAGGGTGATTTCCTTCACGCCGTTCTCGGCCAGGTGCTGGATTTCCGTGAGCACGTCGAGCAGCGGGCGGCTGACTTCCTCGCCGCGTGTGTAGGGCACCACGCAGAAGGTGCAGTACTTGCTGCAGCCTTCCATCACCGAGACGAAGGCGCTCGGGCCGTCGACCCGCGGCTCGGGCAGGCGGTCGAACTTCTCGATCTCGGGGAAGGAAATGTCCACCTGCGGCGCACGGGTGGTGCGCGCGGCGTCGATCATTTCCGGCAGCCGGTGCAGCGTCTGCGGGCCGAACACCACGTCGACGTAGGGCGCGCGATCGCGGATCGCCGCGCCTTCCTGGCTGGCTACGCAGCCGCCGACACCGATCACCAGGTCCGGGTTGCTGTTCTTCAGCTCGCGCCAGCGGCCCAGCTGGGAGAAGACCTTGTCCTGGGCTTTTTCGCGAATCGAGCAGGTATTGAGCAGGATAACGTCGGCATCTGCCGGGTTTTCGGTGAGTTCCAGAGCCTGATGTTCACCCAGCAGGTCGATCATGCGCGAGCTGTCGTACTCGTTCATTTGGCAGCCGTGGGTTTCGATGAAAAGCTTCTTGGCCATGCAGGGTCGTCGCTGGGGTGGTTCGAAGAACCGCGCATTATAGGGGGCAAGTCGCGGGCTTCCTAGCGCCAGGCGGCGGATTTGCCGCTGCCGGCCTTGTGCTATGCTTCGCGCCCCTTTTGCCACCAGTCATCGTCATTCGCCATCCATGAGCAAGCGTGAAAACCCGATCTACAAGGTGATCTTCCTCAACCAGGGCCAGGTGTACGAGATGTATGCCAAGCAGATCTATCAGAGCGATCTGTGGGGCTTTCTGGAGGTCGAGGAGTTCGTCTTCGGCGAGCGCACCCAGGTGGTGGTCGATCCCAGCGAAGAGAAGCTCAAGGCGCAGTTCGACGGCGTGGTGCGCAGCTTCGTACCGCTGCACGCGATCATTCGCATCGATGAAGTGGAGCGCCTCGGCACGCCGAAGATCAGCGAGGCCAAGGGTGGCGGCAACGTGATGCCGTTTCCCATGCCGATGCCGGAGAAGTAAGCAATAAGCTTCAAGCCATAGGCCTGCTCGGTGGTTACTCCTGCTCGAGGCTCGCCGCTGCCCCTCAGGGCAGCGGCGCGAACGGCGAGCCGCCGTCGACGGTGCGCAACTCCAGCAGGTAGCTGCGGAAGATCTGGCCGAGCACCTGGCTGGCGATCTCCAGCTCTTCGCGACCCATCTGCGCGGCGACCAGGTCGGCGCTGTCCATGGCCTCGTCGGCGCCATTGACCGAGGCCATCTTGAGCACGATGTAGGCCTGCACGTTGTTGGCCGGCACGCCTTCCCCGCGAAAGAACATCAAGCCCAAACGGTACTGGGCCTGGGCATGGCCGCGCAGCGAGGCCTGTTCGTACCATTTCAGCGCCTTGGAAGGATCGCGCGGGGCGCGGGTGCCGTCGTAGTAGAACTCGGCCAGTTCGAACTGGGCCTGCGGATCGCCGCCTTGCGCAGCATCCTGGCAGGCGGCCAGGGCTTCGGGCAGGTCTTCCGGGGCCGTGTGCAGGGAGCAACGGCCGCTGGCCGGGATCAGCAGGGAGTTGCCGCCGGCGCTAGCCAGAGGGGATAGAAGCAACAGGCAGCCCAGGATCAGGGTGCGGCTGGTGCGGATCATGGAAATCGGAGCGCCTCGAGAATCGGAGCGGGCGATGGGCCCGGCCGGCGAAACGCGCCGGCCGTCACATTATGGAATAAGCAATCAGTCGTTACAAAGCCTTTGCGGGCTTTTCTTGCATCGAGCGAGCCGGAAGTGCCAACAGCAGCCAGGCGAGCAGGGGATAGCCCGGTGCCAGGAGCAGGTGGAACACCTCTATGCGCCCGCTGCGCTCGGCCAGGCCGGCCAGCAGGAATAGCCCGGCCACCCCGCAGGCCGCCAGCGGCGGCGCCTTGCGCGGCCACTGGACGATCCCGGCGTAGAGCACCGGCAACAGGCTCGCCAGGGGCAGGACCAAGCGGTATTCCTCCAGCAGGCCGGTGCGTCGCGCCAGTTCGAAGCAGACGCACAGCCCGAGCAGCACGCGCCCCCAGGTCGGCCGGCTCCAGACCCAGCCGCGGCCCAGGCACAGTGCGACGGCGCCGAGCAGCGGCAGGCCGAGCAGCGCGCTGGCCTGGCCGAGCCACAGTTCGGCTTCGCGCCAGGCCGGCACTACTGCGCAGAACGCCGAGCCGGCCGGCAGCAGCAGGCCGAGCAGGGCGCAGAACAGTGCCGGCTGGTCGGCTTCGGCATAGTGCTGGCGGCCGAGCGCGAGGTAGATTCCGGCGGCCAGGCAGGCCAGCGCGAGCAGGGCGGCGCAGAGTACGGTGTAGGCCATCAGCCCTTCTTCAGCTCGGCGAAGGCGCGCTCGGCGGCGTCGAGGGTGATCTTCAGTTCCGCGTCGCCATGGGCGATGGAGGTGAAGCCGGCCTCGAAGGCGCTGGGTGCCAGGTAAACACCGCCTTCCAGCATCAAATGGAAGAAGCGCTTGAAGCGCTCGGCGTCGCTGCCCATCACGTCCTCGAAGGTGATGATGTCGTCGGCGCCGCTGAAATACAGGCCGAACATGCCGCCGGCCTGGGTGGTGACGAAGGGCACGCCAGCGGCATCGGCGCGGTCCTGCAGACCTTGCAGGAGGCGGGCGGTGAAGTCGCCCAGCTCCTGGTGGAAGCCGGGGCGGCTGATCAGTTTGAGCGTGGTCAGGCCGGCGGCCATCGCCAGCGGATTGCCGGAGAGCGTACCGGCCTGGTAGACCGGGCCGAGCGGGGCGATGCACTCCATGATGGCGCGCTTGCCGCCGAAGCAGCCGACCGGCATGCCGCCGCCGATGATCTTGCCGAAGGTGGTCAGGTCCGGGGTCACGCCATAGTGGGCCTGGGCACCGCCGAGGGCGACGCGGAAGCCGGTCATCACTTCGTCGAAGATCAGTACCACGCCGTGCTTGTCGCACTGTTCGCGCAGGCCTTCGAGGAACCCGGCAGTCGGCGGCACGCAATTCATGTTGCCGGCCACCGGCTCGACGATGATGCAGGCGACCTCCTTGCCGACTTCACTGAGCATCTGCGCGACCGCGTCGATGTCGTTGAACGGCAGGGTGAGGGTGTGTTTGGCGAAGGCTGCTGGCACGCCGGCCGAACTGGGCACGCCCTGGGTCAGGGCGCCGGAGCCGGCCTTCACCAGCAGGCTGTCGGAATGGCCGTGGTAGCAGCCTTCGAACTTGATGATGCTGTCGCGGCCGGTGTAGCCGCGGGCCAGGCGGATGGCGCTCATGGTCGCCTCGGTGCCGGAGCTGACCATGCGCACCATTTCCATCGACGGCACCAGGCTGCATACCAGGTCGGCCATCTCGGTCTCCATGGCGGTCGGCGCGCCATAGGACAGGCCGTGTTCCAGTTGCCGGCGCACGGCATCGAGCACCTGCGGATGGCTGTGGCCGAGGATCATCGGGCCCCAGGAGCCGACATAGTCCACGTAGCGCTTGTCGTCCTCGTCGGTAACGTAGGCGCCCTCGGCGTGCTTGAAGAACAGCGGCGTGCCGCCGACGCTGCGAAAGGCGCGCACCGGTGAATTGACGCCGCCGGGGATGTGCTTCTGGGCATTGGCGAACAGGGTTTCGGAACGGGACATGGTTTTCTCCGATTCGGGTGCGAGGGTGGTCGCGGATAACGGGATCAGGCGAACAGGGCGCTGAAGGCTTCGGCTCGGCGGCGAACGTCGGCGGGATTGTCCGCGCCGAACAGGGCGTGGATCACCGCCAGTAGATCGGCACCCCGGGCGATCAGTTCGGGCCCGTGCTCGAGGGTGACGCCGCCGATGGCGACGATCGGCAGGTGGATGCGCGCCTTGGCCTGTTGCAGCAGCTCGACGGTCGCCGCCGGCGCGCCGGGCTTGGTGTTGGACTGGAAGAAACGGCCAAAGGCGACGTAGCTGGCGCCCTCCTTCGCGGCGGTGTCGGCCAGGTCCAACTGGGCATGGCAGGTGGCGCCGATGATCGCCTGGCGGCCGAGCAACGCGCGGGCGGCGGCCAGGGAGCCGTCAGTCTGCCCGAGATGCAGGCCGACGCCGAGTCGGGCGGCCAGTTCGGCATCGTCGTTGATGATCAACTGCGCGCCGTGGCGCTGGCAGAGGTTGTGCAGGGCTTCGGCCTCGCGCAGCCGGCGTGCCTGGTCGTGTGACTTGTCGCGATATTGCAGCAGCCGCGCGCCACCGCGCAGCGCGGCTTCGACATAGGGCAGCAGACGGCCGCCGGTCAGCAGTTGGCTATCGGTAATGGCGTAGAGGCCTCGGAGCTTGGCGGCGGGCATCAGCAGAAATCCAGGGGCAGGCGACGGGGGAAGTGTTGGCCGCGGCCCGGCGCTTCGGCATCGCGCAGGGTGCGCCAGGTATAGTCGAGGGCCGAGTTGACTGCGCTGAGCAGCGCCTCGCCGTGGGCCAGGCGGCCGGCGAGGGCGCTGGCCAAGGTGCAGCCGGAGCCGTGGTAGCTGCCGGGCAGGCGCTGGCAAGTGAACGTCTGCGGCTCTTCGGCGCGGCGATAGAGGCGGTTGTGCACTTCCCGTTCGTCGCCATGGCCGCCAGTGATCAGCAGGTTGCGGCAGTACGGCAGCAGCCTGGCCGCGCAGTCGTCGGCGCTGCCATCGGGCAGGTCGGCGAGAAGACGCGCTTCCGGCAGGTTCGGTGTGGCGATGGTGGCCAGCGGCAGCAAACGTTCGCGCAGCGCGTAGCCGACGTCGTCCTTGCCCAGGGCACCGCCGCCGCCGGCGCGCAACACCGGGTCGCAGACCAGAGGTATGCCCGGCAGGGCCTGCATCAGCTCGACCACCGTGTCGACCATCTCCACCGAGCCGAGCATGCCCAGCTTGACCGCGGCCACCGGCAGGTCGGCAATCACGGTACGGGCCTGGGCCAGTACCCAGGCGCGCTCGAGCACGCGGAAGTCGCTGACGTCGACGCTGTCCTGCACGGTCAGCGCGGTGACGGTGGGGGCGGCATGGCAGCCCTGGGCGAGCAGGGCTTCGATGTCCGCCTGCAAGCCGGCGCCGCCACTGGGGTCGTGGCCGGAGAGACAGAGGACGATGGGGCGGGAGATCGGAATGTTCATGGTGCGCGAGCTTATCATTTATTCGTTCCTGCGCCGCTGTCCGCGGCGCCGCACCCTACGGTTTCGGTCATGCCCAAGTTTTCCCGCAGGGGCGTGCAAAACACCGGAATAGAGCCATGCAAGCCAGGACGGAGTTCACCGCCGAGACTGCTCGCCTGTGCTAAAGTGAGCCGATTGAACAATCAGGTACTGCTTGGTTGCGGCACTCAGGGAGAGGAGAGGCTCGCTGGGCGCAGCCCGGCAGACCTCATGCGGGGCCGCATGCGTTATTTTCTGTTATTCCTGATGAGTTTTCTGCCGCTGCTGGCATCGGCAGTGGACTTCGACGAGCAGACCCGGCGGCTACCGCTGGGCCGCGAGATGGCTGTGTTCGAGGACGTGCGTGGCGATGCCAGCATCGAGGAGATCACGTCCCCGGCCCTGGCCGCCAGCTTCCGCCAGCATGACGAGGACGTGCTCAACGCCGGCTATTCGCGCTCGGTATTCTGGCTGCGCCTGGATCTCAACTACCGCCCCCGACAGGATGCCGGCGAGCGGGCCTGGCTGTTGGAGCTGGCCTACCCGCCGCTCGATCACCTGGATTTCTACGTGCCGGATGGCCAGGGCGGCTTTCGCCTGGCCCAGCGCACCGGCGACGCCTTGCCGTTGGCCAGCCGCCAGATCAAGCAGGACAACTATCTGTTCGAGTTCATGCTGCCGCCAAACCAGCCGCAGCGGTTCTACCTGCGGGTGGAAAGCCAGGGCTCGATCCAGGTGCCGCTGACCCTCTGGTCGCCGGATGCCTACCTGGAAGAGCAGCCGCAGCGCGTCTACGTGCTCGGCATCATCTATGGCGTGCTGCTGGTGATGCTGATCTACAACCTGTTCATCTTCCTCAGCGTCCGCGATACCAGCTATCTCTACTACATCCTCTATATCGCCTCGTTCGGGCTCTACCAGATATCGGTGAACGGTGCCGGCATCCAGTACCTGTGGCCGGACAACCCCTGGTGGGCCAATGCCGCCACGCCTTTTCTGATCGGCTCGGCTGCGCTGTTCGGCTGCCAGTTCGCCCGTCGCTTCCTGCACACTTCCGAGCACAGCCGCTGGATCGACCGCGGCCTGCTCCTGCTGATGGCCTACGGCGCGCTGGTGATGGTGCTGGCCCTGGTCACCGAATATGCCGTCGCGCTGCGCCTGGCGACTTCCCTGGCGTTGCTGTTCACCGGCATGGTATTCACCGCCGGCGTGCTCGCCTGGCTGCGCGGCATGCGCGTGGCACGTTACTTCATCATTGCCTGGACGACCTTCCTGGTGGGCGGCATCGTCAACACCCTGATGGTGCTTGGCTACCTGCCGAACATGTTCCTCACCATGTACGCCAGCCAGATCGGCTCGGCGCTGGAGGTGGGCCTGCTGTCCCTGGCGCTGGCCGACCGCATCAACGCGATGAAGGAGGAGCGCACGCGCATCCTCCAGGAGTCCGGCCGCAAGCTCGAGTTGCTGAACACCGAGCTGGCCAACAGCAACCGCCTCAAGGACGAGTTCCTCGCCTCGGTAACCCATGAGCTGCGCACGCCGATGAACGGGGTGATCGGCTCCCTGGAACTGATGCAGACGGTCCGCATGGAACCGGAGCTGGAGCAGTACCAGCGGACCGCCGCCGGTTCGGCGCGCGACATGATGCGCATGGTCAACGACATCCTCGCCCTGACCGAACTGCAGGCCGGCAAGCTGTACCCGCGGCGCGAGCCGTTCAGCCTGCGCGGGCTGTTCGACAGCCTGCGGGCGCAGTACGCCCCGCGCGCCGAGGAGAAGGGCCTGAGCTTCCTGCTCGATTTGGACGACAACCTGCCGGATACCCTCGAAGGCGACGCCGGCAAGCTGGCGCAGAGCCTTGGCTATCTGCTGGACAACGCCATCAAGTTCACCGCCCAGGGCGGCGTGACCCTGCGGGTCGGCGGCGATATCGAAGGCGAGAGCCTGCCATTGTTCGTCGAGGTGATCGACAGCGGCATCGGTTTCACCACGCCGAGCGACGGCTCGTTGTACCAGAGCTTCCACCAGCTCGACGGCTCGCTGACCCGCGAGTACGGCGGCCTGGGCATTGGCCTGGCGCTATGCCGGCAACTGGTGGAATTGCAGGGAGGCCGGCTCAGCCACCACTCGCGGCCGAGCCAGGGCAGCTGCTTCCGCCTGGATCTCAAGCTCGTGCTACCCAGCCAGAGCCGCCAGTTGGCGGTGCCGCCGCGCCGCGCCGGCGGGCAACTGCTGCGGCACCCGGAGCAGTGCACCGTGCTGGTGGTGGAAGACAATGCCATCAACCAGTTGGTGACCCGCGGCATGCTGCTGAAGCTCGGCTACCGCGTGCGAACCGCCGACAACGGCGCCGAGGCACTCGACGTGCTGCGGTGCGAGCATGTCGATGCGGTGCTGCTGGACTGCCAGATGCCGGTCATGGACGGTTTCGCCACCTGTCGCGCCTTGCGCGGCCTGCACGGCTGTGCCGACCTGCCGGTGCTGGCGATCACCGCCCACAGCCATAGCGGCGACCGCGAGCGCTGCCTGGCCGCGGGCATGAGCGACTACCTGGCCAAACCGGTGAAGTTCGCCGAACTGCAGGCGCTTCTGCACGACTGGGTGCTCTGCCACTCCGGCAAGGCCGAGGTGCAGATGGCCGAGGACGCCGAATCGGACAAGCGCGCCTGAGTCCTGCCGGTCGTAGCCCTGTTGCTTGGCCGAAATGCCGCTTTTCTCAAACCCTGAATCCTGATTCACTGCCGGTAACTCCTGAACCGGGATTCAGATCATGGTCTACCGCGTCACCGCTGCCCGTATCGATCGTGACCAGCTGCAACGCGAGCGCATTCTCGATTGCGCCCTGGCGCTGGTCGCGGAGGGCGGATTCGCCGCGCTGACCATGCAGGCGCTGGCCGAGGCTGCGGGCATCGCTACCGGCAGCCTGTATCGGCACTTTCGCGGCAAGGGCGAATTGGCCGCCGAGGTGTTCGCCCGCGCCAGCCAGCGCGAAGTCGAGGCGCTGGCGCTCGCGCTGCGTGGCGATGGGCCGCCGGCGGCGCGGCTGGCGGCGGGACTCGAGCAGTTCGCCGCGCGCGCCTGGCAGAGCCGGCGACTGGCCTTCGCACTGATCGCCGAGCCGGTCGACCCCGAGGTTGACGAGCAGCGCCTGCTCTACCGCGAAGCCTATGCCGAACTCTTCGTCGAGCTGCTGGAGCAGGGCGTGCGCCTTGGCGCCTTTCCCGCCCAGCCGATCACCCTCAGCGCCGCCTGCCTGGTGGGCGCCATTGCCGAGTCCCTGGTCGGTCCGTTGTCGCCACCGGCCCGTGCCGCCCGCGAGGCGGGCTGGCCGTGCCTGGCCCTGGACGACGTCAGCCGGGCCCTTGTGACCTTCTGTCTGCGCGCCATCGGCGCCCAACTGCCGGAGAACTCCCAGCCATGAACCTGCACCAGTACGCCGAAACCCATGACGTGTTCAACCAGGTGCCGCCGCTGGATGGAGCCAACCTCTACCGCCTCGACCTGCCGTTGCAGGAGTGGCTGCGCCGCTACCAGGGCGGTTGGGCCGAGGACAAGCTGCACGCCTACGGCGCCCTGGCCGGCGGCCCGTTGATGCAGGCCGGCTTTCTCGCCAACGAGAACAAGCCGGTGTTCAAGAGCCATGACCGTTACGGCCAGCGCGTCGACCTGGTGGAGTTCCACCCGGCCTACCATGAGCTGATGCGCGCGGCCATCGAGCATGGCATCCCGTCCATGCCCTGGACCGACCCGCGTGCCGGTGCCCACGTCGCCCGCGCCGGCATGAGCTACTTGCACAGCCAGGCCGAGGCCGGCAGCGGCTGCCCGCTGACCATGACTTTCGCCAGCGTGCCGGCATTGCAGGTGCAGCCGGACATTGCCGAGCGCTGGCTGCCGAAGATCCTCGCCACCGAGTACGACCCGCGCAACCTGCCGATGGAGCAGAAGGCCGGCGTCACCATCGGCATGGCGATGACCGAGAAGCAGGGCGGCACCGACGTGCGCGCCAACACCACCAAGGCCTATCCGGTGGGCATTCCCGGCCCGGGGCAGGCCTACGAACTGGTCGGCCACAAGTGGTTCTGTTCGGCGCCGATGTGCGATGCCTTCCTCACCCTGGCCTACACCGACAAGGGCCTGACCTGCTTCCTGCTGCCGCGCCACCGCCCGGACGGCACGCGCAACCAGTTCTACATCCAGCGTCTGAAGAACAAGCTGGGCAACTGGTCGAATGCTTCCAGCGAAGTGGAATACCGCGGGGCGCTGGCCTGGATGATCGGCGAGGAAGGGCGTGGCGTGCCGACCATCATCGAGATGGTGGCGCTGACCCGTTTCGACTGCATGATCGGCTCCAGCGCGCTGATGCGCCAGGCGCTGACCCAGGCGGCCCACCACTGCGCCCATCGCCAGGTCGGCGGGCGCGTGCTGGCCGAGCAACCGTTGATGCAGAACGTGCTGGCCGACCTGGCCCTGGAGAGCGAAGCGGCGCTGGCGCTGACCCTGCGCATGGGGCGCGCGCTGGACAATGCCCATGACGAACAGGAAGAAAAGTTCGCTCGCCTGGTCACCGCCATCGGCAAGTATTGGATCTGCAAGCGCGCGCCGGCGATGATCAACGAGGCCGCCGAGTGCCTGGGCGGCGCCGGCTATGTCGAGGACACCATTCTGCCACGGCTGTACCGCGAGGCGCCGGTCAATTCCACCTGGGAAGGCTCGGGCAACGTGCAGTGCCTGGACGTGCTGCGTGCGCTGTCCAAGGAACCCGGCGTGCTCGATGCGCTGTTCGCCGAACTGGGCGACGGCCATGGCGATGCGCGGCTGAAAGCGCATATCCAGCAGTTGCACAGCGCCTTCCGCGATACCGCCGATATCCAGTACCGCGCGCGCCAGCTCACCGAGGACGTGGCGGTGGCCCTGCAGGCCAAGCTGCTGCTGGAAGCCGGGCAGGCGACGGTCGCCGATGCCTTCATCGGCAGCCGCCTGGGCCAGGGCGGGCGGGTCTACGGCACGCTGCCGCGCGGGCTGGACGTCGGCGCGCTGCTGGCGCGCAGCACGCCGCACCTCGCATGAGGCCGTCGCACGTCTTCCAGCGCTTGCGCGAGTGGCTGGCCGGCGACCTGGGGCGCGCCTACGGCCTGCTGGAGGTGCAGGCCGAGGGCGGGCAGGCGCGACTGCGCTGCCAGCCCGCCGCCGAGCACTTCAATCCGCTCGGCGGTGTGCACGGCGGCTACACCGCCACGCTGTTCGACGCAGCGCTGGGCCTGGCGGTGCATTCGCTGGCCGAGGCCGACGCGGTGTATGTCACTGCCGGCCTGGAGGTCGCCTACCGGCAGGCGCTCGACGCTGACAGCCTGCCCTTGCAGGTTGAGGCGCACATCAGGGGACGCGAAGGTCGGCAGGTGTTCGCCAAGGCCAGCCTGCATGACCGCCACGGTCGTCTATGCGCCGAAGCCAGCGCGCGCTTCGTCCGCCCGCGGGACGCCCGAGGAGGTTGACCTGGGGGCGGCCCCATGGCGGCAGCATGGCGCTTCCCTTGACTCCCGGAGCCGTGCCATGACCCGTCGCCAGGCCTTTCAGCGCGAGCACCTGCTCGCCACTCTCTACCGCCAGCGCAGCGATGCCGCGGGCGAACTGCTGCATCTGGAGCGCGCCCATATCCTCGGTCAGCCGAATTTTCGCGACCACCTGCTCAGCCACCTATGGCTGCTCGGTTGGGCTTGGCGCCGGCGCGACTGGGCCGAGCTGGCCGCGCAACTGCTGCGCTTGCCGGGCAGCCTGGGGTCGCTGTTCGGCTACTACCCGCTGGGCAACCCCGGCACCCGCCGTGTCGGCCCGTTGACGCCGCAACCGCTGCCGGATGATCTGCAGATGCTTTTGCGGCAACGCTGACCCATGCGCTCCGCCCATGTCGGTACGGAAAAGTGGAGTGCGGTTAAGCAACGCAGCGAAGAAGCCCAGCGGGTGCGGCCTTGTTGGGCTTCGCTGCGCTCAACTGCAGCCTACGAGGTTCAGCCGCCTATGCGGTCTTGGCCTGGGTGATGAACTCCCGCTCGAAAGCCGCGGCGTCGATCGGCGGACTGAACAGGTAGCCCTGGATCTGGTCGCAATGCAGCTGCTCCAGCAGGCGCTTCTGCTCCAGCGTTTCTACGCCTTCGGCCACCACGTTCATGTGCAGGGCGTGGGCCATCTCGATCACCCCGCGCACGATGGCCTGGTCGGCGGCATCGCTGACCATGTCGTGCAGGAAGCCTTTGTCGATCTTCAAGGTGTCCGGCACGAACGACTTCAGGCTGCCGAGGGTGGAATAGCCGGTGCCGAAGTCGTCCACCGCGATGCGCACCCCCAGTTGCTTGAGTTCGTTGACGATGATGGCCGCACCCGACTCGTGCATGATCGATTCGGTCAGTTCCAATTCCAGGTACTCGGCGGCGATGGCGTGGCGCTCCAGGCCCTGGCGAACCTTGTCCACCAACCCCGGTTGCAGCTGCTTGAGCGAAAGGTTCACCGCCATGCTGAAACCGTCCATGCCCTGCCGCCGCCAGGCCGCCAGCTGCGCCAGGGCCTGGTCGATGCACCAGAGGCCGAGCGGCACGATCAGGCCGGTTTCCTCCAGCAGGTGGATGAAGCGCAACGGGCCGATCAGCCCGTGCGCCGGATGGTGCCAGCGCACCAGGGTTTCCGCGCCGCAGAGCCGCTGGCTGCGCAGGCACAGCTTGGGCTGGTAGTGCAGGACGAATTCCTGCCGGTCCAGGGCGCGCTTGAGTTCCGTTTCCAGTTGCAGTGTGTCGAGGTTGTGTTCCTGCAGGTCGGCCTTGTAGAACTGGTAGCCGCTGCGCCCGGATTGCTGAACGGCGTAGACCGCCGCGTTGGCGTTGCGGATCAGTTGCTCGGCCTGCTCGCCATCGCCGGGGAAGCGCGCGGCGCCGACGCAGGCGCTCAGCGCCAGGCTCTCGTCGTTCAGCGTGAAGTAGGGGGCCAGCGACTTCAGCAGTGCGTGGATGATCGCCTGGCTCTGGCTCAGTTCCTCCTCGCGGCTGAGCAGCACGGCGAATTCGCCGCCGCCGAAGCTGGCCAGGTAGCCGTTGCTGTCCAGGGCCCGGCGGAAACGCTCGGCGACCTGCTGGATCAGCGCATCGCGGGCTTTTTGCCCGAGGCATTGCTGCACCCATTTCAGCCGGTCGAGGGCGATGAACAGCACGGTGAACTGCTGCTTTTTCTTCAGGGCCTGGGCGCATTGCACTTCCAGGCGCTTGCGGAAGATCGCCTGGTTCGGCAGCCCGCTGGAGCTGTCGAAATGCGCCACGGCGAACAGGCGCTCCTTGTAGGTGCGCGCCTCGGTGATGTTCTCGGCGATGCCGACGATGCGCGTCACCCTGCCGCTGGCGTCGCGGAACGGGAAGGCGCGGTTGCGAATCCACAGCAGGTCGCCTTCGGCATTCAGCGAGCGGTATTCCGCTTCGCCCTGGCGATGTTCCACCAGCGCCCGCTGGCGGAAGCGTTCGGCGATCGCCAGGTCCTCCGGGTGCACCAGCTTCAGCCACTGGCTCTCGTCCTGGTAAAGCTGCTCGGCCGGCAGGCGCCAGATGCGTTCCAGGGCTGGGCTGACATAGCTGACGGCGCGCTTGGCGACGTCGTAGATCCAGAATACCTGGGGCAGGTATTCGACCATCTCGCGAAAGCGCGTTTCGCTGGCCTGGATCTGCGCCAGCAGGTCCCGTTGCAGGCTGATGTCCATCAGCGAGCCGGCGAAGCGCACCATCTCGCTCTGCTGCCATTCGGCCTTGCCACGGGCACGGAACCAGCGCCAGCCCCCGGGGCTGGCCAGGCGCAGCTCGATGTCGAAGGGCTCGTCGCGCTGGAAGTGAGCGTCCAACGCGTCGCTCAGGGGCGCCGCCTCATCCGGGTGGACCTGTTCGAGCAGCCACTCGGTGAAGTCGCGCCGGCTGTCGAGATGGCTGCCGGTCAGCTCGACGAAGCGCTCGGAAACGTACAGCTCGCCGCGTTGCGGCACCCACTCCCAGAGCCCGTCGTTGGCGCCTTCATGTACCAGGCGCAGGCGCTGGGCCTGGTTGCCCAGCGCTTCATGCAAGTGCGCGGTGGCAGTGATGTCTTCGTGCACGATCAGCAGGCGCCGCTGCTCGGCCTCCATCGGCAATGCACGGACGCGGAAGTGGCGCAGGTCGCCGCCGAGGGGCAACTGGTAGTCGAGTTCCAGCTCGTCTTCCCGGCCGTCGAGCAGCCCCTGCAGGCGTTCCAGCAGCAGCGGCGCGACCGCCACCCCGCGCATCGCGGCCGCGTGGCAGAGGGCCAGGTAGTCGCTGCCCGCATCGGCCCACAGCGGCGTGTCCCGCTGGTTCTCGATCAGGTCGTTCCAGGCCTGGTTGACGGTGATCAGCCGGCCGAATTCGTCGAGCACGCCGACGTACTGGGGCAGCGCGTCGATGATGCTGCGGGTGAAGGATTCCGCCTCGATCAGCCGGCGCTCGCGGCGCTGTTGATCGCTGACGTCTTGCATGCAGCCGACCAGCAGGCCGCGGCGATGGGATTGCGGATGCAGCAGCAGGCCGACGAACTGGAAGTCGCGCCAGGCGCCTGGGCGCAGCTCGTCCTGCAGGCGCAGCAGCAGGCTGACGTTGCTGCGGTTCTCGGTGAGGTCGAGCAGGGCGGCGATGAATGCCAGCCGGTCATCCGGATGCAGGCGCCGCACCAGGGCGTCCTGGTGGGATGTCTCGCTGCCGCTCGGCAGACCCAGTAACTGCAGCGCCTGTTCGGAGAGGATCAGGTGCTGGCTGGCCAGGTCGAACTGCCAGTCGGCGAAGCCGCCGATCTCCTGGGTCAGGCGCAGGCGTGTCTCGTTGGTCTGGCTCTTCTGCAGGGCCGCCACCTCGGCGTCGATGTTGCTGAACAACACGCTGATGCCCTTCGGGTGCGGGTAGGCATGGACTCGATACCAGGCCTTCAGCGGCGCGAAGAACATTTCCAGGTGGCGGGGAATGCCGGAGTGCATGGCATCGAGGAAGGCCGGGCCGAGCTCGCTGTCGAGGGCTTCGGGGAACTGGTCCCAGATGTGCTCGCCGAGCAGCTCGCCGCGGCTGCGTTGCAGCAGTTCTTCGGCCTTGGCGTTGATCTGCACGAAGCGCCAGCCCTGGTCGAGCCGGTAGAAGCCATCGTTGAGGTGATCGAGCAGGTTGTTCAGTTCCTCGTGGGCGCGGTGCAGTTCGAGCGCGCCTTCCTTCGCCTCGCTGATATCGCTGCACAGGGCCAGCAGGGATTCGATGTTGCCGCTCGGCCCGGTCACCGGCATCAGCACCACGTCCCACCAGGCGCGGTTGGCGCAGCAGCCGGAGAATCGCCCGAGCTGACCCAGACTGGCGGCGTCGAACGCCGTCTGCGCCGGCTGCGCGGTGCCGTTCTGCCAGCAGTCGAGCCAGACATCGCTGCCGAGCATCGCGCCGTGGATGGCGTCGCTGCCGGCCAGCAAGCGGCCGCTCAGGTCGATTTCCAGCAGACCGTGGCCCTGGGTCTTGCGCCACGCCTGGCTGAACTGCCGCAGCAGTTGTGCGTGCCGGGCCTGTTCGTCCATGCGGTCGCGCTGGCTTTTCAGGCACTCCAGCAGGTAGGCGGCGAGGATCGCCAGGGCCCCGGCGATTAGCAGCTCGGCGGCCAGCCCTTGGTCAAGCAGCGGGCCGGCCAGGCTGAGCAGGATGCTAACCGCCACCGGGGGCCACGCCAGCAGGCCGCGTTGGACCAGGGCCAGGGCCAGCCCCCAGGCCGGGAACAGCACCAGGTGGGTGTCCAGGTACGGATAGAGCAGCCCGCTGGCCGCCAGGGTCAGCGCCATCAGCCAGGACAGCCAGGCAGGCAGTCCGTCCCGGGGCGATTCGGCGGCGTGGCGGGCCAGGTAGTGGTCCAGGAACGAATCGGAGGAGCTGTGCATAGGGTTCTCGCTGCGCTTGCCAGATGCCGAAGCGTTGCGCATTCCTGCCTTAGCCGGCTATCGGTGAAACCCCTAGGCGCTCGCCAGGTGCCCCTTGCGCTCAGGCGGATGACGACACCCGGCAGGCGCCCGGGCGCGGGCCAGGTCCGCGCTGGCGGCGGCTCAGTCGTCGGGGCTGACCAGCCCCTGGCGCACCGCGTAGAGCACCAGCGAGGGCACGTCGCGCAGGTTCAGGCGCTCCATGATCTGGGCGCGGTGGGTGTCCACGGTCTTCACGCTCAGGCCGAGGCCGTCGGCGATTTCCCGGGTCGAGCAGCCGCGGGTGATCAGCCGCAGGATTTCCGTCTGCCGTGGGGTGAGGGCCGGAGCGCTGCCGCTACCGCGACGTCCCTCGGCCACTGCCGACTCGATGACGGTCTGGGCGATGCCGGGGCTCAGATAGGACTCGTTGCGCGATAGTGCCTGCAAGGCCAGGTCCAGTTCCTGGGCGGCGGCATCCTTGAGCAGGTAGCCGCGCGCACCGCTCTTGAGCGCGCTGAGCACATAGTCGGCGGTGTCGTGCATGGACAGAATGAGGAACTGCACGAGCGGGTAGCGCGCCTGCCAGCGGCGCAGCGCGTCGAGCCCGCTCATCTGCTTCATGCTGATATCCAGCAGCACGATATCCGGCTGGTGCTGCTGCAGGATCGCTTCCAGTTCGCTGCCGTCGCCGCCTTCGGCCACCACTTCGTAGCCCGGCTGGTCCTGCACCAGGGCGCGCAGGCCGGCCCGGACCAGGGCGTGATCGTCCACCAGTGCAACTCGTTTGGTCATCCCGAGGCCCTCCTTCGTTCGCTGCCGTGCGCGGCAGGCAGCCGCGCGCCGATGCGCGTGCCGACTCCCGGCAGGCTGGAGATCTTCAACTCGCCGCCGGAGGCGGCGACCCGTTCCTGCATGCTGGTCAGGCCGAGGCTCCGTGCGCTATGGCCGGCGCTGGCCACGTCGAAACCGCAGCCGTCGTCGAGCACCTCCACCGTGAGGTCGTCGCCGATCTGGCTCAGCAGGACCCGCACCTGCCTGGCCGAGGCATGCCGTACCACGTTGTTCACCGCTTCCTGGATGACGCGGAAGGCGGTCAGCGCCTTGTCCATTGGGATCTCGCCCAGCGCGCCCTCTACCTGCAGCTCCCACTCGGCGGAGGTGGGGCTGAGGAAATGCTTCAGGTGCCAGCGCACCGCGGCCTCCAGGCCGAGGGTTTCCAGCTGCAGCGGATGCAGCATCAGCGACAGGCTGCGGATCTTCGCCAGCGCCTCGTCGGTGCTCTGCACCAGGGTGCTGGCGATCTCGGTGATTTCGTCGTCGCCGTCGCGCTTGCGCAACAGGCGCTGCAGGTGCAGCTTGAGCCCGGTCAGCTGTTGGCCGACATCGTCGTGTAGATCGCGGGCGAGCTGCCGACGTTCGATTTCCTGCACTTCGATCAGACGCTGGGAAAGATGCTGCAGGCGCCGGTTGGCATCCTCCAGCGCCTGGCGCATCTGCCGGGCCTGGCTGACGTCGCGCACCAGCAACTGCACATCCTGCCAGCCGTTGTTCTCCAGGCGGATTTCCGCTACCTCCGCCTCGAAGGCGCTGCCGTCCAGGCGCTGCATCTTCAATGCGCGCAGCGGCTGTTCGCCGGTCAGCCCCTGGTGCAGCGCCGCCAGCCGGTCGACTTCGCGGGCGCGCTGCGGCGGCTGGATGCACTGGGCGAACTCGACGCCTTCCAGCGAGCGTTCGCGATGGCCGCCGAGCATGTTGCGGGCCGCTTCGTTGGAGTAGTGAATGCGGCCGCCGCGGATCACCAGCACGCCCTCCGGCAAGCTGTTGACCATGCGTTCGTAGAGGCGCTGCTGGCGCGCCAGCCGGCGCTCGGCCAGCTCCAGTTCGGTGATGTCCATGCTGGCGGCGAACAGGGTCTTTTTCCGGCTGATCGGGTCGGTGTTCACCTGCACCCGCTCGAACATGTAGCGCACCCCGCCGTCGGCCCGCACCACCCGGTAGCGATGGGTGTGCTGGCCGTCGGCGAGGGTTGTACGCTGGGCCTGGACGAAGGCTTCGCGGTCGGCGGGATGGATGGCTTGCAGGTAGCGGGCGCTGGGCAGCTCCTCCTGGCCACGGTCGAAGCCGAGAATGCCATGGATTTCCGGGGAGCACTGCACCCGCCCGCTCTCCGGATCGAACTCCCAGTGGCCGAGCATGGCGATCTGCTGCGCCAGTTCGAGCTGCCTGAGGCTGCGCCGCAGCTTCTTCTCGATGGCGAAGTGGGCGGTGATGTCCTGCGCCATCATCATGCCGTAGGGCTCGCCGTTGAACAGGCAGATCTGGCAGAGCACATCCACGTCCAAAGTGCGCCCGCTGCGGCTGAGATGTTTGCGAATACCGATCAGGTCCTCGCACTCCAGCGGCCGGGCCGCGACCCGATGCTGCAGGCGGTGCCGCTCGTCCGGCGCGTACAGATCGAGGATGTCGAGCTGGGCGAACTGCTCTTCGCTATAGCCGTAGGCACTCGCCGCCGCCTGGTTGGCCATGAGGATGCGGCGGCTGCGCTGGTCGTACAGCCACATCGGCGCCGGATGCGCTTCGAACAGGGCGCGGTAGCCGCGTTCCGCCTCGCTGACCAGCGCTTGCGAGCGCATCGTGTTGCGTGTCAGCCGGCGGGTGAACAGCCACATGCTCACCGCGGTAAACAGCACGAAGACCAGGGTGCGCAGCGAGTAGGCCCAGGCGGGCAGGGCCAGCGAATCGATCAGCTCGTTGGTCAGGCCGACCCACAGCAGCGCTGCGCAGCTATAGGTCAGCACGATTTCCCAAGGCGCGACCTGCAAGGCGCGCTGGGCGTTGGAGAGGCTGTCGGAGACGTCTGCGGAACGGGGGATCATAAGCACATGACCGGGTGGCAGTGGGCAGGCCGGAGCCAAGGCGCCCGGGCTGCTGCGTTGAAATCAGCCGCGCAACGCACGTCTACCACGCGACCTCGAATGCGACCCCGGCGCATCTACGGTTGCGCAGCGGGTCGATGTTTCGCCCAGGGAGGTGGCCCCCGGCTGGCCACTTGCGGCGGGCCTTGGCGCGTCACGCTGCGCCAATGCCCGGCCAGGGGCGGCTCCTGCTGCGAACTTGTTTCAGCTTAGCTGTCCTAGCTTTGGTTACGGGGCCATGACATGACGGTCGGTCGCACGCCCCGGAGCTATTCCCCACGCCATTGCCCAGGCAATATGGCGGTTCACCCGCTGAGACGGACAATCACGTGAAGATGGATTCCGAAGCCTTTATTGTCGCTTACACACCCGAAGAGGCGGTGGACCGCCTCGCCGCCCTGCACAAGCAGGCCACCTCGGCGCTGAGCCAGGCGCTCAAGCGCTATCTGAAGGAGCGCATCGAGCCGGATGCGGCGCAGCGCGAGCTGTTCCGCTACCCGCAACTGCGCCTGACCTACCTCTGCCAGGGCGAGGTGCCGACCACCATTCGCGCCTTCGCCAAGGTGCAGACACCGGGCACCTACAGCACCACCGTGACCCATCCGGAAGCTTTTCGCGGCTACCTGCTCGACCAGTTGCGGCCCTTGATGAACGACTTCACCGTGCAGGTGGAGGTCGGCCCGAGCCTGCAGGACATTCCCTATCCCTACGTGGTCGAGCAGGGCGACGAGCTGGCCGGGTCCGGGGTGACCGCCGCCGAGCTGGCGCGGGTTTTCCCCAGTACCGATCTGTCTGCCGCCACCGACGGCGTGGCCGATGGCCTGTATGAGTGGGAAAACGCCGACCCCATGCCGCTGGCGCTGTTCGACGCGGCGCGCACCGATTTCTCCCTGCGGCGCATCGTGCACTACACCGGCAGCGACTGGCGCCATGTGCAGCCGTGGATCCTGCTGACCAACTACCACCGCTATGTCGACCAGTTCATCCTCCATGGCCTCAACCGGTTGCGCGAGGACTCGCGCTTCGTACGCATGGTGCTACCGGGCAACGTGGTCATCGACCGCGGCATGGAGGAGGGCGAGGCCCAGGCGATCATCGGTTCGGTGGTCTGGCACCGCTACCAGATGCCGGCCTATCACCTGATCGCCGCCGACGGCAACGGCGTCACCCTGGTCAACATCGGCGTCGGCCCGTCCAACGCCAAGAACATCACCGACCACCTCGCCGTGCTGCGCCCGCACTGCTGGCTGATGATCGGCCACTGCGGCGGCCTGCGCCAATCGCAGACCATTGGCGACTACGTGCTGGCCCACGCCTACATGCGCCGCGACGGCATTCTCGACCGGGTGCTGCCGCCGAACATTCCGCTGCCGGCGTTGGCCGAGGTGCAGCTGGCGCTGCAGGAAGCGGCCGCCCAGGTCACCGGCGAGCGCGGCGAAGCACTGAAGAAGCGCCTGCGCACCGGCACCGTACTCACCTACGACGACCGCAACTGGGAGCTGCGCTGGGCCCAGGAGCGGCCACTGATCAACCTTTCCCGCGCGGTGGCGGTGGATATGGAAAGCGGCACCATTGCCGCCCAGGGCTATCGCCTGCGGGTGCCCTACGGCACGCTGCTGTGCGTCTCGGACAAACCGCTGCACAGCGAGATCAAGCTGCCGGGCTCGGCCAATGCATTCTACGAACGAGCCGTCAGCCAGCACCTGCGCATCGGCATCGCCGCCCTCGACTTGTTGCGCAGCCAGCTCAACTCGCTGCATTCGCGCAAGCTGCGCAGCTTCGACGAGCCGCCGTTCCGCTGATAGCCCCTCTGCGCTCCGGACGCCCCATTGGGAACGCCCAATCGGTGCTTCAACCCGGAGCCGTTCCCCGGGCTACGACGCATTGCCCAGCCCGCGCTTGCGCCAGGCTAGTGGGCTTTGCCCGTGCCATTGCTTGAACGCGCGACTGAAGGCGCTCTGCTCGGAGAAGCCGAGCAGGGCGGCGATTTCGCCCAGTGGCAGGTTCGGGTCGCGCAGGTAGCCTTCGGCCAGTTGGCGGCGGGTGTCGTCCAGCAGGCGCTGGAAGCTCAGGCCCTGTTCGCCGAGGTGGCGTTGCAGGCTGCGCGGCGAGCGGTGCAGGCGTTCGGCCAGGCGCTCCAGGCTGGCCTGGCCGCCGCGCAGCAGGGGGATCAGCGCCTGCTGGCATTGCTCGATCAACCCGCCGCGCAGCTGTGCACGCAGGAAGCCTTCGGCCTGGGCGTCGAGCAAGGCGAGCAGCGCCGCATCCGCCTGGCGCAGCGGCAGATGCAGGTACTCCAGCGGCAGCACGATGCGCGTGGTCGGCTGGGCGAAACGCACCGGGCCGCCGAAGAAGCGCTCGTAGGGCGTCTGGTCCGCTGGCGGTGGGTTGATGAAGTCAAGCGCCTCCACCGTCAGGGCCTGGCCGGTCATGTTGCGCGCCAATTGCAGCAGCGCCGCCAGCCCGGTCTCGTCCACCCGTTGGCCCGGGCAGCCGCCCTCGGTGCCCCATTCCACCACCATATGCTCGGCCTCGATATGCAGGCGCGCCGGGCTCACGTCATAGACCAGCGAGTGATAGCGCTCCAGCCGCTGCAGCGCCTCGCCGAGGGTGGCGCAGGCCAGCGCGGCGTAGCCGACTACGCCGAAGTGGCGCGGTTCGATGCCTTCGGCGATGCGCAGACCCAGGGCCGGTTCGCCGAGCAAAGCGTCAGCGCGTTGCAGCAGGCTTTGCCAGACCGGCATCGGCAACTGCCCGTCGGCACCGGCTGGCAGCGGGCCGAGCAGGGCGACCGCGTCCAGCCCGCGGCGGGCCAGGTATTCATAGAGCAGCGGAGCGTAGCTGGTGGCGATGCGCATGGCGGGTGACGGTTTTGGCGTGATTGGTCAAAAAGATAGCGGGGCTGGTCAAGCCTGGCCAGCCAACTTAGGTCAGGCTGGGCGCACTGGAAACCCGAAGTCGGAGCCTGACCATGAGCGACCTGCTCGCCAGCCTGTGGGCCGAAGTGGATATTCGCCGCGACCTGCTGCTGATCCTCATCCCGCTGTTCGTCGTCACCTTCAGCGCCGAATGGTGGGCCTTGCGCCGGCGCGGCGTGTATCGCCTGGCCGACTCGCTGTCGAGCATCGGCCTGGGTGGCATCTACCTGGCCTTCGACGCCGCGCTGTTGCTGGTGCTGGTCATGCCGGTCTATCACCTGGTCCATGCCCAGCGCCTGCTGCATTTCGAGATGACGCCCTGGGCCTTCGTCGCGCTGTTCTTCGGCCTGGAGCTGTGCTTCTACTGGTTCCACCGCGCCAGCCACCGCATCCGCTGGTTCTGGGCGGCCCATGTGGTGCATCACTCGTCGGAGCACATGAACCTGACCACCGCCATGCGCCAGAGCCTGTTCTACGGCGTGGCCGGCAACTGGCTGTTCTACCTGCCGCTGGTGTGGCTGGGCTTTGCGCCGGAGTGGGTGCTGTTCATGCTCTCGGCCAGCCTGGCCTACCAGTACTTCCTGCACACCCAGGCGGTCGGCAAGCTGCCGCGGGTTATCGAGTGGTTCTTCAACACGCCCTCGCACCACCGTGCCCACCACGGCCGCAACCCGCAGTACATCGACCGCAACTACGGCGGCGTGTTGATCATCTACGACCGCCTGTTCGGCAGCTTCGTCGAGGAACGCGAGGCGGTGGACTACGGCATCGTGCGCCAGGTGCACAGCTTCAATCCGCTGTGGCTGAACCTGCACGAGTGGGTCGACCTGCTGCGCGATGTGGCCCGTCCTGGCCCGCTGTGGCTGCGCCTCAAACACCTGTGGATGCCGCCGGAATGGCAGCGGCCGACTGCCGAGCAGCCCGCACCGCTGCCCGCGGTGCACGGCCAGCGCTAGGTCTGGCTGCTATTTGCCGGCTTCAAGCACCACTCGATAGCGCGCCTTGCCCTTGCGCAGGTGCTGGATGGCATCGTTCACCCGGCTCATCGGGAAGTGCTCGACCTGCGGCAGGATCTGATGGCGGGCGCAGAACTCCAGCATCTTCGCCATGATCGCCGGGGAGCCCACTGGCGAGCCGGACAGGCTGCGCTGGCGCGGGATCAGGCTGAATACTTGGACCGGAATCGCGCTCGGCACGATGCCGACGAAATGCAGCCGGCCCTTGCCGCGCAGGGTGGCGATCAGCGCGTTCCAGTCCAGGTCGGCGCTGGCCGTGACCAGCAGGAAGTCGAGGCTGCCGGCGATCGCTTTCAAGGCGGCGCTGTCGGTCGAGGCGACCACCCTGTGCGCGCCCAGCCGCTTGGCCTCGTCCTGCTTGTTCAGCGACGAGGTGAAGGCGGTGACTTCGCAACCCCAGGCGTTGAGAAAGCGCAGCGCCAGATGGCCAAGGCCGCCGATGCCGACCACGCCGACACGGTCGGTGGGCTTCACGTCCAGCTCCAGCAGCGGCGCGAACACCGTCGAGCCACCGCAGAACAACGGCCCGGCCAGGCTCGGGTCGAGGCTGTCCGGCAGCGGCATGGTCCAGGCCCAGTGCGCACGCAGGCGGTCGGCGAAGCCGCCGTTGCTGCCGATGATGGTGGGCTTCACCGCGCCGCACAGCTGGTGCGAGCCCTCCATGCAGGAAGGGCAGTGCATGCAGCTGCCCTTGTACCAGCCCACGCCGACCCGCTGGCCGACCTTCAGACCGCGTGCCTGCTCGCCGAGCGCGACCACGGTGCCGACCACCTCATGGCCGGGCACGAAGGGGTAGCGCGCGTTGCCCCACTCGTTGTCGATCATCGACTGGTCGGAATGGCAGATACCGCAGAACTCCACGGCGATCTCCACCTCCTCGACGCCCAGCGGACCGGGCTCGAACGCATAGGGTTCCAGCGCGGCGCCGGCAGACATGGCGGCCCAGCCGTTGAAGATCGGTTGCGTGGACATGGCGTGCTCCTGCAGACAAAGGGATCAGAGCAGCATAGTCGGGCGCGCCTGCCGGTGTGGGCTCCATCGACGCGGGTGATGATGCATCCCTTGCCTCGGTTAAACTGGCCGCTTCGTCGCCAGCCGGAATGCCCATGCCACGCCCACCCCGAACATCCTCGCCCACCCCGCGCCGTCCCGCGCCGCGCCGGGTGGCCAAGGCACCGCCCGCCGAACCGCGGCTGATTCTGTTCAACAAGCCGTTCGACGTGCTGACCCAGTTCAGCGATGGCGAGGGGCGGGCGACCCTCAGAGATTTCGTGCCGGTTCCCGGCGTCTACCCGGCCGGCCGCCTGGACCGCGACAGCGAGGGCCTGCTGCTGCTGACCAACGACGGCCGTTTGCAGGCGCGCATCGCCGATCCCAGGCACAAGTTGCCGAAGACCTACTGGGTGCAGGTGGAGGGCGAGCCCAGCGAGGCGCAGTTGCAGCGCCTGCGTGACGGCGTCGAACTCAACGACGGGCCGACGCTGCCCGCCGAGGCCCGCCGGCTGGCCGAGCCCGAGCTATGGCAGCGCGACCCGCCGGTGCGCTTTCGCAAGAGCGTGCCGACCGCCTGGCTGGAACTGGTGATTCGCGAGGGCCGCAACCGCCAGGTACGCCGCATGACCGCCGCGGTCGGCCTGCCGACCCTGCGCCTGGTGCGGGTGCGCATCGGCCCGTGGAGCCTGGACGGGCTCGGTCCGGGCGGGTGGAAAGATGTGCCGGCGAAGCTCTGAGGGCAGGATCGGCCAAGGCGGTTTTTGCGGCCTTCGACGCACTTCTGTGTAGCAACAGATGCTGGCCCTTGGCCGCCTGCAGTAGGCTACGCACCCCTCACGACAAGGAGAGTGTTTGCCATGGAGCAGGCGCAGGAACTGCTAACAGCCTTCTGGGAGCCCTTCAGCCTGTTCGCGCTGGTCGGCGCGGTGTGCCTGGGTGTTCTGGCCGGCAGCATCGCCGGCCTGGTGCTGGCCATCCAGCTGCAGCGGCGCGGCTGGCTGGGGCGCCGCCAGCGCTGGCATCATTGGCTGCTCAAACTCTATTTCCTGCTGCTGCCGCTGGTGGGTGGTTTCCTCGGTTTCCAGGGCGGCCTGCTCTATGGCGGCCAGCAACAGATCTATCGCCATCTGGATGCCTATGCGCCGCTGGTGCAGCAATTGGCCGACGACGTCTGGCTGGACTTCCAGGGCTATTTGGCTACGCAGGACCAGGCGCAGCTGGAGCAGTCGATCAAGGATTCCACCGTGCAGGACGTTCTCAACCAGCTGGCTCTGGACTTCATCGCCAGCCACGCTCTGGTCGAGCCGGCGCAATTGGCCGAAGCCGGCATGGTCGAGCGAATCGCCGTGCAATTGATGGAGCGCTTCCGCGCCAGCGTGCTGAGCAAGGCGCTGGGTGACATGGCGGTGGAGGAGGCCGCGAAGTACAGCCATCTCGACAAGAAGGTCCTGACCCAGGTGCTGGACGCGCGCATCGAGCAGCTGTTCCAGGCCGAATTCCTGCTCGACCTGCTCAAGCGGCAGATCGGCCGTGTGTTCAAGCCCTTCTATTGGGCGCTGCTGTTCCAGCTGGGTCTGCTGCTGGCCGGCATCGGATTGGAGATCCTGCTGGCGCGGCACTTGCGCCTGGTGGCCGTGGCGCCGGCCACGACGCCGGACCTGCAGGCAACCTGAGCCCGCGGCGGCGCTCGCAATCAGACCCTGAACGCCTGCACCGCCACGCGCAACTGGCCTCCCAGTTGCAACAGTTGTTCACCCTGCTGGCGGCCCTGGCCGATGCGCGCCAGGTTGTCGCCGCCGAGCTGGTGGATGCGCTCGCTGTGCCCGCGAATCTCGCTGACTGCGCCACTCTGCTGGGCGGTGGCCTCGGCGATGCGCTCGGCCATGCTGGCGATAGTGCCGATGGCTGCGACGATCCTTTGTAGCGCATCGTCGGCCTCGGCCGCCTGGCTGGCAGTCCCCTCGGCGTGGGCAACCTGGGCGCGCATGGCCTCCACCGATTGCCGCGCCGCCTGCTGCAGGCGTGCAATGAGCTGCTGGATTTCGGCGGTGGCGCCGCTGGTGCGCTGGGCCAGGGAGCGCACTTCTTCGGCGACCACGGCGAAGCCGCGGCCCATCTCCCCGGCACGGGCGGCTTCGATGGCCGCGTTGAGGGCGAGCAGGTTGGTCTGCTCGGCGATGCCGCGGATCACCGTCAGGACCTGCTCGATGGTGGCGGTTTCCTCGGCCAGTTGCTCGATGGCCTGGGCGTTGCCTTGCACTTCGCCGACCAGTCCATGCAGGCCGCTGAGGCTCTGGCCGATCACCTGCTGGCCCTGCTCCACGGCATGTCCGGCTGCGCGGCTGGCGTCGGCGGCCTGGCTGGCATCGCCGGCTACCTGCTGGATCGTGGATTCCAACTCTCCCAGCGCATCGCGAATCTGTGCGGTATCGCCGGCCTGGCGTTCGGCGCCGCTATGCAGGCCGCTGCTGAGGTCGGCCAGGGTGCGGCTGCTGCCGGCCACCTGCTCGGCGTGCTGGTGAATCGTGCCGACCAGCTCCACCAGGTAAGCGCGCAGGCGATTGAGCGACTCCTCGATATCGCGCAGCTCACGGGTACGGGCGTCGAGCCGCACCGGCGCGCCGAAATCGCCGGCGGCCCAGGATGACAACGCCGGTACCAGACGGCCCAGCACCTGGGCCAGGCGCCGCTGGATGCGGTCGATGAGCAGTGCGATCAACAGGATCAAGCCGATCATCAGCCCCTGGATCAGCCGCACTTCCCGCTGGATGCGCCCGTGCTCGGCGCGTACCGCTGGCTCCAGGGCCGCCAGGGCTTGTTGCAAGGCGTCGATCTTGCGCGTGGTGGCGGCCGCCAGGTCGGCACGTTGGCGCACCAGTTCGCGGGTGCGTGCCAGTTCGCCCGGGTAGCGTTTTATCAGCGTGGCCAGGTCGCGCTTGAGGGCGATGCCGCGGTCTTCCGCCGGCGTCGCCTCGGCGTCGCTATCCAGTCCCATCAGTGCGGCGAAATCGTTGGCGGCCGACTGGCCGTCGTCGCTCACCCCCAGCAGCGGCAGCTCGTCCAGACGTGCAGACTGGCGGGAGAGGGCGGCCAGTTCGCGTTCGACGTCCCCGGCCAGTTCGTCGCGGCCGCTGGCCACCAGCTTGCCGCGGGCATGGCCGAGACGCACCAGATGCTGGGCGGCTTCGAACAGCGGCGGGCGGTAGTCGGCGGCAGCAGGCAGCGTGCCGGCATCGGCGTATTGGGCCAGTTGGTCGAGGGCGCCGGCCATGTCCCGTTCGGCCTGCAGCAACAGTCCCTGTGGGTCGCCCGCCAGCTTGCCGGCGGCCAGCAGCGGGCCGCCGGCGAAGGCGCGCAGCTCGGCCAGGCTTGGGCGCAGGCTTTCGGCCAGCGGCGCGGGCAGCTCGTCGAGGCCCTGTTCCAGCTCGTCGATGGCCTGGACGGCCGCGCGGTGGCGCAGGGCATCGCCGTTGCCCAGGTATTCCTGGATATTGCCGGCCACCTGCTGCTGAAACTGCTGGCTCAAAGTCAGGTAGCGTTCCATCAGCCGCACCGGCCCCTCCAGGGCACGCTGCGACCACCAGAGGGTGGCGCCCAGGGCTACGCAGGCGGTCACCAGCAGCAGGGTATTGAGGTTGGTGAGCAGTTTCAGGCGCATCTGGATCATCCGACAGCGTTACGGAGAATTCAGACGTTATGGCACTTTGATTGCGGATATGTGACGGCGTGATCCGCGTCACGTTGCCCAGGGCAGCATGGTGACGGACGGGATCAGCCGCGGAAGATCTCGACCCGGTTGCGACCGCCGTGTTTGGCGATGTAGAGCGCCTCGTCGGCCAGCTTGGACAGGGTCTTGATGTCCATGTCGCCCTGCAGCTCGGCGATGCCGCAGCTGAAGGTGCAGGACAGGTCCTGCGGCTGGGCCGGGTAGTGGATCTCGGAGAAGCGCCGGCGAATATCGTCGAGCACCTTGTAGGCGGCCTTGGCGTCGGTGTCGGCGAGTACCACGGCGAATTCCTCGCCCCCGTAGCGGCCAATCTGGTCGGTCTTGCGCAGGCGCTGCTTGAGGAACAGCGCCAGGCTCTTGATCACCCGGTCGCCCATGGGATGGCCGTAGGTGTCGTTGACCTTCTTGAAATGGTCGATGTCGAGCATGGCGAAGGTCAGTGGCTGGCCATCGCGCTTGGCCCGCAGGCGGGCGTCTTCCAGCAGCTGCAGGGTATGGGTGTGGTTGTACAGGCCGGTGAGGCTGTCGCGCACCATGCGTGCCTTGAGGCTGCGCGCGCGGGCGGCGCGGGTGCGCACGGTGGCGATCAGGTGGCGCGGCTTGATCGGCTTGGTGAGGAAGTCGTCGCCGCCCTCGCTCATGGCGTCGAGCTGCTTGTCCAGGTCGTCTTCGGCCGACAGGTAGATGATCGGCACGCTGACGTAGCGCTCGTTGTGGCGGATCACCTTGGCCAGCTCGGTGCCGCTGCACTCGGGCATGTACATGTCGAGGATGATCAGGTCCGGCTGGAACTCGGCCAGCTCGTCCATCGCCTTGATCGGCTCGATCAGCGTGCGGGTGACGATGCCGGCGCTGTTCAGTACGCGCTCGGTATGGGTGGCCTGGGCGCGCGAGTCGTCGACGATCAGCACCTTGTAGGGTTCGTACTGGGCGACGCGGGTCAGTTCCTCGATGCGCTCGAGCATGGTCGAGGCATCCAGGTTGCCGACGAAGAATTCCTGGGCGCCGGCGCGCACGGCGGCCAGGCGGGTCGGGGTGTCGGTGTCTTCCTGGCTGAAGAACAGCAGCGGCAGCTTCTGCTCCAGGCCCTGTTGGATATCCTCGGCCAGCTTCAGGCCGCGCCCGGCGCCGCCGAAGTCGACGTCCATGACGATTGCCGCCGGGTGGCGCTCGGCCATGGCGGCGGCGAAGGCACTGGTATCGGCGAAGGGCTGGGCGACCACGCCGAAGAATTCCATCTGCTGGGCCAGGCGCTTGCCACGCTCGATCTCCTGCATGGCCAGGTACACCGGCTTGCGCAGCGGCGGCAGGAAGGTCTGTTCGAAGTGATCGCCATGGCGCAGGCCGGTGCGCGACAGGCGCTGCATCAACTGGCTGAGTTCGCTGATCAGGTTGCTGGTCAGGCGGCCACGGTTGGCGCCGACCGCCTGCAGGCAATTGCCGATGCCTTGGGCGAGCTGGTTGTGTTCTTCCTGGTCGAAGCGCTCGGCATAGCGCTGCAGGCGCAGATTGGCCTCGGCCAGTTCGCTCATGTCGCTGGCATTCCACTCGTTGCGCTGCACGCGCTGCCAGACCTCGAGAACCTGCCGCGCCTGGTGGATCACACGCTGGGCGAAGTGGTGCTTGAGGCGATCTCGGCTGGGGTCTTCGTGCACGCTCATGGCCCGGCTTCTTGTGATGACACGGCTACTACGATGGTGGCGCTATGCTACCACCGGTCAGCCGGTACGACAGTACCGCCGATCATATGGTTTGGGTCTTCCGTCCGCCATTACCGTACGGCGGAGGCCGGTTTTTCCGGCGCGACGCTGCGCACGCCCCTAAGCTTCCCTTATAGTGCAGGGCCGGAAACCGCCCGCCACGGCGGTCGAAACCACGAACTCGCAAGAAGGACACTGCCATGCTGGATTGGAAGAACCGCTCGGGTCGCTTGCGCGACCGCCTCGACGATTCGTTGGAGGATGTGAGCAGCTATCTCGGCGGCAGCTGGTTGAGTCGCGCCATCGGTGCCGTGCTGGGTGTCTACCTGCTGGCGGCGTTGCTGATCGGCTGGTTCTGGAGCCAGGAGCCCGAGCTGTTCCCGGTACAGCAGCACGCCCAGGCCGCGGCCGAGCGCTCCCAGCGTCAGATGGTGACCGGCTACACCACGGTCGAGACGCTCAAGGAAGTGGCGAGCACGCTGCTGGACAAGCCGGGCGGCTACCTGACCAACGACATCACGCCGCCGGGCGTCTGGCTGGACAACATGCCCAGCTGGGAATTCGGCGTGCTGGTGCAGGTGCGCGACCTGTCCCGTGCTCTGCGCAAGGACTTCGCCCGCTCGCAGTCGCAGTCCACCGAGGACTCGGACCTGGCCAAGGCCGAGCCGCGCTTCAACTTCGACAACAAGAGCTGGGCACTACCGGCCTCCGAGTCGGAATACCGCGAAGGCCTGAAATCCCTCGATCGCTACCTGGCTCGCCTGGCCGATCCGAACCAGCCGGGCGCTCAGTTCTATACCCGCGCCGACAACCTCAACAACTGGCTGGGCGACGTCGCCACCCGTCTCGGCTCGCTGTCCCAGCGGCTTTCCGCCAGCGTCGGCCGGGTGCGGCTGAACACCGACGCACCCGGTGCCGAGGGCAGCGTGGCGGCGCCGATGCTGCGCGAGGAGTCCGTCGAGACGCCCTGGCTGCAGATCGACAACGTGTTCTACGAAGCACGTGGCCAGGCCTGGGCGCTGTCGCACCTGCTGCGCGCCATCGAGGTTGACTTCGCCGATGTGCTGGCGAAGAAGAACGCTACCGTCAGCGTGCGGCAGATCATCCGCGAACTGGAGGCCGCCCAGGAGCCGCTGTGGAGCCCGATGGTGCTGAACGGCAGCGGCTACGGCCTGCTGGCCAACCACTCGCTGGTGATGGCCAACTACATTTCCCGCGCCAACGCCGCCATCATCGATCTGCGCAGCCTGCTGAGCCAGGGCTGATGCCCGTCAGCGAGCGGGAGGCGGCCCACCGCGCCGCCTCCGACGCGGAACTCATCGCCTGGGTCGACGAGCAGGACCGCCCGCTTGGCGGCCTGCCCCGTGCAGAGCTGCGCCGGCGCGGGCTGATCGGTCGCGGCACCTTCATTCTGCTGTTCAATTCCCGTGGCGAGCTGTGCGTGCATCGCCGCACCCTGAGCAAGGCGCTGTATCCCGGCTTCTGGGACGTGGCCGCCGGCGGCATGGTGCTGGCGGGGGAAAGCTATGCCGAGTCCGCCGCCCGTGAGCTGGCCGAGGAGCTCGGCGTGGCCGGGGTGGCGTTGCGCGAGCATGGCCGGTTCTTCTTCGACCAGCCGGACAACCGCCTGTGGTGTGCGGTGTTCTCGGCGATTTCCGATGCCGCGCTGGTACTGCAGCCGGAGGAGGTGCTGGAGGCACGCTTCGTCTTGCCGGAGCGGGCCCTCGCCGAGGCGCTCGACATGCGCTACTGCCCGGACTCTCTGCAGGCGTTGAAGCGCTACCTGGGTGGCCTCGGCTAAGGACCGGCGATGCCCCGGGGCGCCAGCCGCCCGGGACGAATTTCCCGGGCTGTGCGCGTTGTCGCCAATTCGTCGGGCAATGGCGCATTTGTGCACTTAGCATTTGCCGTCTTTGTCGTTACACTGCGCGGCTTTTCACGCCGGGCCACGCTGCCCGGTTGCGCCGCCCCTGCCTGAGTGGGGCTTCGCGGCTGACATCGTCAGCCAGTCGCTATCCTGACCCCTACGAGGAAAGCCCGGTGGTCAAGAAAGCTTCGTCCTTCGCCGCCCTCGGCGGCTTGGTGTATTCCACCGATGGCGGCCGGCACTGCCCGGACTGCAACCAGCCGGTGGATGCCTGTATCTGCAAGAACAGCCAAGTTCCCGCCGGCGACGGCATTGCCCGCGTGCGCCGCGAAACCAAGGGTCGTGGCGGCAAGACGGTGACCACCGTGAGTGGCGTGCCGCTGGCCGAGGATGACCTCAAGGAACTGGCCAGCGCGCTGAAGAAACGCTGCGGCTGTGGCGGAGCGCTGAAGGACGGGGTGATCGAGATCCAGGGCGATCACGTCGAGCTGCTGCTCGGCGAACTCATCAAGCGCGGTTTCAAGGCCAAGAAATCCGGCGGCTGACATTCCCTCGCAGCGCCGGCGAGAACGGAGTCTCTTTTGACGATCACCATTGATGCGGATGTTCCTCCGAGTCGGGAGAACATTGCCCATGCGCTCGCGCATTGGGCGACAGAACAGTTTTATACCCTACGCTGTGTCGAGGCCGAATTTGCCGGCCTGCCGTACCTCGGTGCGGCCGAAGGGCAGCAGGAGAGCTTTTTCATCGCCAGGGATGCCGAGCGTCTGGGCGAGGTGCCGGGGGCGGCGCAGGTCCTGGAGTCGGGGACGTTCGAGGTGCAGCCCTGCAGCCTGGGCGATTTCACCGCGTACTGCGAGGCCACCTCGCGCGGCGTGTTGCTGATCGAGGAGCGGCTGTTGCTGTCGGTGCAACTGCTGCGGGAACTGCCCCAGGCGACCCTGGTGATGGATGACGAGCAGCGCTGTTGGCTGCTGCGCCTGATGCCTGCCGTGAACGGCGAGGAGCTGCGCAACCTGCTGCACCTGCGCCGGGTCCGCGATCTGCCGCCATTGCAGGTCTGGCAGGCCTCGCGTACCTCGGCGGAACGCGAGTTCGAAGACGCCCAGTGCTGGCTGCTGGTCGATGGGCCCACGACGCCGGTGCAGCAGGAACGCTGCCAGGCGCGCGGGTATGTGTTGCGGTCGCGCAGTGAACTGCCCGACGCGTTCGCGCCGTTGGCCGACTGGCCGCGCAGCGAGCTGGGCGCGGCGCCACCCAGCCAGGAGGGAAAGGCCAGCCGGATGGAATGGCTCTTCGCGCTGCTGGTACTCGGCTGCCTGGTGCGGGCGGGCTGGCACCTGTTGAGCATCGGCGGCTGGTGAGGCCGTGCTATCGGCGAAAGGTCGCCGGTACACAAAGGGTTATTGATAGAAGGCTAGGCTTGGCGGTCTTACTGACTAGGCTTTTCAGAACGCGCCACTGGCGCATGAGCGAGGTAAAACGATGGCCGTAAGACGTACACGCAAAGACGACGGCAGCCAGTGGACGGTGGCGGACAGCCGCAGTGTCTATGGCATTCGCCACTGGGGAGTGGGCTACTTCGCCATCAACGACGCCGGGCGCGTCGAAGTGCGGCCGAATCGTCAGGCGGATACGCCGATCGACCTGTTCGCTCAGGTCGACCACCTGCGCGAGGCCGGCCTGAGCCTGCCGCTGCTGGTGCGTTTTCCGGACATCCTGCAGGACCGCGTGCGCCAGCTGACTGGCGCCTTCGACGCCAACATCGAGCGCCTCGGCTACCAGAGCCGTTACACCGCGCTGTACCCGATCAAGGTCAACCAGCAGGAAGCGGTGGTGGAGAACATCATCGCCACCCAGAACGTCTCCATTGGCCTGGAAGCGGGGTCCAAGCCCGAATTGCTGGCAGTGCTGGCGCTGGCGCCGAAGGGCGGCACCATCGTCTGCAACGGCTACAAGGACCGCGAGTTCATCCGCCTGGCGCTGATGGGGCAGAAGCTCGGCCA
Organism: Zestomonas ipomoeae; assembly: GCF_057128665.1. Taxonomy (NCBI): domain Bacteria; kingdom Pseudomonadati; phylum Pseudomonadota; class Gammaproteobacteria; order Pseudomonadales; family Pseudomonadaceae; genus Zestomonas; species Zestomonas ipomoeae. The sequence goes on from NZ_JBSKHQ010000024.1 coordinate 71,089, forward strand.
CAACGTGTTCATCGTCATCGAGAAGGAATCCGAGGTGCAGCTGGTGATCGAGGAGGCGGCCGATCTCAGGGTCGCCCCGCAGGTCGGACTGCGCGTGCGCCTGTCCTCCCTGGCCTCGTCGAAATGGGCCGACACCGGTGGCGAGAAGTCCAAGTTCGGCCTGTCCGCCGCCCAACTGATCTCGGTGGTCGAGCGCTTCCGCGCCGCTGGGCTGGAGCAGGGCATTCGCCTGCTGCACTTCCACATGGGCTCGCAGATCGCCAACCTGGCTGATTACCAGCACGGCTTCAAGGAAGCCATCCGCTACTACGCCGAGCTGCGCGCGCTGGGCTTGCCCGTGGACCATGTCGACGTCGGCGGCGGCCTGGGGGTCGACTACGACGGCACCCACTCGCGCAATGCCAGCTCGATCAACTACGACATGGACGACTACGCCGGTACCGTGGTCGGCATGCTCAAGGAATTCTGCGACGCCCAGGAGCTACCGCATCCGCACATTTTCTCCGAGAGCGGCCGCTCGCTGACCGCCCACCATGCGGTGCTGATCATGCAGGTCACCGATGTCGAGAAACACAACGACGACGTGCCGCAGATCGAAGACAAGGAAGCACTGCCGGAAACCGTGCGCTGGCTGGCCGAGCTGCTCGGTCCGACCGATATCGAAATGGTCACCGAAACCTACTGGCGCGCCACGCACTACATGAGCGACGTCGCCATGCAGTACGCCGACGGCAAGCTGAGCCTGGCCGAAAAGGCCCTGGCCGAGCAGTGCTACTTCGCCCTCTGCCGGCGCCTGCACGATTCGCTGAAGGCCCGCCAGCGCTCCCACCGGCAGGTGCTCGACGAACTCAACGACAAGCTCGCCGACAAATACATCTGCAACTTCTCGGTGTTCCAGAGCCTGCCGGATACCTGGGCCATCGGCCAGATCCTGCCGATCCTGCCGCTGCACCGCCTCGACGAGGAGCCGCTGCGCCGCGCCGTGCTGCAGGACCTGACCTGCGACTCCGACGGCAAGATCAAGCAGTACGTCGACGAGCAGAGCATCGAGACCAGCCTGCCGGTACACGAGGTGCGCGAGGGCGAGGAATACTTGCTCGGCGTGTTCCTGGTCGGCGCCTACCAGGAAATCCTCGGCGACATGCACAACCTGTTCGGCGATACCGATTCGGTGAACGTCTACCAGCGCGACGACGGCAGCGTCTACCACGCCGGCATCGAGACCCACGACACCATCGAGGACATGCTGCGCTACGTGCACCTGTCGCCCGAGGAGCTGATGACCTACTACCGCGACAAGGTGGCCGGCGCCAAGATCAGTGCTCGCGAGCGCACGCTGTTCCTCGATGCGCTGCGCCTGGGCCTGACCCGCTCGTCCTATCTGTCGTCCTGAGGCTGCGCGGCCCCCGGCCTGTCAGTCGGCGGGCCGCAACAGCCGATCCAGCGCGCTGGCCAGCTCTTCGTAGGTGTAGGGCTTGAGCAATACCGGGTAGCGCAGGTTGCCATCCTGCACGGCATCGCCGTAGCCGGTGGTCAGCAGCACCGCCAGTTCCGGCTGCTGAGCGCGGGCCTGCCTGGCCAGTTCCAGGCCGCTTATATTGCCCGGCATGAGCATGTCGCTGAACAGCAGGTCGAAACAGGTCTCGCCCTGCAGCAGGGCCAGCGCCTCATGCCCTTCGTTGGTCACGACCACGTCGTAGCCCATGTCGCTGACGATTTCGCCGGCCACCTGGGATAGGCAGGCGTCGTCCTCGACGATGAGAATGCGTTTGCGCGGCGATTCGAGCGGCGCCTGCGCGGATGCCTGCTCCAGCACCGGCAGGTAGAGAGTGACGGTGGTGCCGGCGCCGACCTTCGACTCGACGGCGACCCCGCCCCTGGACTGCTTGACGAAGCCGTAGACCTGGCTCAGGCCGAGCCCGGAGCCCTGGCCGATCCCCTTGGTGGTGAAGAAGGGTTCGAAGATGCGCTTGCGCACCTCTTCGGACATGCCGCTGCCGTTGTCGCTAAGGCTGATGGCGACGAACTCGCCATGCAGGCCGTGCGGCTCGCCATCCAGTTCGGTACGGTAGGCCCGCAGGCGAATGGTGCCGCCGTTGACGATGGCATCGCGGGCATTCAGCGTCAGGTTGAGCAGCGCCAGCTCCAGTTGGCTCGGGTTGATCTGGACCGGCGGCAGTTGTTCGGACAGTTCGCTGACCAGTTGCACGTTGCCGTGCAGCGATTGGCCGAGTAGCGGCAAGCTGCAAGGCAGCGACTGGTTGAGATCGATGACCTGGGTTTCCAGTGGCTGCTTGCGGGCGAAGCTGAGCAACTGGCGGGTGATGTTGGTGCCGCGCTGGGCGGCATTGCCGATGGTATCCAGTTGGCGCTTGAGCCGCTCGTCGTGGGTGAGGCGACGGCCCAGGTCGGCGGCGCCGAGAATGATGGTGAGCAGGTTGTTGAAGTCGTGAGCCATGCCGCCGGTGAGCTGGCCGAGGGCTTCCATCTTCTGCGCCTGGAACAGTTGCTCGCGCACTTCCCCCAGGCGCTCCTCCGCTTGCTTGCGGTCGGTCACGTCGCGGGTGATCTTGGCCAGGCCGATGATTTCGCCGTCGTCGTTGTGCACCACGTCGAGCACCGTCATTGCCCAGAACTGGGTGCCGTCCTTGCGCACCCGCCAGCCTTCGTCCTGGAACCGGCCGTTTCTCAAGGCGGCTTCCAGCGCCCGTTGCGGCTTGCCGGATTGGCGGTCGACGTCGGTGAAGAAACAGGAAAAGTTCTTGCCGATGATTTCCCTGGCGCTGTAACCCTTGATGCGCTCGGCCCCGGCGTTCCAGCTGATGACCTGGCCCTCGGGGTTGAGCATGTAGATCGCATAGTCCACCACGGCATTGACCAGCAGCTCGTAATGGCGAGCGGGAAGTTGCGTGATGGCAGCGTCGTCGGACACAGGGCCTCCTCAGCGGGCGTGGTGCCGGCTCATGGCTGGAGTGGATAGTGGGGGTGGCAGGGCGGCATTGCCCGTAATAGCAGACCGCCCCGTTTCGATAGAGTTGCCAGGTCGTGCGCTCTCCTGCATTGCGACTGGCATGGCGAGCGCGCCGCTTTCAGCCAAAGTGACCATAGCCGCGCGCCATGAAGACCGCCATCAGCGGAATCAGCATCAACAGGAGCAGCTCCAGGCGAATGGTCATGACCACCAGGCGGGCGGTGCGCGGATTGACCTCCGGAGCCTCGTTGGCCTTCAGCGAATTGCGCCAGTTGAGCACGGTGAAGGTCGGCAGGATCGACAGCAGGGCGACCAGGATGAACAGCCCGACCTTGGCGTGGAAGAAGCCGTTATGCAGGTAAAACGCCAGGCCCTTCTCGAACCAGATCGCCCGCGCCGCGCCGGTCAGCAGCACCACGCCGGCGCAGATGCCATAGGCGATGTCGGTACGGTAGAGGCTGCGGGCCCGTGCCAGGTCCATCGGTACCTTGAACAGCACGTGCTCCATGGTCAGCAGGGCGAACAGCACGAAGATCGACAGGTAGTGCAGGTAGGCGGCGATGGCCTGGGCCATGGGGAGCTCCTTTTCGTTGGCGAGACGCGATCCGGGTGGGACGCGCCTCTCGGGAAGAGCGAAATAATGCCCTGCTCTGCCGCGGCTGTCCTGTATCGACGCAACAGGCTCGCCAATCATGGCGTGGCGGCCCCGTTGCGGTGTGCTTCACACTTCCGTCGATTCGACGTTCCGCACAGTGGTGCGCTATGGCAGCCTGCCATGCTTCGGATCAACAAGGATGAGACCGCATGTTCTGGGATGCCAATGCCACCCACTTCAGCCTGCGCATCGAGGGTTTCGAGCACGACCTGCAGGTGCTCGAATTCACCGGCCGCGAGGCCATCAGCCAGCCCTACCGCTTCGACGTCGAACTGG
>NZ_JBSKHQ010000025.1:0-70862 GCF_057128665.1 Zestomonas ipomoeae
ACAAGGACGGCGAGCGCGACCCGGAGATGCATCAGACCAAGAAGGGCAACCAGTATTACTTCGGCATGAAGGCTCACATCGGCGTCGATGCCGAGTCGGGCCTGGTGCACAGCGTGGTCGGGACGGCTGCCAACGTTGCAGACGTTACTCAGGTCGACAAACTGCTGCATGGCGAGGAAAACATGGTCGGTGCCGACGCGGGTTACACCGGTGTCGAGAAGCGTCCCGAGCATGAGGGCCGGGAAGTCATCTGGCAGATCGCCGCCCGCCGCAGTACCTACAAGAAGCTGGACAAGAGCAGCCCGCTGTACGAAGCCAAGCGCAAGATCGAGAAGGCCAAGGCGCAGGTTCGGGCTAAGGTCGAGCATCCGTTCCGGGTGATCAAGCGCCAGTTCGGCTACACCAAGGTGCGCTTCCGTGGCTTGGCCAAGAACACCGCGCAACTGGTGACGTTGTTTGCGCTATCGAACCTGTGGATGGTGCGCAAACATTTACTGACCACTGCAGGAGAGGTGCACCCGTAATATGGGCAATAGCCGCCGCGAGGTGCTTGCGGCGGCTAAAAACACAAAAATAAGTGGGTGATCTGATCGATTTTGATCGATTTTCCGCTTTCAAAATCAGCGGAGGCTGAAGTCAGCCAGAAATGCATGGCTACTTCAGAGGATCCTTAATTTCACGTTATGCACAACGAATTAGTCACAAGAACAAAACCATGAAAAATATTTTTTTTCTCCTCTTGATTTATGTGGCTTCAAATGCAGTCGCAATGGCATCCGAACTTGAAAGTCTTGCTGAACTTGTACCAGGCAGACTACTAGAAAACTCCCACCTTAAAGATACAGAATACGGAGTTTATATTGAAAATCCGAACAAAGAGTTGCGCTGGTATAGAAGCAAGTTTCCATCACATGAAAGAGAATATCTACTTGCCAGCAAAGAAGAAGGTGTGTATTACATAATAGGACTCAGCAGGGAAAAATCACCACCATCCAAAGACAGCATGGAAAAGATGATCAAAGGAGTCAGAGAAGAGGCGAGTCAAAATGGATTGACATTAGATGTTCTAAGTATTGAACGTACAAAGATACACCATAAAAATAGCTTTCTCTTTTCATCAGATTTCACGTCGAAATCTGGCGAGCTAGCGTATACAGCAAACTTCCACGTCACATATTCAAATGGCCTACTTATTTCAATTATTCAGTACCCACGAAAGCAACATGGGATAAGTGAGTTAAAAAGATTTACCCGCAACATTGCTTTTATTGAGTCCAGCCCCAAAATTACACAAAAAGCTGGCGAGAGCTATTACTTTAATCTTGGTCGATCCTTTGCAAAGTTTCTAATTGTTATCCTATTAATAGCCAGCCCAATACTGCTTGTCATCATAATTCTCAAGAGTCGCAGATAAATATTATCCGCTGAAAAATATTTAAACGTAGAGATTGCAGCACTCAATGCGGCGACAGTCATTTGATAAAATGCTTCATCCTGTCGTTGCTCTTTCAATGCAAGCAGAAGCGTAATAACTATTAAACTTTCTGCAGCCCAAATTGCTTTGATTGTAGGTCCTAAAAATCATAGCAATTGTGGCGCAAAGAGAAATTTAAAATAACTGGGGCTTACGCATAACAATTGTACATGGACTCTCCCCACAAGCAGTGAGGGCAGCTTTTTTCGATTCTGCCGTCAGCGCGGTTGCATTCGTATATCCGGCCTGTCACTGGGCATCGCCCTGGCCATCCTGTAGTTCGCGCAGCGGGGGCCAAGCGTTCAAGCGATCACGTAGATCATCATAGTTATCGGCCTTGTTCCGCTGCCGGATCGGCTATCCATCAGGTCCGCTCCTGGCCGTTATGTTCCAGTCAGGGCCACGAAGCATGCTGGGCAAATACGATGCAAGTGACTGGTCAGGTCGAATGCAAATGAGTGGGCAAGTCTGTGCAATTACTCAAGATGTATGGCGGCTTACCTTGGCGCGGCCCCGTTGGGCTTCGTCGCTGCGCTCTTCAGGCTGCGCGCACTGGCGCAATCTGCGGAGTTTCGGCGGCCAGCCGGCACGAGTGTCGTCATCGCAAATCATCTCTCTGCCGACCGTGCAGACTGGTGCCCTAAGCCTCGAACCGGTTAGGCTCAGCCCGCGCGGCAACGTGGCGCGTCCCATCGGGTCCATAGAATCCGAGGGTAAGGACTATCGGCGGGGGATATGCCATGAAACTGATTCTGGGGTTGGGCAAGGTGGTCGCCTTGCTGTTCTGGCTGGCACTGCTGGCCAATCTGTTCGCACCGTTCGCACGTCCTTTCGCACTGGTGCTCAATCTGCTGGGTGGGCTGATCCTGGTCGTTCACCTGATGGAACTGGCCTGGTTCACCGAGCGCCTCCGGGGGCGTCCACGGCCCTGGCTGGATCGTCTGCAACTGTTGCTGTTCGGCATCTTCCACGTACTCGCCCTGCCCAAACCGCGCCGCAAGTCGGCCGCGAAATCCAAGAAGCCAGCTGCCAAGCCGGCCGTGAAGGGGACCAAACATGCGTAACCTCGTACTGTTGCTGGCGCTGGCCAGCCCGCTGGCCCTGGCTGAATCGCTGCAGGTCGACTCCAACACCCTGGTGCGCCTGCCCAGCGGCACCGATGCATGGCATCTGGAGCGCCTGGACATCGCCGATCATGGGACCCTGTCCATTCCGGCAACGGTCACCGAACTGCACATCGACCGGCTGCACCTGGGCCGTGAGGCACGCCTTGAGGTCGCCCCCGGCGAGCAACCGCTGCGCCTGGTGGTGAACGACGGCCGGATCGATGCCGGCAGCCGCCTCGTCGCGCGCGGCGCGCCGGGGCAGGTGGGCCGGTCGGCCAGCGCGGGGCGTGATCTTGCCCTGCGTCTGGAGCGGGTCGAGGTCGCCGAACTCGTCGTGGATGTGCGCGGCGGTCGCGGTGCACCGGGGCATGAGGGGCTGCACGGTGCCGATGGTGCGGTCGGCGGTTGCCTGTGGGGCCAGTCCGAACCCGGTCAACCGGGCCTGGCCGGTGGCGACGGGGAAGATGGCGCGGCGGGTGGCCGGGTGCGGCTGGAAGTCCCGACGGGCTTCCCGCTCGAACGCATCCAGGTGCGCCTGGAAGGCGGCGCAGCCGGCCCGGCTGGAGCAGGCGGACAGGGTGGTGTAGGCGGGCGGGCCAAGGGCTGCCTGATGTACAAGGTCGAGGGCGCTTCGGGCGGTGCGTCCGGCCAGCCCGGTGCAGCGGGTGAGCCGGGAGCGGCGGGCAGCCTGGATATCCGGCAGTTCTGACTCAGCGAGCGGTCGTCTCGGGACGAGGCGACCCGTCGTCCACGGCCAGGCGGTTACGCCCCGAGCGCTTGGCGGTGTACATCGCGGCGTCGGCGCGCTGCAGCAATGCATCAAGGTCGGTGTCTTCGCGATAGGCGGCCAGACCGATGCTGACGGTGACGTGCAGGCCGGACCCATCCGGCAAGCGCACGCGCTTCGTCTCCACGGTCGAACGCAGGCGCTCGATCACCTCGGTGGCTTCCGGCAGATCGGCTCCGACCAGCAGGATGCCGAACTCTTCCCCGCCCAGCCGGCCGATGACATCCACTTCGCGCACCTGCTCACCGATGGTTTCGGCAATCTGTCGGATCACCTGATCCCCGGTGTGATGGCCGTGCTCGTCGTTGATCTGCTTGAAGCGGTCGATGTCCAGCAGCGCGCAGCACAACGGCTGGGGAAAGCGCCGGCAGCGCGCGAATTCGCGCTGACCCAGTTCGAAGAAGCGCCCGCGGTTGTTCAAGCCGGTGAGGTCATCATGGCTGGCGAGATACGACAGCCTGCGCTCCAGCTCGAACTCGCGACGGGCCAGGCGATAGAGCAGCCAGCCGAAGCCCAGCTGCAAGCCGAACATGGCCAGCAGGAAGATATTGGTATTGACGACTTCGTTGGCGGGGGTGCCACTCAACCACATCACCAGATTCGGCAGCAGGACGTAGGCCAGGCAACTGAGCAGGTACAGGTCGAACAGCGGGGCGAAGGCCATCATCGCCATGCCGCTGAGCATCAGCCCCGGCAGGCCATACAGAAAGCCCTGATCCAATTGCGCCAGCAGCCTTGACACCACCAGCACGCCGCACCACTGGGTCAGGGGAATGGCGAAGAACAGCCAGCGGCGCAGCGCATCCACATAGGTCAACCCCAGCGCCAGCGCCGAAAGCAGGCTGAAGCCCAGGCGCAGCCAAAGGCTTTCCGCCGGTGGTGTCGCGTCGACGAACTGGTCCCAGTAGTGAAACAGCGGTGTGGCCACCAGGCCGACCAGCAGGAAGGCGCGGATCAGCCAGAGCGAACGGGTGAGGCGAACTTCAGCGAAGACGGGATCGATGCGCAATGGGGGCATGGAGGCTCCAGGGACTGCGGGAGTGCCTGCTTAGAGCATAGTTCGCCGAGCATCCCGGTCCCTGTCCGATAGTCGTACTGCCCGCCGGGGGGCTCAGAGTCCCGGTCGCATAGCGGCGATCGCCACCAGGCTCAAGCCCAGCAACAGATTGATCCCGACCAACCGGCGGATGCCGCCCAGCACGCTGCCGCCGGTCGGCCAGTCCTGGGCCGTCACCGCGCGGCGCAGCGCCGGCAGCTGCAGCGCCTGGATGCGCAGGAAGATCGCCAGCATGGCGATGTACAGGCCGATCATCACATGCACGTAACGCGGCGCCTGGGCGAACGCGGCGAAGCGCAGATGCAGCAGCCCCAGGCCGCTGATCGGCAGGATCAAGACCGCGACCCATACCCAGAGGAAGAAGCGGCGGAACACCTCGACCCACAGCGTCAGCCGCGCCGGTGCTTCGAGCACGGCGACGGCGGCGGGACGCAGGATCATCCAGGCGAAGAACATGCCGCCGACCCAGACCAGGGCAGCGAGCAGGTGCAGGGCATAGAGCGGGGCGAAAACGGTCATTCGGCAATCTCCGGTGGCGGTCGGCGAAACGCGGGGTATCATAGCCAGCCATTCGAAATACTGAAAATTTATCCAGCCCTGCGCATGCTCAGCACCGAACTCAAGTCCCAGATTCAGGGCGCCTATTCCCGCTTTCTCGAAGCCAAGGGCCTCAAGGCCCGTTATGGCCAGCGGCTGATGATCGCCGAAGTGGCCAAGGTGCTCGGCACCATCAAGCACAACGACGAAGGCCAGCGCGACGGCGAGCCGGCGGTGGTTGCGGTGGAGGCTGGCACCGGCACCGGCAAGACCGTCGCCTACAGCCTGGCGGCGATTCCCGCGGCCAAGGCCGCTGGCAAGCGCCTGGTGATCGCCACCGCCACCGTCGCCCTGCAAGAGCAGATCGTGCACAAGGATCTGCCGGACCTGATGCGCAACTCGGGCCTCAACTTCAGCTTCGCCCTGGCCAAGGGCCGCGGCCGCTACCTGTGCCTGTCCAAGCTGGACATGCTGTTGCAGGAAGGCCAGGCGCAGAGCGCCACCGCCCAGCTGTTCGAGGAAGAGGGCTTCAAGCTGGACGTGGACGAGCGCAGCCAGAAGCTGTTCACCCAGATGATCGAGAAGCTGGCCGGCAATCGCTGGGACGGCGATCGCGACGCCTGGCCGGAGGCGCTGGAAGACGCCGACTGGGCGCGGCTGACCACCGACCACAGCCAGTGCACCAACCGCCATTGCCCGAACTTCGGCCAGTGCGCCTTCTACAAGGCGCGCGAGGGCATGACCAAGGTCGATGTCATCGTCACCAACCACGACATGGTGCTGGCCGACCTGGCGCTGGGCGGCGGCGCGGTGCTGCCTGATCCGCGGGAAACCCTCTACGTGTTCGACGAGGGGCATCACCTGCCGGACAAGGCCATCGGCCACTTCGCCCATTTCACCCGCTTGCGCAGTACCGCCGACTGGCTCGCCCAGGTGGAGAAAAATCTCACCAAGCTGCTCGCCCAGCATCCGTTGCCGGGCGACCTCGGCCGCTTGATCGAGGGCGTGCCGGAACTGGCGCGCGAGCTGCGCGCGCAGCAGCAGTTCATGTTCAGCGCTTGCGAGGAGATCGCCGACTTCCGCGCCGGCGAGGACATGGAAGGCCGCGAACGGCCGCGCCACCGCTTCGTCGGCGGCCTGGTGCCGGAGCACCTGCGGGAGATGGGCATCGAGCTGAAGAAGGGCTTCGCCAAGCTCACCGACCTGTTCACCCGCCTGACCGAGTTGCTCAAGGAGGCCATGGACGGCGAGGCCGGCGTCGGCATCGCCAGCCACCAGGCCGAGGAGTGGTACCCGCTGTTCGGCAGCCTGCTGGCCCGTGCCCAGGGCAACTGGGAGCTGTGGACGGCATTCACCGTCGAGGACCCGGAAGACAGCCCGCCGATGGCGCGCTGGTTGACCCTGGCCGAGAGTGGCGCGCTCTACGACATCGAGGTCAACGCCAGCCCGATCCTTGCCGCCGAGACCCTGCGCCGCAATCTGTGGAACGTGGCCTACGGCGCCTTGGTGACCTCCGCCACGCTGACCGCGTTGGGTACCTTCGACCGCTTCCGCATGCGTGCCGGGCTGCCCAAGGCGGCGGTCACCGCCGTGGTGCCCAGCCCGTTCCACCATGCCGACGCCGGCCTGCTGCGGGTGCCCGACCTGAAGGCCGACCCGCGCGACGCTGCCGCCCACACCGCCGCCATCGTGCGCGAGCTGCCGACGCTGGTGGAGGGCGCGCGCGGCACCCTGGTGCTGTTCTCCTCGCGCAAGCAGATGCAGGACGTGTTCGATGGCCTCGACCGCGACTGGCGCAAGCGCGTGTTCATCCAGGGCAACCTGTCCAAGCAGGAAACCCTGAACAAGCACAAGGCGCGGGTCGACGACGGTGAAGCCAGCGTACTGTTCGGCCTGGCCAGCTTCGCCGAAGGGGTGGACCTGCCCGGTGCCTACTGCGAGCACGTGGTGATCGCCAAGATTCCCTTCGCCGTGCCGGACGATCCGGTGGAGGCGGCGCTCTCGGAATGGATCGAAGCGCGCGGCGGCAACCCGTTCATGGAGATCGCCGTGCCGGATGCTTCGCTACGGCTGATCCAGGCCTGTGGCCGCCTGCTGCGCACCGAGGCCGACCGCGGCACCATCACCTTGCTGGATCGCCGCGTGGTGACCCAGCGCTACGGCAAGGCCATTCTCAACGCCTTGCCACCGTTCCGTCGCGAAATCGCCTGATTCAACCACCAGGGAGCTGGTTCATGCGCACCATCCTGATCACCGGCTGTTCCTCGGGCATCGGCCATGCCACGGCGCAGGCCTGCCGCACCGCCGGCTGGCGGGTTTTCGCCAGTGCGCGCAAGGCAGCCGACGTCGAGCGCCTGCAGGCCGAGGGCTTCGAGGCGGTACAGCTCGACCTGGATGACTCCGCCAGCATTGCCGCGGCATTGGCCTGGGTCCTGGAGCGTAGCGGCGGCACCCTCGACGCACTGTTCAACAACGCCGGCTACGGCCAGCCCGGCGCCATCGAGGACCTGCCCCGTGCGGCTTGGCGCGAGCAGTTCGAGAGCAACCTGTTCGGCCCCATCGAGCTGACCGCTGCGGTGCTGCCGGTCATGCGCCGCCAGGGTCATGGCCGTCTCCTGTTCAACAGCTCGGTGCTCGGCTACGCCGCGCTGCCGCTGCGCGGTGCCTACAACGCCTCCAAGTTCGCCCTGGAGGGACTGGTCGACACCCTGCGCCTGGAGCTGGAAGGCAGCGGCATCGAGGCCGTATTGCTCGAACCGGGCCCGATCATCGCGCGCTTTCGCGCCAACAGCCTGCTGGCCTTGCGCAAGCATGTGGACACCGGTCGCGGCGTCCATGCGGCCCGCTATGCGCTGATGGAAGAGCGCCTGGCCAAGGAGGGCGCGGCGGTGAAATACACGCTGCCGGCCGCCGCGGTGGCCGAGGCCGTACTGCATGCCCTGAACAGCCGCGTGCCGCGCACCCGCTATCCGGTCACGGTGCCGGCCAAGCTGTTCCGCGTGCTCAACCGCCTGCTGCCGGACCGCCTGCTCGATCGCATGAAGGCTGGCACCGTCTAATATCGCTGTGCGCTGGCGCAAGCCGGCGCGGCTGGCGGCCTGCTAGGCTGCCGCCAACGCTCATGGACTGGACAGAGGAACACGGATGACGCTTCACGATCTGGCCGCACGCACGGCCTTGGTACTGGAAACCAACAACCTGCGCGGCGGGGCCGATCTGGACAAGGTGGCCGGCAGCCTCGCCCGCCTGTTCGAACACCTCAAGGGCCAAAGCCTGGCGCTGGGCCACCTGGCCCAGGTGGTGGTGACCCACGACGGCTTGCCGGAACAGGTCTGCGCCGAGCTGCGAAACAGCGCCGGGCTGGCACTGCAGTTCGTGCTCATCGACGCCAGCACTGGCTACTACGCGGCGAAGAACCTCGGCTTCGCCGCTACCGACGCGGCGCGCTGCGACTACGTGGCGTTCGCCGACGCCGACTGCATTCCCGCCGCCGACTGGCTGGAGCACCTGCTGCTGCCGCTGTGCGCCGAGCAGCCACCCGCCGTAGTGGCCGGGCGTACCAGCTACAGCACCAGCCTGGCCGGCACGGCGCTGACCACCCTGGACTTCATGTATTTCCCCAGCCCATTGCAGCCGGGGGCTACCCGTAACTTCTATGCCAACAATGTGGTGTTCCGCCGCGAGGTGTTCGCCGAGCATGCCTACCAGGCGCTGGACGGGGTCTACCGTGCCCACTGCCAGGTGCTCGGCTTGCGCCTGCAGGCAGCCGGCATCGCCCTGCACTATGCCGCTGCCGCGCACACCGAGCACCGCCTGCCGGACAGCCGCGCCGAGGCGATCAAGCTGCGCTGGATGCGTGGCCAGGATTCGGTCGGCCTGACCCCCTACCTGGTGCGCGCCTACCTGCCGTCCCGGCTGCATTGGCTGGCTCGCAGCGGCCCGCTGGCGCCGCTGTGCATTCTCTGCGCCCGCCTGGGTTTCAGCCTGCGCGCGCTCAACCGGCAGGACCTGCCGCCGCTGCGTGGCTTGCGCCGGCTCGGCGCCCTGGGGCTGATCGTCGCTTTCTCCGCCATCGATATGGGCGGCGCCCTGGCCCGTGGCCTCGGCATCAACACCCTGGGCCGCACCGCGGCCGACGCCCAGGCGCTGTCCTACCACAAGCCCGCTACCCACTGAGGAACGACCATGGACGTGTCGAGCGCTCTACCGCGCTGCGCTTTGCTGCTGAGCCTGAGCCTGAGCGGCCTGGCGCAGGCCGAAACCGTCGACGGCCGCGGCGTGCATGCCTTTGCCAGTGGCAGCGGCTGCCCACTGGCGACCCTGACCGACTGCAACCGCATCGCCCTGGACGATGCCCACAGCCGCGTTGAACTGGACCGTGCCGCTGGCCGTATCCGTTTCCGCAACACCCAGGACTACGCCGACGACGCGGTGATCGGCGACGTGCTGCTGCATGGCCAGGCCAAGGCGGCGGATGGCCGCAGGGTGCCGGTCAGCCTGCACCTGCTGGTCAGCAAGGACGGCCAGCAGTGGAGCCACAGTGTGCATGCCCACGCGCCGGTGCGCGGCGACCTGACCGAGGTGAAGCTGGACGCCTACCACATCGAGGTCGAGGTCGGCGGCCAGCTTCAGACCCTGCTGACCCCCGAGCAAGCGTTGCAGACGCTGGCCTCACCGTCCACCGCTGCCAGGCTGGCCAAGCAGTTCGTGCAGGTGCGCGAAAACCCTGCCGGTGCGGAGAAGACCGACATCACCATCGCCCTCGGCCTGAAGAAGGCCGCCTTGCCGGCGGTCCGCGCCAGCCTGTACCTGCCGGACGGCCAGAGCGATCTGGCCAAGGCGCTGGAGGAGGGCAACTGGACCCTGGAGCTGCAGGCCCTGCGCAGCCGCCTGCCGCTGTCGGTGATCCGCCGCGACCTGTTCCTCTTCGGCATGGAGCAGGTCGAGCTGCTGCAGCCGCTGCGCGAAACGGGCTTCGCCAAGCACGACACGCTGCAGCTCGGCGCCCGCGACGGCAAGGGCTACCTCGGCTTTCGCGGCCAGCGGATCGACTATCCGCAGGCCGCGGCGGCAGCCCGCGACTTCCTGCAGGACAGCTTCATCGGCCTGGTGCTCAGCGGCCGGTGGCGCGCGACGCCATGACCGCCGTGCAGCTGGCGGCCTTCGCCGCACCGCGTCTTCGCGGCTGGCCGCGCCTGCAGGCCTGGTTGGTGGACCGCATCAAGCGTGCCGCCCTGCGCCATTTGCACGCCAGTCGGGAGGGCGAACTGCTGTTGCTGCGCGTCTACCTGATCGGCGAAGAGGCCACCGAGAAGTCCTTGCAGCATGAGCTGATGCCGACTGCCCCGGCCTGGCTGGAGCGGCAGGTCGACCAGCACCTGCGCGAGGAACAGGAGCACAGCGAGCTGTTCGCTGCCGCCCTGCGCGAGCGCGGCATGCAGCCGCCCGCCGAGCTGCGTCCGGACTGGCTGAGCCGGGCCAAGATCCGCCGTTGGCAGCGCATCGCCCGGCGCTATGCCCCGCATTTCCAGCAGGGCGTGTTGGTGCCGGCCTACGCCATCGGCCTGTGTGCCGAGCAGATGGCCGAGCGGGTGCTGACGCGTCATTGCGCCGTGCTGGCTGCCGACCACCCCTTGCAGCCGCTGCTGGCCCGCGTGCTGCACGACGAGCGCAAGCATGTGCGCCTGTGCATGCGCACCCTCGGCCTCAGCGTGGGCGAGGCGGAAATGCCGCACCTGCAGCGCCTGCTGGCCGAGGCGCGGGCAGTGGACCGCGCCTTCGGCGTCAGCGGCGCCCTGGGCATGTACCTGGCTGGTGCCTGGCTGCGGGCGAGGGCGTGCCTCGCCCGATGAAGACACGGATTCTCTACCTCGCCACCGCCGACGCCCGCGGCCATCTGATGCGTGCCCAGTTGCTGGCCCACGCCCTGGCCGAGCGCGGCGCCGAGGTGCAGGTGCTGACCACCTCGGATGAAGGGGCGGCCTTTCTCGGCGAGTTCGGCATTGCCGCCGAGGTGTTGTCGCGGCACTACGCGGTGCAGTTCGACGAGCGGCAGAACATGCAGCGCGGCGCCACCGACCGCAACGTCGCGCGCTATCTGTTCGACCCGCGGCATATGCTGCGGGACATCGGCCGCCTGCGTCGGCGGCTGGCCGACGTCGATCTGCTGGTCAACGACTCCTTCCATCCGGCGCTGCTGGTAATGGGTTGCCTACCCGGTTGGCGGCGCAAGATCGTGCACATCTATGGCGCCAGCCTGCGCCGGGCATTGCTGGAGAACTTCAGCGGGCGACTGCCGGACTGGCTGGCGCGGGCCTTCGCGGCGGCCATCCGCTTCGAGCTGGGGCGAGCCTGGGCCCGTCTGCAGCATGACTTCGCCTACGTCGAGGTCGAGTGCACCGGACTGCGCAGCTTCAACCTGCCGACGCCCGTGGCCCTGGCCACCCGCGCGCCAGGGGAGCAGGCGGCGCGGGCGGCCGTCTACCTCAATCCGCACTTTCGCGACCCGCGCCTGGCTGAGGGGCTGGAGCGGGGCCTGGCGGCGCTCGGCCTGGACAGCCTGAGAGTCGGCGAAGGTTATACCGGTCGCCCTGGCTGGCTGGCCCGTGATGCGCAGTGGATCGAAGCGGCGGCGAGCAGCGCCCTGATCGTCTCGGCGCCGGGCATGGCCGCGCTGTCCATCGCCAAGGTGTACGACCGGCCAATCCTGCTGCTGGTCACCGATCAGCCGGAGCAGCGCAGCAATGCGCAGCGCGCCGCCGAGCTGGGCCTGCGCCATGAAGTGCTGTGCTGGCAGGATGACGCGGAGGGCTTTGCCGCGCAGTTGCAGGGCGCGGTCCGGCGGCTGCTGGCGGGCGGGGACGCCGCCTCGGGCGATGGCACGGCCCGCGCCAGGCGGCGACTGGATGCCTGGGGCGATTGCCTGATGGAGCTGGCCAGGGAGCCGAAATAGCGCTGTTCCGGATGGCATTTTCGGGGCGGCCGGGTGTCTACCTGGCCATCTTCCGGAGTAGAAGTTCGATGATTCGCCGTTTTCTCCCGCTCGTTCTAGCCCTCCAGTTCTCCGTATCGGCTTTGGCCGCGCCCGAGGGCCGCCAGACCCTGTTCAGTTTCGTCAAACCCACCGATGTGGTGACGGTCGAGAGCCGGGCCGCCAGCTTTCCCGAGCTGACCGCCGAGCCCGCGAGCGACGGCGAGGTGCTGCGCCGCTTCACCTTCCATGCCGCCGACCGCCCGAGCCTACGCCTGAGCCCGCAGAGCGGCGACTGGGACTGGTCCCAGGCCAGCGCCCTGAGCCTGCGCCTGCAGAACGCCATGGACTGGGCCATCACCCTCGAGGTGCGTATCGAGAGCAGCGACAGCAAGGCGCTGACCAGCCATATCGCCCTGCCGGCCGGTCCGGCGCAGACCCTGCTGGTGCCGCTGGCCGCGACCTCGCCACGGACCCATGGCATGCGCGCCGCACCGCCCATGCCGGTGGACGTCGAGGGCCGTCGCGTGTTGCTGGCCGAGGCAGTGGAGGGCGAGCTGACGGCCGCTCAGGTCAGCGCCGTGACCCTGAGCATGAGCAAGCTCGACGTGCCGCAGAGCATCCTGCTCGGCCGTTTCGGCGTGCAGATCGGCGACGCTGTACAGACGGCGGTCTACACCGGCCTTGTCGATGCCTTTGGCCAGTACGGTCGCGGCCAATGGCCGGAGAAGGTCGATACGGATCGGCAACTGCGCGAGGCGGCTGCCCGCGAGCAGAAGCAACTCGAGGGCTGGCTGGCGGAGCGGCCGCCGCGCGACCGGTTCGGCGGCCTGCTGGGCGGGCCCACGTTCCAGGCCAAAGGCTTCTTCCGCCGCGAGAAATTCGGCGGCCGCTGGTACCTGGTGACGCCCGAGGGGCATCCGTTCTTTTCACTGGGCGTGAACGCGGTCACCGCGCAGCACAGCCAGACCTACACCGAAGGGCGCGAGTGGATGTTCGCCCAATTGCCCGCGGCGCAGGACCCGCTGGCCGTGCACTATGGGCAGGGCGACAATCGCCAGGCCATCGGTGCCAACCGGGGGCGCGGCTATGCCCATGGTCGCTGGTTCGATTTCTACGGCGCCAACCTGCAGCGCACCTACGGCACGCCCCCCTGCCAGACGAGCGAGTCCGACCCGCCGGCCTCCGCGCCTCAGGCCGGGGCAACTGCTCCCTGTGTGCCGCAGGCCATCGACCTGCCACGCTGGCGCCGGCACAGCCTGGATCGCCTGCAGGCCTGGGGCTTCAACACCCTCGGCAACTGGAGCAGCCCGGCCCTGATAGCCGAAGGGCGCATGGCCTACACCGTCGGGCTGGACATCCAGGGTGATTTCGCCACCATCAACAGCGGCTTCGACTGGTGGGGCGGCATGCCCGACCCGTTCGACCCGCGCTTCGCCATGGCCGCCGAGCGCGCCATTGCCATCGCCACCCGCGATCACCGCAACGACCCCTGGCTGATCGGCTATTTCGCCGGCAACGAGCTGGCCTGGGCCGGCCCCGGCAGCGATCCACAGAACCGCTACGGGCTGGCCTATGGCACCCTGCGCCTGAGTACCGACGTGCCGGCCAAGCGTGCCTTTCTCAAGCAGTTGCGCGACCGCTATCGCAACCACAAGCGCCTGTCCGATGCCTGGGGCATCGACCTCCAGGCCTGGGAATTGATGGAAGACCCCGGCTTCGAGGCGCCGCTGCCGAGTGCCGAACACCCGGCCATCGAAGAGGATTTGCAGCGCTTCCTGCGCCTCTACGCCGATACCTACTTCCAGACCATCGTCGATGCTTTGAAGTGGCATGCGCCCAACCACCTGCTGCTGGGTGGCCGCTTCGCTGTCAGCACGCCGGAAGCGGTGGCTTCCTGCGCACAGTACTGCGATGTGCTGAGTTTCAACTTCTATACCCCGGAACCACAGCAGGGCTACGACTTCGCCGCCTTGCGCAAGATCGACAAGCCGGTGCTGATCGGCGAATTCAGCGTCGGCTCGCGGGACCGCGGGCCGTTCTGGGCAGGCCCGATCGACGCGGGGAGCGAGCAGGCGCGGGGACCGGCCTATGCGCACTTCCTCGAGCAAGCGCTGAGCGAGCCGTTGATCGTCGGGGTGCATTGGTTCCAGTACCTCGACCAGCCGGCGACCGGGCGCCTGCTGGACGGCGAGAACGGCCACCTGGGTTTGGTGGGCATTACCGATCGGCCGTTCCAGGGGTTTGTCGAGGCGGTGCGTGCGGCCAACCTGAAGGTGGCGCAGCGTTGGCTGCCGGTTGCCGCCAGAGCGCCGCGGCCGTGGTCGGGCGCTTTCTCGAAAAAGCCCGCCGACGTAGTGGTGGCGGCCCCCGGAAGGTCGGATGAGTCGCCGATGGTTCCCATCCCGGTGCTGGACTGAAACAATGCCGACACGCCACGTCATCACCAAGGAGTCAGTGTGCAGATCCAGGGCTATTTCGATCTGAAGTTCGAAACCGTGCGCGATGCCTTTGCCGCGCTGTTCGACAGTCCCCAGGAGCGCGGCGCCGCGCTCTGCATCCAGATCGGTGGGGAAACCGTGCTCGACCTCTGGGCCGGCACCGCCGACAAGGATGGGCAGCAGGCCTGGGCCAGCGACACCATTCTCAACCTGTTTTCCTGCACCAAGCCATTCGCCGCCGTCACCGCGCTGCAGTTGGTGGGTGAGGGCAAGCTGGAGCTGGATGCCCCGGTCGCGCGTCTGTGGCCCGAGTTCGCCGCCGCCGGCAAGGAACGGGTTACCCTGCGTCAGTTGCTCAGCCACCGCGCCGGCCTGCCGGCCCTGCATGAGCTGCTGCCGCCCGAAGCGCTCTACGACTGGCAGGCGATGACCACGGCGCTGGCCGCCGAACGGCCTTGGTGGACGCCTGGCGAGACCCATGGCTATGCGCCCATCACTTACGGATGGTTGATCGGTGAAATGCTGCGTCGCGCCGACGGTCGCGGCCCTGGCGAGGCTATCGTGGCACGCGTCGCCAGGCCGCTCGCGCTGGATTTCCATGTCGGTCTGGACGACAGTGAGTTTTCTCGGGTCGCGCATATTTCCCGCGCCAAGGGCAACCTCGGCGACGCGGCTGCCCAGCGCCTGCTTACCTGCATGATGACCGAGCCTACCGCCCTGAGTACCCGCGCCTTCACCAATCCGCCGTCGATCATGACCAGCACCAACAAGCCCGAATGGCGGCGCATGCAGCAGCCGGCGGCTAACGGCCACGGCAATGCCCGTGCCCTGGCCGGCTTCTATGCCGGTTTGCTGGACGGCAGCCTGCTGGATGCCGAGCTGCTCAACGAGCTGACCCGCGAGCACAGCGTCGGCGAAGACAGAACCCTGCTCACTTCCACCCGCCTTGGTCTCGGCTGCATGCTCGACCAACCGCAGGTGGCCAATGCCACCTATGGCCTCGGCGCGAAGGCCTTCGGCCATCCCGGCGCCGGTGGCTCCAGCGGATTCGCCGATCCCGAGCGCGAGGTTGCCTTCGGCTTCGTCACCAATACCCTCGGCCCCTACGTGCTGATGGACCCCAGGGCGCAGAAGCTGGCGCGAGTGCTGGGCGAATGCCTGTAACGGCTAGTCCCCGTAGGGCGGGTGCAACCCGCCTCAAGCTCTTCAACTGCGCAAGAACGATCAAATCGGGCCAGACCGTCGTCGCCATAATCCCACCAGCTTCGTGAGGAAACGCCATGGACCCCGTCGGCAAGGCACTCTGGTACATCGAAACTGAACTGGGCGGCGAGCTGGATCTGGACCGGGTCGCCCGCTTCGGCGGCCTGTCCCGTTTCGGCATGGCGCGGGCCTTCGCCATAGGTACTGGCTGGCCGGTGATGCGCTATGTGCGGGCGCGCCGGTTGAGCGAGGCGGCGCGGCTGCTGGCCAGAGGCGCGCCGGACATCCTCGATGTGGCGCTGGATGTCGGCTATGGCTCCCACGAGGCTTTCACGCGCGCCTTCCGCGAGCAGTTCGGCGTCACGCCGGAGCGGGTCCGGGCGCAGCGATCACTGGATGGTCTAGTGCTTATGGAGCCTCTGAACATGAAACAGACGACACTCATCGATCTCCCCCAGCCGCGCTTCGAAGATGGCCGGGACCTGCTCATCGCCGGCCTTGGCGAGCGCTATACATTCGACAAGACGGATGGTATCGCCGCGCTCTGGAGCCGGTTCGTGCCGCATATCGGCAACCTGCCCGGCCAGGTCGGCTGGATGACCTACGGGGTGTGCAGTGAGGAGGATGCCGAAGGCAGCTTCGACTATATCGCCGGCGTCGAGGTGAAGTCCTTCGACGACCTGCCGGCGGGCTTCGCGCGCTTGCGCATTCCCGCCCACCGCTATGTGGTGTTCGAGCATCGGGGGCATGTCTCCAGCCTTCCGCAGACCTTTTACAGCGTCTACAGCCACTGGCTGCCGCAGTCGGGCCTGGAGGCGGCGAATGCGCCGGTCTTCGAGCGCTACAGCGCGGATTTCAATCCGATGCAGGGCACCGGCACCGTGGAAGTGTGGGTGCCGATCAAGTCGGCGGCAGAATAGCCGGCGCGGCGGCAACCAGACGAACCGTAGCCCGGACTTCGAACGACGAGTCCGGCTACGTGGGCCAGGGCGCATGGATGTAGGGGCGAATTCGTTCGCCTATCCCAGTCTCGCCAGGCGAATGAATTCGCCCCTACATGTCCATAGCCCAGCCTGCTGCCTGGCTCAGGGAACGCGCGGCGGCAATTGCTTGCGGTAGCGCCCGGCGAGGGTTCGTTGCGTGCTGCTCTGGTGTCCAGGCAGCTGTAGACGGGCGTGATGCGCGGGCCTGGGCCATGCTGTAGGGGCGAATTCATTCGCCTATCCCGGTCTCGCCAGGCGAATGAATTCGTCCCTAAATGTCCTTGGTCCAGCGGGCTGCCTGGCTCAGGGAAAGCGTGCCGGCAATTGCTTGTGGTAGCGATCGGCGAGCGTCTGCGGCGCGCCGCCCTGATTGCTGAGGCTGGTGTCCAGGTAGGTATAGACGGGGGTCAGCCGGGTCAGGCGGTCGCCGATGTTGGGGTGCACCTTGAGGAAGGTGACCAGCGCGGCGTCGTCCTGCTTGGTCACCGCCAGCCCTTGCAGCATGCTGGCCAGCCCGTAGGGGTCATACCCGGCGCGTGCCGCCAGCACCACGCCCATGGCGTCTGCCTCGTACTCGTCGCCACGGTCGAGGCCGCGGGCATAGAGGTCGGTCACCGCATTGCTGAAGCGTTCGGCGGCGGCCGCGTTGTTTTGCCCGCTGCCGCCGTTGCGTGCGGCGTTGGCCTGCAGGGCGAGCTGGCCGAGGTCGCTGAGCAGACCGGTCTGCGCCTGTTTCTGGATCGCCTTCAGATGGTGCTGGCGCACCACGTGGGCCACCTCATGGGCAAGCACGCCCGCCAGTTCGGCTTCGCTCTCCATGCGCGCCAGCATGCCGGTGGTGATGAATACATACCCGCCGGGTGCCGCATAGGCGCCTACCGCACGGTTGTTCACCACGCCGAAACGCCAGGGCAGCTCCGGCCGCTCGCTGTGCTGGGCCACCCACAGCCCGACGCGATTGACGTAGGTTTGCACCGCCGGGTTATCCAAGAGCGGCGCCTGGGTCAGCAGTTGCGCGGCGGTGTTCTGGCCGATCACGCGTTCCTCGTCCTCGCTCTTCTGGCCCATGTTGACCAGGTGCTGGCCGGCACTGGCCAGGCGTCCGAGATCGACCCCTTGCACGTTCAGGCCCTCGCAGCCGCTCAGGGCGAGCGCGGCGAGCAGAGGCAGGCAGCAGCGGAAATTCAGATTCATGACGTGCTCTCCGACTCAGTTGGGCGAATAGGCCACGACGTGGCTGCGCAGGCCGCCGGAGCGGGCGAAGGCCTCGGCGTCGTTGACGGACACGGCGAAGCGGTCGAGCTGCTGCAGGCTGGGGTCCGTCGCACCGCCACCGCCACCGCCACCGCCGGCCAGTTGCTCGTCGGTGACGCCGCGCACGCCGGTTGCCACGCCGCTGCCGGGGGCGGCCGAAGGGGTGCTCTTGAGCAGGTTGGCCAAGCTGCTGGACTGCGCCCCGGCGTTGGTATCGAAGCGCACTGCCAACAACGGTAGCCAGCCGCGCTTGCCGTTGGCGGTCTGTACCAGATACCAGCCGCCCTGGCGTTCCAGCACGCTCAAGCGGGTCTGCGCCGGCAGCTCTGCCACCGCCGCCGCGCCACTGGCGCCGCTTTCCCGCAAGGTCGCGGCCTGCACAGTGCTACCGCTGCGTTGCTCTGCCAGCGCGGCGCTGCACCATAACCAAGCGCCCAGTACGGTCAGGGCGAGGGTGAGGGTCTTGTTCACTGTTGTTTCCTCCTGGGCTCATACACCGTGACCGGCTCCGCCCGCCCCTTGACCTGGAAGTCACCGTGGGGGACGAAGTCGAATTGCTCGGCACAGGCGTGCATGGTGGCAGCGGACACCAAGAGTCGCGCGCGGCCCTTGGTCAGGCCCTCGATGCGGCTGGCGAGGTTTACCGTGTCGCCTATTGCAGTGTAGTCGTAGCGCTGGCGGGCACCGACCATGCCGACCACGGCGTTGCCGCTGTGGATGCCGATGCCGATATCGAATTCCGGATGGTCGAATTCGCGGCGGAACAACTCGACGTTGTCGAGCATGTCCAGCGCCGCATTGATCGCGTCCACCGCCTGGTTCGGGTTGTCCTGCGGTGCGCCCCAGAAGGCCATCACGGCATCGCCGATGAACTTGTCGAGGGTCGCATGGTGCTGGAACAACACGCCCACCTGGCGGCTGAAATAGCCCTCCAGCAGGCGCATGACTTCCGGTGCGCTATGCCGCTCGGACAGGGTGGTGAAATTGCGGATATCCGAGAACAGCACGGTGATCGCGCACTCGCGGCTGGCCAGCAGTGCTTCAGGGTCTTCGCGGGCCACCAGCTGGGCGACCACGTGCGGGTCCATGAAGCGGCTGAACAGGGTGATGGTGTTCTGCAATTGGCGCCGCCGGCGCAGGTAGAAGAGCACCAGTGCCAGGGCCAGCAGGGTCCAGAGCACGGTCAGCGTCGGTATCACCGTCAGCAGGTAGCCGCGCAGAGCCAGCAGGTAGCTGCCGCCGAGCAGCGTGGCCGTTACCGCGCACATCGCCAGCAGCGCCAGCGACAGTTTCTCCCGCAGCAGCACGCCGGCCAAAGCCAGTATCAGGGCGATTCCCATGGCCAAGGTCAGGAGCGTGTCCACCGGGTGCAATTGCTGGCCGTTGAGCAGGTTGTCGATGGCCGTGGTGAGAATGAACGGCGCCGGGTAGAAGTGATCCAGCGGCGTGCGGCGCAGGTCGTAGAGCCCGG
This sequence comes from Zestomonas ipomoeae, assembly GCF_057128665.1. Classification (NCBI taxonomy): domain Bacteria; kingdom Pseudomonadati; phylum Pseudomonadota; class Gammaproteobacteria; order Pseudomonadales; family Pseudomonadaceae; genus Zestomonas; species Zestomonas ipomoeae. The sequence goes on from NZ_JBSKHQ010000025.1 coordinate 19,284, forward strand.
CGGCGGTGGTGCCGATCACCACGATCTTGCCGGCGAGCTGATCCGGCGGCAGCACGTTTTCCACGCCGCGCGCCTGGCCCAGCACGCTGGCGTAGGACAGCCGCGGGTAGGGCAAGCGGGAGATGCCCCGCCAGTCGAGCATGAAATTGTTGCCGGCCGGCAACCGGGCGCCCAGGTCGGAGGCCACCCGAGCGGGCAGCGAGGGCAACTGCCAACCACCGAAGTGACGGTAAAGGTCGTAGCGACGACCGACACCGTCCGCATCGGCGGTGAAGTTGATGCTGCCGAGCTTCCAGGCGGCCGGCGGAATGGCATTGGGCAGCAGGATCAGCCCACGCTGTTCGCTCAGGCCGTTCATCCCTCGGCGAAGGCCGGTTTGCGCAGGATAGTCGATCATCAGCGGCGGCTGGCTGCCCTCGGCGGGTTGCTGCACCAGGGCGGCCAGGTAGACCCGGTCGGAGCTTGCGATGACCTCGGCCAGGTAGGCGTCGTCATCCGGCCGATAGCGATCCGGCTCGCTGAACAGCACATCGAACACCACTGCGCGCACCTCCTGCGCCAGCAGGTACTCCAGCAATTCGGCATGCAGCGAACGGGGCCATGGCCACTTGCCGGCCTCGCCCGCCAGGGCTTGCAGGCTGAAGTCATCGATATCGATCAGCAGCAAGCGGGGATCGGGCGCCTGTTGCGCCGCGCGCTGGCGGATCAGCCAGTCCTGGTGGGCGTTGCTCCAATTCTGCAGCGGGGCCCAGAGATGCAACAACGGCAACAGCAGCAACGCGAGCAGGCGCAACGCCGACAGGGCGAGGCGAAAGACGCGGGGCGAGGCCGACTGCTGCATGGAAATCCTCGACGGGACGAACCGGAGCCGCATTGCACTGGCTGAAAATGACTGTAGCAGGTGGCCAAGTAATGGCTAACCCGGATGGGCTGGAGCTGCCGAAAGGCTGTTTCGGACCCTGACCTGCGTCGGGGTGACGGGGCTGAGGAGGGATCGGGATGCGAAGCGGTGCCGCCGGATACCTCGAGGTCTTGGCTTGGGATGTGTGCCAAGTCCCGGAAACAGGCACAGCATGCGACTCCGACGTCTCCCCAGTCACGTCTTCCCGGCGCAGGCCGGTATCCAGAGGGCAGGCAACCCGGAGTTTTCTGAAGCACCGCCTGGGTCCCGGCCTTCGCCGGGAAGACGGGCTTGAAGGAGTGTGCGCAGGGTGCACGGCGGTGTTGCCTGATGCCTTGTTGCTCCGCGCAGGCGCGAAACAACCGAAGCGGTCGCGGCATGCGGCACCGATAGTTCGACCCATCGGCGCTTTCCCGTTTACGTCATACCGGCGCAGGCCGATATCCAGAAGGCAGGCAACCCGGAGTTTTCTGAAGCGCCGCCTGGGTCCCGGCCTTCGCCGGGAAGACGGGCTTGAAGGAGTGTGTGCAGAGCGTACGGAGGCGTTGCCTGATGCCTGTTGTTCCGCGCAGGCGCGAAACAACCGAAGCGGTCGCGGCGCGCGGGGCCGATAGTTCGACCCATCGGCGCTTTCCCGTTTACGTCATACCGGCGCAGGCCGGTATCCAGTTGGCAGGCAACCCGGAGTTTCCCGAAGCGCCGCCTGGGTCCCGGCCTTCGCCGGGAAGACGGGCTTGAAGGAATGTGTGCAGGGTGCACGGCGGTGTTGCCTGATGCCTTGCTGTTCCGGGCTGGCGTGAACGACCGAAGCGGTCGCGGCATGCGGCACCGATGGTTCGACCCATCGACGACTCCCCCAATCACGTCATACCGGCGCAGGCCGGTATCCAGGGGCCGGCAGCCCGAAGTTTCCCGAAGCACTTCCTGGGTCCCGGCCTTCGCCGGGAAGACGGGCTTGAAGGAGTGTGCGCAGGGTGCACGGCGGTGTTGCCTGATGCCTTGTTGCTCCGCGCAGGCGCGAAACAACCGAAGCGGTCGCAGCACGAGGCGCCGATGGCTGGACCCATCGGCGCTTTCCCGGTTACGTCATACCGGCGCAGGCCGGTATCCAGTTGGCAGGCAACCCGGAGTTTCCCGAAGCGCCGTCTGGACCCCGGTATTCGCCGGGGCAACGGGAAGGGGGAGGCCGGGTCGCGTGTGGCTCCTGCCTCAGCCGGCTACCAGCACGCGAATCGCTTCCAGGCGCAGGGCGGCCTTGTCGAGCATTTCCAGGCCATCGTGGCGCTGCTTGCGCAGGGCTTCGATCTCGCTGTCGCGCACGCTGGGGTTGACCGCTTGCAGGGCGGTCAGGCGTGCCAGCTCTTCGTCCAGCTCGGCCGCCAGGCGGTGCTTGGCCTCTGCCACGCGCTGGGTATGGCGCGGCTCGATCTTGGCCTCGGCGGTATTGAATAGCGCGGTGAGCTGCTCGCGCTGGGCCTGGACGAACTTGCTGGCGCTGGCCCGCGGTACGCTTTCCAGTTGGTCGCTGAGGGTGTCGAAGGACACCTTGGCAGCCAGGTCGTTGCCGTTGGCATCGAGCAGGCAGCGCAATGCCGCCGGCGGCAGGTAGCGGCCGAGTTGCAGCGCCTTGGGCGCCACCACTTCGCTGACGAAAAGCAGTTCCAGCAGCAGGGTGCCGGGCTTGAGGGCTTTGTTCTTGATCAGTGCCACCGCGGTGTTGCCCATCGAGCCGGACAGCACCAGGTCCATGCCGCCCTGCACCATGGGATGTTCCCAGGTGAGGAATTGCATGTCCTCGCGGGCCAGTGCCTGTTCGCGGTCGTAGGTGATGGTCACCGCCTCGTCGTCGCCGAGCGGGAAGCTGGCGTCCAGCATCTTCTCGCTGGGGCGCAACACCAGAGCGTTGTCGGAGTGGTCCTCGCTGTCGATGCCGAAGGCGTTGAACAGTTCTTCCATATAGATGGGCAGGGCGTACTGGTCGTCCTGCTCGCGGATCGCCTCGACCAGCTCATCGCCTTCGCCGGCACCGCCGGAGTTGAGTTCCAGCAGACGGTCGCGGCCGCTGTGCAGTTCGGCTTCCAGGCGCTCGCGCTCGGCCTTGGCCTCGGCCACCAGCTTGTCCCACTCGCCGTCGTCACCGCCTTCCAGCAGCGGCAGCAGGCGTGGGCCGAACTGGTGCTGCAGCGCGTTGCCGGTCGGGCAGGTATTGAGGAAGGCATTGAGTGCCTGGTGATACCAGTCGAACAGGCGCTCCTGGGCGCTGTTTTCCAAGTATGGCACGTGCAGCTGGATAACGTGCTTCTGGCCGATCCGGTCGAGGCGGCCGATGCGCTGTTCCAGCAGGTCCGGGTGGGCCGGCAGGTCGAACAGCACCAGGTGATGGGCGAACTGGAAGTTGCGGCCTTCGGAGCCGATTTCCGAGCAGATCAGCACCTGGGCGCCGAATTCCTCATCGGCGAAATAGGCGGCGGCACGGTCGCGCTCGAGAATGCTCATGCCCTCGTGGAATACCGTGGCCGGGATACCGGAGCGCACGCGCAGGGCGTCTTCCAGGTCCAAGGCGGTTTCGGCATGAGCACAGATCACCAGCACCTTGAATTTCTTCAGCATCTTCAGCGTGTCGATCAGCCATTCGACGCGCGGGTCGATGCGCCACCAGCGCTGCTCGTCGCTGCTGTCCTGCTGCGCCTGGTAGTGAAGCTCCGGGTACAGGTCGGCGTGCTCGCCGATTGGCAGCTCCAGGTATTCGTCCGGGCTCGGCAGCGGGTAAGGGTGCAACTGGCGCTCCGGGAAGCCCTGCACCGCCGCGCGGGTGTTGCGGAACAGCACGCGGCCGGTGCCGTGGCGGTCGAGCAGCTCGCGCACCAGGCGACCGCTAGCGTCGATGTCGCCATCGCTGACCGCCGCCAGCAGCGCCTCGCCTTCGGCGCCGAGGAAGCGGGCGATGGTGGCGTGGGATTGTTCCGACAGGCGGCCCTGATCGAGCAGTTCGCGCACGGCTTCGGCCACTGGCCGGTAGTGCTCGCTCTCGGCGCGGAAGGCTTCGAGGTCGTGGAAGCGGCTCGGATCGAGCAGGCGCAGACGGGCGAAGTGGCTGTCCTGGCCCAACTGTTCCGGGGTGGCAGTCAGCAGCAGCACGCCGGGAATGACTTCGGCCAGTTGTTCGACCAGCGTGTATTCCGGGCTGGCCTTTTCAGGATGCCAGACCAGGTGATGGGCTTCGTCCACCACCAGCAGGTCCCAGCCGGCGGCGAAGGCGGCGTCCTGGGCCTTTTCGTCGCCGACCAGCCATTCCAGCGAAACCAGCGCCAGTTGCGCGTCTTCGAAGGGATTGCTGGCGTCGCTCTCGGCGAAGCGCTCGGCGTCGAACAGGGCGACCTGCAGGTTGAAACGTCGGCGCATTTCCACCAGCCACTGGTGCTGGAGGTTTTCCGGAACCAGGATCAGCACCCGGCCGGCGCGGCCAGAGAGCAGTTGGCGATGGATCACCAGGCCGGCTTCGATGGTCTTGCCCAGGCCCACTTCGTCGGCCAGCAGCACGCGTGGGGCGATGCGGTCCGCCACTTGGCGGGCGATGTGCAACTGATGCGGAATCGGTTGGGCACGGGCGCCGCCAAGGCCCCAGAGCGAGGATTGCAGCAGGCGGCTCTGGTGCTCCAGGCTGTGGTAGCGCAGGGCGAACCAGTTCAGCGGGTCGACCTGGCCGGCGAACAGGCGATCGCTGGCCAGGCGGAACTGGATGAAGTTGGACAGCTGGGTTTCCGGCAGGGTGCAGGGTTCGTGCTCAGCATTCAGGCCGTGGTAGACCAGCAGCCCGTCGATGTCCTCGACCTCGCGCACGGTCAGCTTCCAGCCCTCGAAGTGGGTGATCTCGTCACCGGGGGCGAAGCGCACGCGAGTCAGGGGGGCATTGCGCAGGGAGTACTGGCGGGTTTCGCCGGTCGCCGGGTAGAGGACTGTGAGCAGACGGCCATCCTGTGCCAGGATAGTGCCCAAACCCAGTTCCGCTTCGCTGTCGCTGATCCAGCGTTGCCCCGGTTGATACTGCGCCATGCGTGACTCTCCAGCCGTGAAAAAGCCGGCTATGGTAACGGAATGCCGAGCACAGGGCGACGGCAGTGGCCGACGGATCTTCGCTGAAAGTGTAGCGAGCGCGGAGGCCGTCGCCTCAAGTCGCGTCGCCCGCGGCCGACAGTGAAGACGTGAGGGGCCTTTCAAGGAGGGGCCATATATGTTGCCGCCTATTCCCCAAGGCATGATGCCGGTGGTCGCCCAGCAGGATGTGGTCAAGCCTCGGCCGGATATCCCGCCGGTTACCCCGGTTCAGCAGGCTTCCCAGGAGAGCGCCGTCAGCCTGGACAAGCGTCATCCGCAAGAGGCGGAGGAATTGCTGCGCGAAGAGCAGCGCCGCCGCCAGCGACGTGGCTACACACCGCTGGAGCTGGCCAAGGGCGAGATCGAGGAGGCCGACGAGGCCGCCATCGACGATTTGCCGCGGCAGGGGCTGTGGGTGGATGTCGAGGTCTAACGCCGAGTCCACCCCAGGTATTTCATTGCTTACTGACAGAAGCCGCTCGTGACTCTTTTCGCTGAAACCGATCTCCTCCTTCCCGACGCCGAACTGCACTATTTACCCGACTGGGTAGAGGCCGGGCGTGCCGACCGCTGGCTCGCCGAGTTGCTCGAGCAGACGCCCTGGGAGCAGCCGAAGGTCCACGTGCATGGCCGCTACCATCCGGTACCCCGGTTGTTGGCCTGGTATGGCGATCCTGGGGTGAACTATCGCTATTCCGGAATCAATCATCAGCCGCTGGCCTGGACGCCCTTGCTGGCGGAGATCCGCGAGTGGGTCCAGGCCGCCGTCGGCCAGCCGGTCAACGGCGCGCTGCTGAATTACTACCGCGATGGCCAGGACTCTATGGGCTGGCATAGCGACGACGAAGTGGTGCTCGGGCGTAATCCGTTGGTCGCCTCGCTGAGCCTGGGCGGTGTCCGGCGCTTCGATCTGCGGCGCAAGGGGACCAGCCGTATCGGTCACTCCCTGGAACTGAGGCATGGTTCGTTGCTGGTCATGAGCGGGCCGACGCAGCATCATTGGCAGCACCAAGTGGCGAAAACGCGCAAAGCCTGCGCACCGCGCCTGAACCTCACCTTCCGCCAGATCCAGCAGCCATGAGCGACGACGACAAGCTGATCGACTTCAGCGCCGAGCGCGGCAAGCGCATCCACGACCTGCATGAGAAGCGCCTGTATGAGGTACGCCAGGCCTTCGAGCAGGCGCTGCCGCTGCCCAAGGGCAAGAAGAAGCCCAAGGGCAAGAAGAAGCGCTGATCGACCCGCGACGAGCGGCGAGTGAGGACGCCAGATCACTGGCCAACGGTGGTATGACAGGCTGGCGGTGGCCCGATTGCCCTGGTTGAACCATGAGCCGTGAACGCGCCGCCTATTGCTTCCCTCGAAAGCCAGAGGGGGCGCCTCCGTCGAAAATCCTGGGCGGACGTTGTTCCCGGTTGCCTGATCCTGGATACCGGCCTGCGCCGGTATGACGTGGTTAGGGGAGTCGGCCGCATGCAAGTACCTACACCTGAGTCCGGTATGCACGTCAGCTCATGGACATGAACTGTCAGGCAGCACCGTCGCGCCCCCGAGCATCCATTCACAAGCCCGTCTCCCCGGCGAAGGCCGGGGTCCAGTCGACGTTCGAGTGACGCCGGACTGCTTGCCCCTGGATACCGGCATGCGCCGGTATGACGTGATTGAGGGAGGTGTCGATGCCGTATCACCGGGTCGCATGCAAGCACCTACTCCTGGGTCCGGGAGCACTCAGCTCAAGAGTTTTGGGGTGTCAGACAGCACCGTTGAGGCCCTGAGCATCCATTCACAAGCCCGTCTCCCCGGCGAAGGCCGGGGTCCAGTCGACGTTCGAGTGACGCCGGACTGCTTGCCCCTGGATACCTGACTGCGCCGGTATGACGTCATTGGGAGCGGGGGCGATAGCCACATCACCGGGGCCGCATGCAAGCACCTACTCCTGGGTCCGGGAGCACTCAGCTCAAGGATATGAGCTGTCAGGCAGCACCGTCGCGCCCCCGAGCATCCATCCACAAGCCCGTCTCCCCCGGCGAAGGCCGGGGTCCAGCCGGAGTCATGGAGGCACCGGGAGCCGGTGAGTCTTGCGGGCAGAACAGGGAATCATGTCGTTGCGGCTCGACCATGGTGCCCTGCACCACTGCCAAAAATTGATCCAGATCAGCGCTTGCTCACTGCGAGCAGTGGCTTACCGGCGCTATTGATCCCGGTCAATTTTCCACAGCTTCGGCATGGGTATCTTGGCCTCATTCCCTGACAGCGCCCCATCGCAGGAGGCTCCCCCCATGTTTATCGACGAAGTCGTTTTGGCCGGCATCATCATCGTCGGGCTCACCATCGCCTTTTGCGCCGGGGTCGGCATCTTCATCTGGAAGGACGCCCAGAAAGGCAAGCACTAGTTCCTTCCAGACAACGAGCACGCAAGGCATTTGGGCGACTTCGGTCGCCCTTTTTTTCGTGCGGGAAATCGTGGGGAGGCGCGCAGCCAAGCGGCACGCCTGGGCGGGATCAGCCGATGGTGATCGGTGGCAGTTCCGGCAGTTCGACGGTCAGCGCCTGCTTGGGAGCAAGCACCTCGGCATCGCCGTCGACGACCTGTTCGTCGTTCTGGTTGAACACCCGAGTTGCCAGCTTGACGCGATTCTTCGGCAGTTTCTCCAGCACTTCCAGCTCCACTCGCAAGGTGTCGCCCAGCTTGACCGGGCGGGTGAAGCGCAGGTTCTGCCCCAGGTAGATGGTGCCCGGACCGGGCAGCTCGCAGGCGATCGCCGCACTGATCAGCGCACCGCTGAACATGCCGTGGGCGATGCGTTCCTTGAACATCGTGCCGGCGGCGTACTCGGCGTCAAGGTGCACAGGGTTGCGGTCGCCGGAGACGGCGGCGAACAGCTGGATGTCGCGCTCTTCCACGGTCTTGCTGTAGTCGGCGCGCTGGCCGACCTCCAGGGCGTCGTAGGGAAAGTTGCTGACTTGGCTCATGCGGTCTCCTTGGTTTGCGATTGACGCTGGCTGGCGCCCAGGGTCTGGTTCAGCCAGTCGATCAGGAAGCGGGTCACCTCGTCGCGGTTGCTCTCATTGAGCAACTCATGGCGGGCATCGGGATAAAGCTGCAGGTGCACGTTCTTGACGCCAGCCTGGCGCAGCACGTTGGCCAGGTCGGACTGGCGCTTGCCGTCGCTGACCGGGTCGCGTTCGCCGCCGATCACCAGTACCGGCAATTGCGGGTCGATCTGCGCCAGGTTCTCCACTTTGGATATCTGCTGAAGGCCACCCATCAAGTCGACCCAGTACTGATTGGTGCAAAGGAAGCCGCAGAGCGGGTCCTGCACGTATTTATCGACTTCCGCCGAATCGCGGCTCAGCCAGTCGAATCCCGTACGGCACGGCTTGAACGCCTTGTTGAACGAGCCGAAGGAGAGGAAGTCGATCAGCTTGCTGCGGCCGGTCGGGCCCTGGCGCCAGCGCTCGAAGCGGGCGATCAGCTCGGCCATGCGGTAGAGGCCGGGCTGCTGGTAGTTGGAGCCGGAAAGAATGGCGCCCTGAAGACTGCTGCTGTGGCGCATCAGGTACGCCTGGGCGATGTAGCTGCCCATGCTGTGCGCAAATAGAAAGATGGGTGTTTCCGGATGCTGCTGGCGGATATGGTGGTTGAGGTTCGCCAGGTCGTTGATCACCATCTGCCAGCCATTGGTATCGGCGAAGTGGCCGAGCACACCGCGCTGGGCGGTCTGGCCATGGCCGCGCTGATCGTGGGCATAGAGTTCGAAGCCGGCATTCACCAGGGCTTCGCCCAGGCGCGCATAGCGGGCGCTGTGTTCGGCCATGCCATGGGCGAGCATGACCACGCCCTTGGGCGGCTGCTCGCCGAACCAGTGGTTGACATAGAGCGGGGCGGCGTCGCTGGCGGTCAGCCAAAAAGCATCGTGGCGCATGGCGGGTCCTTATGCCCGTAGGGTTGCGGCATTGTAGAGGCAGTGCCGGGCGTTTCCCAGCATGTCCAAGGTTGGGCAGCGTGACCAGAGATTCACGCAATTGATGAAGCAAACGTAAGTATTTGCGCGGGAAGGCTTAACTGCTAAGTTCCCGACAGCTCCGCGCGTGCGCGGTCGGATCATGTTCAGGTAGAAGGGGATAAAAACAATGCAACCTGATTTCTGGAGCGACAAACGCGCTGCCGGGGTACCCAACGACATCGACTATGGCGCCTTCAAGTCGGTCGTCGAGGTGTTCGAGCGCTCGTGCAAGAAGTTTGCGGACCGCCCGGCCTACACCAACATGGGCGTGACCCTGACCTACGCCGAGCTGGACCGTCTCTCCGCCGCCTTCGCCGCCTACCTGCAGAAGCATACCGACCTCGAGCCTGGCGATCGTATCGCCGTGCAGATGCCGAACATCCTGCAATACCCCATCGCCGTGTTCGGCGCCATGCGCGCCGGGCTGATCGTGGTCAATACCAACCCGCTGTACACCGCCCGCGAGATGCGCCACCAGTTCAAGGATGCCGGCGTACGCGCGCTGGTCTACCTGAACATGTTCGGCCACCTAGTGCAGGAAGTGCTGCCCGATACCGGTATCGAATACCTCATCGAAGCGCGCATGGGCGATCTGCAGCCGGCGCTGAAAGGCTGGCTGGTCAATACCGTGGTGAAGCACGTCAAGAAGATGGTGCCGAACTACCGCCTACCCCAGGCGGTTGCCTTCAAGGATGCGTTGCGCAAGGGCCATGGCCACGACCTCAAGCCCCATGAGGCCAGCCTGGAGCAGATCGCCGTGCTGCAGTACACCGGCGGCACCACCGGGGTGGCCAAGGGCGCGATGCTGACCCATGGCAACCTGGTGGCCAACATGCAGCAGGTGCATGCCTGCGTCTCCCAGCAGGGGCCGGATGGCCAGCCGCTGCTCAAGGAAGGCCAGGAGGTGATGATCGCGCCGCTGCCGCTGTACCACATCTACGCCTTCACCATTAACTGCATGTGCATGATGGTCAGCGGTAACCACAACGTGCTGATCACCAATCCGCGCGACATTCCCGGTTTCGTCAAGGAACTGAAGAACTGGCGCTTCTCCGCGTTGGCCGGCCTGAATACGCTTTTCGTCGCATTGATGGACCATCCGGAATTCAAGAACCTGGACTTTTCTAACCTGAAGGTCACCAACTCCGGCGGCACCGCGCTGGTCAAGGCTACCGCCGAGCGCTGGAAGAGCATGACCGGCTGCGACGTGGTGGAGGGCTACGGCCTCACCGAGACCTCGCCGGTGGCCAGTGCCAACCCCTATGGCGGCCTGTCGCGACTGGGTACCGTGGGCGTGCCGGTGCCGGGCACCGTCTTCAAAGTGATCGACGACGACGGCAACGAACTGGGCGTGGGCGAGCGCGGCGAGCTGTGCGTCAAGGGCCCTCAGGTCATGAAGGGCTACTGGCAGCGTCCGGAAGCCACCGCCGAAGTACTGGACGAACAGGGCTGGCTGAAGACCGGCGACGTGGCGGTCATCGACCCCGATGGTTTCGTGCGCATCGTCGACCGCAAGAAAGATCTGATCATCGTCTCCGGTTTCAACGTCTATCCCAACGAGATCGAGGACGTGATCATGGCCCACCCGAAAGTGGCCAGTTGCGCGGCGGTCGGCGTGCCGGACGAGCGTTCCGGCGAGGCGGTCAAGCTGTTCGTGGTGGCGCGCGAGGCAGGCTTGTCGGTGGAAGAGTTGAAGGCGTACTGCAAAGAGAACTTCACCGGATACAAGGTGCCTAAACACATCGTGCTGAAGGACGCCTTGCCGATGACGCCGGTGGGCAAGATTCTCCGTCGCGAGTTGCGCGACATCGCCTGATGCCGCATTGGCGGCTTCCTTGCTCGAAGTTTTGAAAATGACCGGAAGCATTGCTTCCGGTCATTTTTTTGACTGGGTGGGCCAGGTTTGGTGCTAGGCGGTCTTTGGCAAAGCTGCTACTCTCGGCGCGCTTTTTTGCCGATCAGTCGGCACAAAACAGGGAAAAACACAATAAACGGCCGCAGCTAACGCGGTACAGATCAGCTGTTGCTTAGGAGTGGGCGTCCATGACCGAAAACTTCTGGAACGACAAGTACCCTGCCGGGATAGTCTCCGAAATCAATCCTGACCAATATCCGAACATCCAAGCGGTATTGAAGGAATCCTGCCACCGTTTCGCTGACAAGCCCGCTTTCAGTAGTCTCGGCAAGACCCTCACCTACGGCGATCTCTACGAATTGTCCGGCGCTTTCGCCGCCTACCTGCAACAACACACCGGCCTGCAACCCGGCGATCGCATCGCCGTGCAATTGCCCAATGTCCTGCAGTATCCGGTTGCCGTGTTCGGCGCCATTCGCGCCGGCTTGATCGTGGTCAATACCAACCCGCTGTATACCGCGCGGGAGATGGAGCACCAATTCAACGACTCCGGCGCGAAGGCGCTGGTGTGCCTGGCCAACATGGCCCACCTGGCCGAAGAAGTGCTGCCCAAGACCGGCGTCAAATATGTGGTCGTCACCGAAGTCGGCGACATGCTGCCGCCGCTCAAGCGCCTGCTGGTCAACAGCGTGATCAAGCATGTGAAGAAGATGGTGCCGGCCTATAACCTGCCGCAAGCCGTCAAGCTCACCCAGGCGCTGGCCAAGGGGCGTGGCCAGGCGGTGCAGGAGGCTAACCCAGCCAGCAGCGAGGTCGCCGTGCTGCAATACACCGGCGGCACTACCGGCGTTGCCAAGGGGGCGATGCTGACCCACCGCAACCTGATTGCCAACATGCTGCAGAGCAAGGCACTGATGGGTTCCAACCTTAAAGAAGGTTGCGAGACGCTGATCACGCCGCTGCCGCTCTATCACATCTACGCCTTCACCTTCCATTGCATGGCGATGATGCTGCTTGGCAACCACAACGTGCTGATCGCCAACCCGCGTGACCTGCCAGGCATGATCAAGGACCTGGCGCGCTACAAGTTCACCGGCTTCGTCGGTCTCAACACCTTGTTCGTCGCGCTGTGCAACAACGAGGACTTCCGCCGTCTGGATTTCTCCGGGCTGAAGGTCACCCTGTCCGGCGGTATGGCCCTGCAGCTGGCTACCGCCGAACGCTGGAAGGAAGTCACTGGCTGTGCCATCTGCGAGGGCTACGGCATGACCGAGACCAGCCCGGTGGTGTCGGTGAACCCGTACCAGAACATCCAGGTCGGTACCATCGGCATCCCGATGCCGTCGACCCAGTGCAAGGTGATCGACGACGAGGGCAATGACCTACCGCTCGGTGCCATCGGTGAGCTCTGCGTCAAGGGTCCGCAGGTGATGAAAGGCTACTGGCAGCGCCAGGAAGCCACCGACGAGATTCTCAGCGCCGACGGCTGGCTGAAGACCGGCGACATCGCCCTGATCCAGGAAGACGGCTACATGCGTATCGTTGACCGCAAGAAGGACATGATTCTGGTCTCCGGCTTCAACGTCTATCCGAACGAGCTGGAAGACGTGCTGGCCACCCTGCCGGGCGTGCTGCAGTGTGCCGCCATCGGTATTCCGGACGAGAAGTCCGGCGAAGCGATCAAGATCTTCGTAGTGGTCAAGCCGGGCGCGACCCTGACCAAGGAGCAGGTGATGGACCACATGCGTGCCAACGTCACCGGCTACAAGGTGCCCAAGGCCGTCGAGTTCCGCGAGGCGCTGCCGACCACCAACGTCGGCAAGATCCTGCGTCGCGAGCTGCGCGACGAAGAACTGCGGAAAATGGGCAAGAAGTAAGCGCCCGGCTCCTCGCAAAGCCCCGCCCCGGCGGGGCTTTGTCGTTTCCGGGTGGTGCGGTCGTGTTCGATGGTCAAAATCTGCGACAATCCCGCGCTTCCGTGCATTGCCCCCCGGCTGTCTGATGACCGATTCGATACCCGCCGTCGACCACCTGCTGAAGAACCTCGACCAGGCCCTGCTCGCCGACCGCCATCGCCTGCGTCGGCAACTGCATGAGCTGCGCAAGCAGCCCGACAAGGCCAGGCTCGCCCAGTGGCTGGAGCGCTTCCAGGCCTCCTGTGCCAAGGTCCAGGCGCGCCGCGCCAGCGTGCCGCTCATGCGCTACGACGATGCCTTGCCGATCGCCGCCAAGCGCGAGGAAATCAAGGCGGCCATTGCCGGGCATCAGGTGGTGGTGATCGCCGGCGAAACCGGTTCCGGCAAGACCACCCAGTTGCCGAAGATCTGCCTGGAGCTGGGTCGCGGCATCCATGGCCTGATCGGCCATACCCAGCCGCGGCGGCTGGCGGCGCGCAGCGTGGCCACGCGGGTGGCGGAGGAGATCGGTTCGCCGCTGGGCGAACTGGTGGGCTACCAGGTGCGCTTCGAGGATCAGTCCAACGAGCGCAGCCTGATCAAGCTGATGACCGACGGCATTCTGCTGGCCGAGACCCAGCATGATCGTTTTCTGGAGAAGTACGACACGCTCATCGTCGACGAAGCCCATGAGCGCAGCCTGAACATCGACTTCCTGCTCGGCTACTTGAAGACCTTGCTGCCGCGGCGCCCGGATCTCAAGCTGATCATCACCTCGGCGACCATCGATCTGGAGCGCTTCTCCCGGCATTTCAACGATGCGCCGATCATCGAAGTGTCCGGTCGTACCTATCCGGTGGAGACCTGGTATCGCCCACTGGCGGCCGAGGTGGACGAGCAGGGCGAGCGCCTGCTCGACGACCTCACCGTCGACCAGGGCATTCTCGCCGCGCTGGATGAATTCGCCGCCTTTGAGCGCAGCGAGGGCAAGCGCCCCGGCGACGTGCTGGTGTTCCTGCCCGGCGAGCGGGAAATCCGCGAGGCGGCCGAGGTATTGCGCAAGGCCAACCTCAAGCACACCGAGGTACTGCCCCTGTACGCTCGGCTGACCCCGGCCGAGCAGCAGAAAATCTTCCAGCCGATGCCGGGACGCAAGGTGGTACTGGCCACCAACGTCGCCGAGACCTCGCTCACCGTGCCGGGCATTCGCTACGTGATCGACAGCGGTACCGCGCGCATCAGCCGCTACAGCTACCGTGCCAAGGTGCAGCGCCTGCCCATCGAGGCGGTGTCCCAGGCCAGCGCCAACCAGCGCAAGGGCCGCTGCGGGCGGGTCGAGCCGGGCATCTGCATTCGCCTGTACAGCGAAGAGGACTTCCTCTCCCGGCCGGCATTCACCGATCCCGAGATACTGCGCACCAACCTCGCCGCGGTGATCCTGCAGATGCTGCATTTGCGCCTGGGCGAGATCGAAGACTTCCCCTTCATCGAGCCGCCGGACGGCAAGGCGATCAAGGATGGCTTCACCCTGTTGCAGGAGCTGTCGGCGGTCAACCGGGAAGGCCAGCTCACTCCCATCGGACGCCAATTGGCGCGCCTGCCGGTGGACCCGCGGCTGGGCCGCATGATTCTCGAAGCGGCCCGGCTGGGCAGCCTCGACGAAGTGCTGATCGTCGCCAGCGCGCTGTCCGTACAGGACCCGCGCGAGCGCCCGGCCGACCGCCAGCAGGCTGCCGATCAGGCCCATGGGCAATGGAAGGATATCGACTCCGACTTCGCCGCGCTGATCAATCTCTGGCGCGGCTTCGAGGAGAAACGCCAGGAGCTGGGCAGCAACCCGCTGCGCTCCTGGTGCAAGAAGAACTTCCTGAACTACCTGCGCCTGCGCGAATGGCGCGATGCCCACCGGCAATTGGTGCTGATCGTCCGCGAGCTGCAACTCGGCGAGTCAGGCAAGGGGCGTCGGGGGGACAACGCCGCAGGCGGGTCCGCGAGGGCGGGTGGCGCCGAGAAGGGCCGGGCTGATGCACGGCCACGACCCAGCACCGACGCCAAGGACAACCTCGTCGTTCGCGAGCAGGACGAAGCCAGCGCGGCGGCGCAACGGGCCAAGGGCTATGCCGCCGTGCACCAGGCGATTCTCGCTGGCCTGCTCAGCCAGATCGGCCAGAAGACCGAGGATGGCGACTACCTCGGTGCGCGCCAGCGGCGTTTCTGGATTCACCCGTCTTCGGTGATCGGCCGCAAGAAGCCGAACTGGGTCATGACCGCCGAGCTGATGGAAACCACCAAGCTGTTCGCCCGCATGGTCGCCAAAATCGAGCCGGACTGGATCGAACCGCTGGCTGGGCATCTGGTGAAGAAGAATCACCTGGAACCGCACTGGGAGAAGAAGCGCGGCCAGGTGGTGGCCTATGAGCAGGTCAGCCTCTATGGGCTGATCGTGGTTGGCCGGCGGCCGGTGCACTACGGCCCCATCGATCCGGAAGCCTCCCGCGAGCTGTTCATCCGCGAGGGCCTGGTGCGCGGCGAGATGCACAGCCGCGCCCGATGCCTGGCCGCCAATCGCCAGTTGCTCGAGCGTCTCGACGAACTGGAGGCCAAGGCGCGCCGGCGCGACATTCTGGCCGACGAGGAAACCCTGTACGCCTACTACGCCGCGCGCCTGCCGCAGGACATCTACCAGGCGGCGACCTTCGAGAGCTGGTACAAGCGCGAGAGCGAGAAGACCCCGCAACTGCTGATCATGCGCGAGGAAGACGTGCTGGCCCGCGAGGCCAAGGAAGTCACCGCCGCGCAATACCCCGATACCCTGCACCTGGGCGAGTTGCAGCTACCGTTGTCCTACCACTTCGAGCCCGGCCATCCGCGCGATGGCGTGACCCTGCGGGTACCGGCGCCGCTGTTGCCGCAGTTGCCAGCGGAGCGCCTGGAGTGGCTGGTACCCGGCCTGCTGGAGGCCAAGTGCGTGGCGCTGGTGCGCAACCTGCCCAAGGCGATGCGCAAGAACTTCGTGCCGGTGCCGGACTTCGTCGGCGCGGCCCTGAGCAAGATCGCCTTCGGCCAGGGATCCTTGCCCCTGGCCCTTGGCCAGGAGCTGCTGCGCATGACTGGCGCCCGTGTGCCGGAAGATGCCTGGACGGATGCCGCCGCCCAGCTGGAAGGCCACCTGCGGATGAACATCGAAGTGGTCGACGCCAAGGGCAAGTTCCTCGGCGAGGGCCGCGACCTGGCCGAGCTGACCGCGCGCTTCAGCGAGGCCAGCCAGGCAGCCCTGCTGCCGCCGCAGCAGAAGGCCGAGCGCAAGGCGGTCGAGGCCAAGGCATTCGCCGAGGTGGCGGAAAAGACCCAGCAGAAGGTCGCCGGGCTGTCGCTGACGGTCTATCCGGCGCTGGTGGAAGAGGGCGGGGTGGTCAAGGAAGGGCGCTTCCCGACCCAGGCGGAGGCCGAGTTCCAGCATCGTCGCGCCCTGCAGCGCCTGCTGTTGCAGCAACTGGCCGAGCCGGCCAAATACCTGCGCAACAAGCTGCCGGGGCTGACCGAACTGGGGCTGCTCTATCGCGACATGGGGCGGGTCGATGCGTTGCTGGAAGACATCCTGTTGGCCAGCCTGGACAGCTGTATCCTCGACGGCGAGCCCAGCCTGCCGCGCGACGGCGCGGCGCTGGCCACCCTGGCGGAGAAAAAGCGCGGTGGCTGGAGCGAGCACGCCGAACGCCTGGCGCGCCTGGTGCTGGAGATCCTCAAGCTCTGGCACGGCCTGCAGAAACGCTTCAAGGGCAAGATCGACCTGGCCCAGGCCATGGCGATGAACGATATCAAGCAGCAATTGGCCAACCTGGTTTATCCCGGCTTCGTCCGCGAGACGCCGGCCGAGTGGCTGAAGGAATACCCGCGCTACCTCAAGGCCATCGAACAGCGCCTGGACAAGATCGGCGCCCAGGTCCAGCGTGACCGCGTGTGGAGCGGCGAGCTGGCCGGCTACTGGGAGCAGTATCAGGCGCGCCTGGCCAAGCACGGCCAGGAGGGCAAGCGCGATGCGAACCTGCTGCTCTACCGCTGGATGCTGGAGGAGTACCGTGTCTCGCTGTTCGCCCAGCAGTTGGGCACGCGCCTGCCGGTATCGGACAAGCGGTTGGGCAAGCAATGGGGGCTGGTGGAGGCCTGAGCATGGCGCATGGGCGGCGTCGCACCGCGGTTGATTTCTTTCGCCTCCGGGCCCGCATCGTGCGCGCGGCGATCTGCGTCTAGGCTTGAAGTTCACCGTCGAGATTGTGAGGGCCATGAGAACGTATCTGATCATCGCCTGGCTGCTGTTGCTGGGCAGCCCCATGGCCCTGGCCGACGAACCCCGCTCGATCACGCTTTTCGTCTATCACCTGAAGCCGCCGTTCATTGTCGACCTGCCGAGCGAGCAGGGCCTCTACTACGACTTTGCCGATTTCCTCAACGGCAAGGGCGGCGCCTTCCACTTCCGCACCGTATTCCTGCCGCGCAATCGCATCGATCACGATCTCGCGAGGGGCACGTTCGACGGCCTGTTGCTCGGCGTCAGCCCTGCCTGGTTCCGTGACTCGGCGGAGGAGAAATTCCTCTGGACGCCGCCGATGTACCAAGACCAGGACGAGATCGTTTCCCGCGCGTCGACGCACTTCGACTATGACGGCCCCCAGTCGCTGGTCGGCATGACCGTGGGCGGCGTCCTGGGTTTTTCCTACTTCGGCATCGACGAGCGGGTGGCAGCGGGCGAGATCGAGCGCAAGAACACCGTGGGCGAACGCGAGGTGCTGCAGATGGTGATCAAGGGGCGGGTCGACGTCGGCATCGTCAGCCGGTCGACCCTGGACTACCTGCAGGCCCACGAAGGTCTGGGCGGCGATATCTACCGCTCTGCGCGGCCCCACGACCGCTACGCCCGGCGCGTGCTGGTGCCGCGGAACGAGGGCGCGGTGCATGACTATCTGACGATGATTCTCGATGGCCTGGAGGACGACCGTGACTGGCAGGCGATCCTGGCGCGGTACCAGTGAGCGCCACGTTGCGCCGCCGCTACCGGCGCTGCGTTTCGGGCTAGAGTTAGCTCTACCTGATCCACAGAGGCCGCGCGATGTTCGTCACGTTGAAGAGGGGCGAGGTCTGGCGGCGGTTCGCGCTGGCCTGGCTGGTGCTGCTGGGGGCGTTGCCGCTGCTGGTTAGTGCCTGCGAAAAGTCGCTGCGTTGGGAGGACGACCCGCCGTTCAGCATGGCCGATGCAGTCGGTGAAGTGGTCGGCATCGACATCGACCTCAATCGCGCCGTGTTGGAGCGTCTCGGTTGCCGGGTGAAGTTGGTCAGGTTGCCCTGGGCGCGGGCGCTCAAGGAGCTGGAGCTGGGCCGGCTGGACATCCTGCCCGGCGCCTTCGCCACACCGGAGCGGCAGGCTTACGCGTACTTTTCCGGCCCGGTGCTCAAGCCGTCGCGCAATGTGCTGTTCATGCACGAGGAGGCGTTGGCCCGTTGGCCGGTCCGCAGCCTGGGCGAACTCAAGGACACGCCGTTCCGCCTGGGGGCGCAGATCAACGTGTCCTACGGGCGCGACTACCAGCAACTGATGAGCGACCCGGCTTTCGCCTCCCGGGTGTCGTTCAGCGCCAACCGCTCCAACCTCTGGCGCATGATCGACCGGCGGCGAATCGACGGCGCCATCGCCGATGAGAAGACCGGCCTCTACGAGATCCACACGCTCGGGCTCGGCGACCGGATCCAGCTGACGCCCGTGGTGGTGTCGACCGAATCGGCGGAGGTGGCCTTCAGCAAAAGGAGCAATCCACCCGAATTCGTCGCGCGTTATGCCAAGATGCTCGAAACCCTGGTCGACGACGGCCATTACCAGCGTATCGTGCAGACCTATCTGCACGAGTGAGCGCCCCGTTCGCCACGTCGCTCTGCGCTTTTTCCGGACGCTACCGATGCCTTCCATGCTCGAAATCCTGGCGAATCTCGTTTACCTGGTCGCCGTACTGCTCGCCGCGCGCAACAGCGCGCACACCTGGACCACTGGCATTCTTGGCTGCCTGCTGATGGGCTGGTTGTTCTTCGAGGCGCAGCTGTATGCCGATCTCACCTTGCAAGGCTTCTTCATCGCCACCAGCGTCATCGGCTGGTGGAGCTGGCGGCATGGGCGACAGGGCGCGGAAATGCCGATTGGCCGGGCGCCCTGGGCCACCCTGCTGGGCCTGGCGCTGTTGGCGATCCTGGTGGCCGTCGGCTATGGCGCGCTGTTGCACTTTTTCACCGATGCCTATGCGCCCTTCGTCGATTCCCTGGTACTCACCTTCAGCGTGCTGGCGCAGCTCTTGCTGATGCGCCGCAAGCTGGAAAGCTGGTACGTCTGGCTGCTGGTCAACACCCTGTCGGTACCGCTGTTCGCTTCCCGTGAGTTGTATCTGACCGCTGGCGTTTACTGCCTGTTCTGGCTGAACGCCTGGTACGGGCTGTATCGCTGGCGCAAGGAATGGCAGCAGCGGGTGCCGCAGGACGACTTCCTGGGCCAGCGGGCCTGAGCCATGGCCAGCCGCTTTCGCGCCGGCCTGGTGGTCGGCAAGTTCTCCCCCCTGCACCTGGGGCATGAATGGCTGATCCGCCAGGCCCAGGCGCAATGCCAGACCCTGTACCTGCTCAGCTATTCGCAACCGGAACTGCCCGGCTGTCCGGCCGAACGGCGCGAGGCCTGGCTGGCCGCGCGCTTTCCCGAACTGGCGCACTGGGCGATCACTCAGGAGCGCATCGAGCAGTGGCGCGCCGAGGGGCGGCGCCTGCCCGACCTGCCGCACAACGACGCCGCGGAAGACCGGCAGCGCCAGTTCGTCGCTGAATTTTGCCGCGAGGTGATCGGCACCACGGTGCAGGCGGTCTTCACCAGCGAGGACTACGGGGAGGGTTTCGCTGCGCACCTGGCTGGTTGTTTCGGCCATCCGGTGGCCCATGTGGCGGTCGACCGACCACGCCAACGGGTACCGATTTCGGCGACGCGCCTGCGTGACGACGTGCATGGTCTGCGGCAGTTCCTCGCGCCGGAGGTCTATGCCGATTTCGTCGAGCGCATCTGCCTGCTCGGCGGCGAGTCGACCGGCAAGAGCACCCTGAGCGAGGCGCTGGCCGCTGCGCTGGATACCCCCTGCGTGGCCGAGTACGGTCGCACCCATTGGCTGGCCAAGGGCGGAGAACTGGTGTTCGACGACCTGCTGTACATCGGCCGGACCCAGGTCGAGCATGAGCGGCTCGCGGCGCGGCGGGCCAAGCGCTACCTGGTCTGCGACACCTCGCCACTGACCACGCTGTTCTACAGCCGGCATCTGTTCGACGGCGCCGTGGCGGAACTGGAGCAGTTGGCGGAGCGGCACTATCACCACCTGTTCCTCTGCGCCGACGATTTCGCCTTCGTGCAGGACGGCACCCGCCAGGGCGTGGTCCTGCGCAGCCACCAGCAGGCCTGGTATCGCACCGAGCTGGCCCGTCGGGGCTGGGCGTACACGCTGCTTACGGGCAGCCTGGAGCAACGGGTGCAGCAGGTGCTGGCCACGCTCGCCGGGCGATAACCCCAGGGCATCGCCGACATGAGCAACCGTGCTTTTACTTGCCGGCAGGCGCCGTTTAGCGTTGCTCGGGTCCTGATCGGGTGGGAGCCTGCAGCCATGTACGACGACGAGCGCAAGATCGCCCTCTATCGGCGAGTGAACGGCTTTACCGGCCCGCTGGCCCGGACCGGCTGGCACTGGCGCACGCGATGGATCGCTCGGGTCCTGGCGCAGTGGATCTGGTGGAAGAATGGCGGCCATGCGCAACGGCATACGCTGGCCATCGCCGAGGAGTGGCGGCGCCTGTTCGGCCTGCCCGCGTTCTGGCACATCGAGCGGCTGGAAGACGATACCGCCTACTGCGAAATCCGCTTTCCGTGTTCCCTGGAGGGCAGCGGCGATATCGCCGCCTGCCACCGCCTGATGGAGTACGACCGCGCCTTGCTGAAGAAGATCGGCGGGCAGATGGTGGTGCTGCAATCGCGGGCCGATCCCGGCGTGCAGAGGGCCTGCCGGGTCGCCATCCGGCGACTGCAGGATCGCCGCGCCGACCTCATTCCGGCGCGCCTGCTCGATTGAGCCTTGCTGCCCGGCAGGGCGGCGGCGAAGATGCCGCCAGATCGGGAACGGGAGCGCCCAACGTGCGTCTGGAAATGAAACACCTGCGTCTGGTGCGCTGCATCAGCGAGACCGGCAACCTGACCCGCGCCGCCGAATTGCTGTTCGTCTCCCAGCCGGCGCTGAGCAAACAGTTGGCCGAACTGGAGGAGCGCCTCGGCTTCGCCCTGTTCCATCGAACGCGCAAGGCGATGCTGCCTACCGAAGCGGGTGCGGCATTCAACAGCCATGCACGGCGCATCCTCGACGATGTAGCCGTGCTGGAGGAGTACCTGGCCCGCTACGGCAAGGGCGACTCCGGGCGGCTGCGGCTGAGCGTCGATCGGCTGCACCGTGCCGACTGGTTGCCCGCCTGGTTGCAGCAGATGCGCCGGCGCTTTCCCCAGGTAGACGTGCAGGTGCGGCAGGTGCCGGACCTGTTGCTGAGCCTGCGGCAGCGGGACAGTGACCTGGTCGTCATCGGTGAAACCAGCCCGGTGCCGGAGGTGCACTTCCAGCCGCTGGCGGGCGACGAAATGGTTGTCATCCTGCCGCCGGAGCATGTGCTGGCGACCAGGGACTGGCTGGATGTC
Organism: Zestomonas ipomoeae; assembly: GCF_057128665.1. NCBI lineage: Bacteria > Pseudomonadati > Pseudomonadota > Gammaproteobacteria > Pseudomonadales > Pseudomonadaceae > Zestomonas > Zestomonas ipomoeae. The sequence goes on from NZ_JBSKHQ010000025.1 coordinate 40,783, forward strand.
GCCGACCTGGCGGGCGTGGACCTGCTCTACCACTTCGAGCTGGAGCAGTCCTACCTGTACCGCCGCTACCTGCATCCGCAGAAGATCCAGCTTGCCTCCCTGCAGCACATCCAGGACGTGCCGGCCATTATCGACCTGGTACGCGCGGGCGTCGGCCTGAGCCTGCTGCCGCGCCGTCTACTGAATGGCGACGAGCGCGGCCTCAAGGTGTTGCCCATCGGCGAGGGCGGCTTTCATTTCCACTGGTACCTGGCGCTGCTCCGTGACGAGTCGCGGGGCTTGGTGCACGGGGCTGCGCAGTTGCTGCGGGATATCGCGCTCGCCTAGCCTCGCTCAGCGGGTCAGCGGGTCAGCGGGTCAGCGGGTCAGCGGGTCAGCGGGTCAGCGGCAGCGCCGCGCCCATGGCGGCGAACAGCCCGCCGCAGCAGCGGTTGAAGCCTTTGCCGCTGCGCTCCAGCCACGGCCGGATGCGGTGGGCGAGGCGGGCCAACAGGTATTCCACCAGGCCTTCGACCATGGCGAAGGTCAGCGCCATCACCGTGAACTGCGGCCAGAGTGCGCGCTGCGGATCGAGGAACTGCGGCAGGAAGGCGCCGAAGAACAGGATCACCTTGGGGTTGGAGAGTGCGGAGAACAGCCCCTGGCGGAACAGCGCCGAGGCGCTGCGGAGCGGCGCCTGGCTGGTGGCGGAAAGATGCGGCGTCGGGCTGCGCCAGAGCTGGATGCCCAGCCAGACCAGGTAAGCCCCGCCGATCCACTTGAGCGCCGTAAGGGCGTGGGCGGAGGCTTGCAGCAAGGCGCCGATGCCGAACATCGACAGCGCCATCAACACCACGAAGCCCACCACGCCGCCCGTCACCGTGAACAGCGTGCGGCGATGACCATAGAGCACGCCGTGGGAGAGGGCGAGCAGGCCATTGGGGCCGGGCGTCAGCGACAGGCCGATCACCGCGGTGAGGTAAAGCAGCCAGGTATGCACGGCCATGGTCGGGGCTCCGCAGGCAAAGTCGATCCGGATCGGTGGATAGTGCCTGAATATTCGCCCGCCGGGAGCGGTGCCGTGGCGACGCGCTCAATGCAGGTTGTGGCGTAGGCGCTCCAGGCCGGCGCGCTCCTGCTGGATCTCGCCGGTGGTGCGGTAGCCCAGCCGGCGCAGCACCGGCAGCGGCGGGCACCAGCCCTGCAGGGCGTGCTGCAGCAGGAAGCCGCCTACCACCAGGGGCACCGCCAGGAACTTGCGGCTGACCGTGAGGCCCAGCAGGGTGCTGGTGAACACCAGGGCGGAAGCGTTGGTTTCCAGCACGCGTTCGATATCCCATTCGGCGTCCAGTGCATGCAGGCGCTGGTCGATTTCCTCCGGATGCTGGCGGAAGTATTCGATCGAGTGTTCGGTGTTTTCCCGAATCCGGCGGTTGATGTGCGCGGCGGTGTGCAGGGGCACGCGTTGTCCGGTGGTCGGCAAGGCCATGGCAGTTCTCCTCTGGCGGGGCCGCCCACGCACCGATTGCCGGGCGGCTGGAGGGTGTCGATAGTCTTTAGGTGTGTTGTCCGTGGCGTCGTTCCCGCGCGCGGTCGCCGCCGGACGAGCGCCGCAGCGGCCGGGCGATGAACTCGCGGGCCGCGCGAGGCTCTACCCGATAGAAGCAGGCTCTCGCACAGGCCCCCGTATGCCTAGCCATGATGACGAGTTCACCAGCCGTCGCTATCCGATCCAGGAAGACATTCCCCTGCAGCTCAAGCACTGGCGCATGGAGCGGACCGGTTGGTGCGTGCTCGCGGCGTTGGTGCTCGCCGCGCTGCTCGGGGTATTCGCCAATGGTCCGCTGAGCGCCTCGCAGGTGCAGACTGCGGATGGCTCCATCCGCGTGCAATACCAGCGCTTCGAGCGGCGCAGCGCGCCCTCGCAGCTACGCGTGCAGGCTCGGGCAGGCCCCGAGGGGGTGGTCCGGGTCAGCCTGGATGGGGATTTTCTCAGTCGCTTCAGTATCCAGGGCATTCAACCCCGACCGTCCTCGTCGCGCAGCCATGGGCGCGGTTTGCAAGTCACTTTCCTGCCGGATGCAGAGGGGCGGGTCGCGGTGTATTTCAGCGTGCGTCCGGACGGCCTGGGTCTGGCCCGCAGCCGGCTGACGGTCAACGGCTGGTCGGTTTCGCTCACCCAGTTGCTCTATCCCTGAGGGCTCGCCATGGAATCCGTACTGCGCGCCGCCGCCATTTACTTCGGCATCCTCATCCTGTTCCGCATCGCCGGCAGACGCATGCTTTCGCAAATCACCACCTTCGATTTCGTCCTGCTGCTGATCATCGGCGAGGCGACCCAGCAGGCATTGCTCGGCGATGACTTTTCCATCACCAACGCGTTGTTGGTTATCGCTTCGCTGGTGGTGTTCGACGTGGGACTTTCGCTGGTGAAGCGGCATTCGCTGCGGCTGGAGAAACTGATCGACGGCGAGCCGATGATCGTCGTGGAATACGGCCGCTTGCTGGAGAAGCGGGCGAAGCACGCGCGGGTGGACGAAGGCGACATCCTCGAGGCTGCCCGGCATGCCCAGGGGCTTGAGCGCATCGAGCAGATCAAGTTCGCCATCCTGGAGAAGAACGGCAGTATTTCCATCATTCCCAACGAGCGGTAGCGGAGCGCCCGCTGGCGGGCGCTCGCTCGAGCCTACTGGCCGACATCCTCGCCCGCGGTTTCCGATGCGCCCAGGTTGCCATTGGTGCGGAACGCGTTGGACCGATGCTGTACGCCGAACAGCACGAAATCCTCGTCGCCGCCGACGAACTTGATTTCGTCGAGACCGAGATCGACGCTCGCATTCGGCCCGACCAGCAGGCGGAACGACAGGAAATGATGCAGGTCGACGCCCCGTGCGGTGAAGTCGGCGAGCGGGACTTCCACCTTGGTCCAGTCGCTGCCGACCGTCGCGTAGTCCCCCAGGTTCACCCCGTAGTCCTTGTTGTTCACGCTGTCGCTCAGGTGGATGCTCAGCTTGGCCAAGGGCAGCGCATCGAAGTTCTTCAGATGCAGCACCAGCTTCTGCTGCCCCTGGGCGGGCAGGTCGAAATCGCCGGTCCACAGGTCGTCCTTGAACAGGCGGTACTGGTTCCAGTTGATGTCGGTGCCGAACAGGCGAACGTACCGGCCATCACCGACCGACGGGCCGCCGTCGCCCTGTTCCACGGTCACGGTGACGGCGAGATCGTCGGAGCCGCCGTTGCTGTCGGTGGCCCGCAGCACCAGGGGATAGCTGCCCTGGCTGCCGGCGGCGGGACTGAGGGCCAGGGTGCCGGTGCTGTCGTGGTGGTCGGTGAAAGTCGCGATGCCGGACGGATTCTGTACCAGCTCCAGGGTCAGGGGGTCGCGTTCCGGGTCCACCGCCGAGACGTCGAGGCTGAGGGCTTCGCCTTCCTTGAGGGTAACGTCGTCGAGGCTGTTGAAGACCGGCGGTTGGTTCGGTCCTTGCGCCGCGGGCTTGGTGAAGCTCAGCAGCCAGCGGTAGAGCACGTATCGGCCGAATTCGTTGTAGTGGTAGTAGTAGCCATCGCCGCCGAAGTTGCCGGCGGCGTCGACGTTGGGATCGCGGTGATCGTAGGCCAGTTCGAGGTAGTAGTGCTTCTTGGTGCCGTCGGGCAGGGTGAAGTAGGTTTGCACGCCATAGGCCCCATCCCAGGAGTTGTGGGGCACCTCGGCGAAGCTGGTGAGCTTGGCCGGATGTTGCAGCGGCGTAGCGGAGTTCAGGCAGTTGTTGAGTTTGTCGATGGTGCCTTTGCCCCAGTTGTAGTCGACGGTCCCGTCCTTGTCGCCATGGAAGGACCACACGCCGATATCGCTGATGGCGGCGCAGTTGAAGTCTTTCGGGTACCAACCGGCGACGGCGGCTACCGCGGCGACGGTGTCGGGACGATCGGTCATGACGGTGTAGGCGCCGTTGCCGCCCTGGCTCAGGCCGGTGATGTAGACCTTGTTCAGGTCGACGTTGAAGTTCTTGATCGCGTGCGCGTAGACCATCTCGTAGCGATCTTTGTAGATCCCGCACTTGTCGCCGGCCTTGTTGGGCGGTAGCTGGGGCGCCAGCACGATGAAGGGCAGGGTGTTGTCCCACAGCCCGTCGCGGATCATCTTCGGCGCGCCTTCCGAAATCGCCCGCTTGAGAATGTCCGGGTCCAGCGAATAGGTGCCGTCGGCGTTCCTGATGCTGGCATCGCCGCATTTGCCGTTGCCGTGCAGGGCGATCAGCAGCGGATAGCCTTGCGGGCGACTCGCGTCGTAGCCCTGGGGCAAGTGGACCATGGCATTGAGGGTTTTCGGGGTGGCCATCTTGCCGTTGATGGGCGTGAAGTCCGCGAAGGCAAGGGGCGAGAAGAGGAGGGCGGCCGCAAAAAGACCGGATAAGCGGGACGTATTCATGATGCTTCCTTGGCAGGTGGAGGTTGGACCATAGCAAGTGGCCTGGCCGGTATTTGGTCCTCCCGTCACGGATCGGAACGAGGGTTAGACCGAATTCTCATCCTCTGTACGAGCGTTCCAACTTCAAGGAATTAGCCCTTCGATGCCCGTCGATTTCTTCGTCTTTTGTCCCCCTGGGGTGGCAATTGAACATCATAAATCTGGGCTGCTTTGCGGTTTTTCCCCGGAATCGACGTTATCCTTGCCGCGCTTCCGGCGCCGTGCGGCGACGCACGTGGCCGAAGCCAGGTGGCGCGGGCCTGGTCGCCCCCACCCAATCCCCTTTCCAACATCGGAAGTTATCGAGTCTTTCTCTATGAAAAAATCAGTAGGAATCGCTGCCGGCGTGATCGTCGTGGCGGGCGCCGTGTCGACCGTTGGTGCCTGGTATACCGGCAAGCAGCTCAAGGACGTCCTCAACCACTCGCTGGCCGAGGCCAACGAACAGCTGGCCACCGCCACGCTGGGCTCCGGCATGAACATCACCGTCGAGCTGGATTCGCTGGAGCAGCGCCTGTTCACCAGTACCGCGCGCTACCGCCTGAAAGTCGATGGCCAGCTTGGCGAAAGGCCTCTGGACAACGTCGAGTTCACCGTGCTGGACGAGATCGAGCATGGCCCGTTCCCGCTGTCGCGCCTCAAGCGCTTCAAGCTGATGCCGGTCATGGTGGCCAGCCAGTTCCAGCTGGAAGAGACCCCGGCCCTGAGCGCCTGGTTCGCCGCTGCCAAGGGTCAGGCACCGCTCTACGGCAACGTCGCCGTCGGCTACAACGAGGACGTGGACGGCACCATCAGCCTGCGCCCGCTGGATTTCGCGCCGGACGAGAACAGCCACCTGACGTTCTCCGGCATGGACCTGAACGTCCAGGCCGAGGACAAGGGCAGCTCCGTCCAGGTCAGCGGCGGTGCCGACGAGCTGACGTTCAAGGCCAATCCCGCCAGCGGCAACGCGATCAACCTGCGTATCCAGGGCCTGACCCTCGACAGCGAGCAAGCCAAGGGCGAGTCCGGTCTGTTCCTCGGTAACGAGCAGTACGGCATCAAGCGCATCGAGTTCAACGCCGAAGGCCAGCCGACCTTCGCCCTGAACGACATCGTGCAGCGCGGCACCAGCAGCGAAGCCAACCAGCGGGTAAGCGCGCGTACGGTCGGCGAGATCGGCAGCCTGACCCTGGACGACAAGGTCATCGGCAGCAGCGAGCTGGTGTTCAGCGTCGACAACCTGGACGCCACTGCCATCCAGCCGCTGGCCGACCTGTACACCAGCATCCTCTCCCGCAACCAGGCCGCCGAGGATCTGCAGGCGCTGGACATCAGCGACGAGGAAAAGGACAAGATGCTCGCGCTGGTCAACACCTTGCTGGCGGCCAAGCCGTCGCTGGCGCTGGAGAAACTCTCCTTCAAGACCGCCAGTGGCGAGAGCAGCTTCAGCCTCAAGCTGACCCTGGACAAGCCGGAGTCCTTCGAGCAGGCGCCGGACGCGATGGTCAAGCAGATCCTCAGCCAGCTGCAGGCCAACCTGCAGGTTTCCAAGCCGATGATCCGCGACCTTTCCGTGCTGGTCGCCCAGCTCAAGGATGGCGCCGACCAGGCCCAGGCCGAAATGCAGGCCGGCATGATGGCGGAAATGGCCGGCGGCCTGGCGGTGGCCAGCGGCATGGCGACGGTGGAAGGCGACAACATCCTTTCCAGCCTGCAGTACGCCGACAACCAGGTGGACTTCAATGGCAAGAAGATGGCGCCCGAAGAGTTCGCCATGCTGGTCGTCGGCAGCGCCATGGGCATGGGTGCCGGTGCGGCCCAGCCGTCGGCGGACTACGACATGCCGGATGACGCGCAACTGGACGACGAAGCCGACCAGGAATAATCGAGCCGCGTGAACAAGGAGCCCGCCCCTCGCACGAGGGGCGGGCTTTTTCATGGCTGGCCGTTGGCGCGCTCAGTCGTTCCAGGCCCGGCTCGCCGACATCAGGAAATCGACAAAGACCCGCACCCGGATCGGAATGTGCCGGCCATGGGGATAGAGCAGGTTGAATGGCCGCGAGCGTCCTCGGTAGGGTTGCAGCACCTCTGTCAGCCGGCCCTCGGCGAGATCTTCCTCGACGATGAAGCGATAGGTCTGGAACAGCCCGGCGGCGCTCTTTGCCAGCGTCACCCCACCGAGTACGTCGTCCGCACAGCTGTAGCTGCCCTCCGTGAGTATTTCCCGGTCATTGCCGTTTTCTCGGAACAGCCAGGTGATATGCCGGCCGTTGCTCGGCAGTTCGAACTGAATGCATTCATGGCGATGCAGATCGTCCGGGGTCGTCGGCGTGCCCGCCCGTTGCAGATAGGCCGGTGCGGCCACCAGCACCAGGTCGGCGTCCTCCAGGAGCCGGACGATCATTCCGGAATCCGGCTGGGCACGCACGCGGATCGCCAGGTCGTAGCCTTCGTCGACGAAATCGATATTGCGGTTGCTCAGGTGCACCTCCACCTTCACGCCGGGATAGCGTTCGCGAAAGGACGGCAGCAGCGGCAGGATGCGGTAGTGCCCGTAGGTGGTCGAGACGCTGATGCGCAGCGTGCCGGCCGCTTCGAGTTGCTGGCCGGTGACCTCGCGCTCGGCCTCGACCAGTTGGCTCAACGCCTGCCGGCATTGCTCGAAATAGCCCCGGCCGCCGTCGGTCAGGCGGATATGCCGGGTCGTGCGGACGAACAGTCGAACCCCCAGGCGCGCTTCCAGGCGCGAGACCGAGCGGCTGACCGCCGCCGGCGTCACTCCGGCGATCGCCGCCGCCGCGGTGAAGCTGCCCTGTTCCGCCGCCAGGCAGAACAGTTCAATGCTGCCTAGCTGAATGTCGTCGAACTGCCGCTGCATTGATTACACCATGTATCAACTGAAGTGAGTGACGGCTAATTTATTCGCTCTCGACGCATGAATACAGTTCGCCTCACCGCCGATACGGCAGATTTCGAGGAGAACCAACATGCACAACCAGACCGTAGTGATCACCGGCGCCTCCAGCGGCATTGGCCTGGCCCTGGCCGAGGCCTACCTGGAGCGCGGTTGCAACGTAGTGGGCAATGCCCGCGACCCGCAGCGCCTCCAGGCGGCGGCCGAGCAACTTGGGCATTCGCCGCGCTTTCTCGGCGTGGCCGGGGATATCGGCGATCCGGCGACCTCTGTGGCGCTTTTCCAACGTGCCATCGAGCGCTTCGGCCAGGTGGATGTCCTGGTCAACAACGCCGGCATATTCATCGCCAAACCTTTCACCGAATACAGCGTCGAGGATCTGGAGCGGCTGATCGAGACCAACCTCAAGGGTGTGGTCTATGCCTCCCAGGCCGCCGCCAGGCATATGGTGCCGCGACGGAGCGGGCATATCGTCAACGTCACCGCGAGCATTGCCCTGCAACCGCTGCTGAATGTGCCAGCGGTGCTGCCGGTACTGATCAAGGGCGGTATCAACCAGGCGACCCGTGCCCTGGCGCTGGAGCTGTCGCCGCACAATGTCCAGGTTTGCGCCGTGGCGCCGGGCATCGTCGATACGCCGATGTACAGCCCTGGCGATCATGCCTTTCTGAATACCCTGCAGCCGGCCGGACGCATGGCCAAGGCCAGCGACATCGCCGATGCCGTGCTCTATCTCACCAGCGCCACGTTCGCCACCGGCGTCGTGCTGCCGGTGGATGGCGGCATGAGCGCCGGCAGGTGGTAGCCACCCCTTCTTCACCCCAGCGAAAACATCAGGAGAACCGCAATGCCCTTCGTCAACGTACGTATCACCAAGGATGGCGTGACCCGCGAGCAGAAAGCCCAGGTCATCGCTGAAATCACCGAAACCCTGCAACGGGTGCTGAACAAGGACCCGGCGCTGACCCATATCGTCATCGAGGAGGTGGATACCGACAACTGGGGATTCGCCGGCCAGACCACCACCGAGTACCGCCGCCAGCGGGCGGCGCAAGGCTGAAGGGGAGGGCACGCCGACCGGCGTGCCCTCAACCGACGCTGCGCAGCCGCTCCAGATCGCGCAGCGGCGGGGCGCCGAACAGCCGGCTGTATTCGCGACTGAACTGCGAGGGGCTGTCGTAGCCCACGCGGTGGCCGGCGGTGCTGGCATTCAAGCCTTCCAGCATCAGCCGGCGCGCCTCCTGCAGGCGCAGGTGCTTCTGGTATTGCAACGGGCTCATGCTGGTCACCGCCTTGAAGCGATGGTGCAATGCCGACGGGCTGAGCCGTGCCACCTGGGCCAGTTCATCGATGCGCAAGGGCTGGCCATAGTGCTCGTTGAGCCATTCGATGGCGCGGTTGATTCGATGCGTCTGGCTGTCCACCCGGGCGATTTCCAGCAGCCGGTGGCCTTGCTTGTCCAGCAGCCGATAGAAGATCTCCTGGATCGCCAGCGGCGCCAGCACGCCGATGTCCCGTGGTGTGTCCAGCAGGCGCATCAACCGAAGTACGGCATCCAGCAGCGAGGTATCCAGGCGCTCTACATACAGCGCGCGTTCGGCCGGCCGGCTCGGCACCGCCAGCGGGCCGGCGTCGGCGATCAGCTTGGCCAACTGCTGCGGGTCGACATCCAGGCGCAGGCACAGGTAGGGCAGCTCCGGCGAAGCCTCGATCACCCGCCCGCGCACCGGCAGGGTGACCGATACCACCAGGTAATGCAGCGGGTCGTAGCGGTAGTGCTGCTCGTTCAGCCAGACATCCTTGTGGCCCTGGGCGATGATGCACAGCGCCGGCTTGTGCACGCCGTGCTGGATCTCGGTGGGCGTGTCGCAACGCACCAGCGACAGCGGCCCGATGGCGGTCTGGTGCACGCCTTCGCCCGGGGCCTGACGCAGGATCAGCGCCGCCAGCTCGGCCTGGGCCTGCCTGAGCGTGTCGATGGGAAGGGAGTCGAGCGCTGCCATGCCGGGAGCTGCCTGTATCGATAGTTGCGCAGAGCTTACTCCGCTCCCGCCTGCGCGGAGCCAGATCGGTCGAGCAAATGGCAGGATCGTGCAATCGCAGGGGAGAAATAGGCAATCCAGCAGCCGGAAGGCTTGCGCAGTATCGGCTGGGCCTGGTGGGTTTTCACGGTGCCATGCAGGATCGTGCAAGGTCGTGGCAGGAACCGCCTAACGCCGCGGAGCGCCGGTTGCGTACCGTTGCAGCAACGGCACCACCCCGATGCCGGGTCCGTTCTCGTCCAAGGAGCCTGCGCCATGAGCCGCGAACAACCGATCGTCAGCCACCTGCGCATTCGTCCCCATCCCCAACGGGAAGAAGCCCTCGACGCGCGCCTCGGCCAGTTACTGCAGCGCACCCGCCAAGCCAGGGGCTGCCGGGCCAGTTCGTTGGAGCGCCTGCCCGCGCCCGACGATCACTGGCTGCTCAGAGGGCTTTGGCAGTCCGAGCGGGAATTCCGAGCCTACTGCGAGGCCGCTTCGCAACGGGACTTCGCGCCCTTGCTTGGCAGCGGGCTGGTGCGCGAGATGGGCTTTGCGCTGCTGCCCGGCGACCTCGAGGCATAGCCCTGCACCGATTCCGGGCCAGGCCTCGAAGGTTGGGCTTCGTACCTCAACTCAACCTACGACTGCGCACGGGCGGTAGCTTGGCGCTGAGCGAAGCCCAACGGGGAGCGCATAGCACCGCCCAGCAAAAAGCCCCGGCGGGCAGAGGGCACGTCGGGGCTTTGCCTGTCGCTTTTTTATAGCGGCCGGCGGATCAACTCTTCAGCCGCTTCTGCCGAACCAGTCTCCTGCTTCAGCATCATGGGCGGCACGCTCGGCTTCACGCCGGTCCATTGTTCCAGCATGGCGAAGGCCAGCTCCTGCTCCGCTCCGCTGAGGGCGAGGATGTTGGAGCCATGGTTGCCACCGGGAATCATGAACTTCTTGGTGCTGCGCCGGTAGGAATCCGGTAGGAAGAACGCGGCGGCGGTCCAGGGGTCGATGTCGCCGTAGATCATCATCACGTTCTTGCTCTGCAGGCCGACGAACTTGGCCACGTCCCACATCGCCAGCTTGTCGAACGGCTGGCTCGGCCACTCGCTGACGTAGGCGCTGTAGTCGTTCGGGTCGTACTTCAGCAGGCCGCGCAGGTGCTGGGTGAGCAGGCGCGGGTAACCCAGCTGGGTGATCGCCTGGTAGAAGTACGGCTCGTACTGCTCGATGCCCTCGTCGGTGACGAAGGTCAGCGGGCCCCAGGCGAGCATGAAGTCGAACAGTTCCTGATCGCTCGCGGCGGTGCTCGGAATGGTGTCGCAGTTATCCAGCGAGCCGTATTGGAAGAACTGGAAATACAGCTCGCCAATGGTCAGGTCCAGCACGCGGTCCAGGCCGCCTTCCAGGTTGAACTGCAGGTCGTTTTCCTGCGCGTAGCTCTGGATGTAGGCCTTCATGGTTTCCCGGCGCTTCAGCACCTCTTGCTGATAGGCCTTCAGGTCAGCACGGCAGGACTCCGGGCCGACATGGTTCTGGAAGGTCACGTAGCGGCGGTCCAGCCGACCGAAGCTCTGCGGCGCCACATCGGCCACGGTGCCGTCCACGTCGTCCGGATAGAAGCGGCGGTGATACATGGCGGTCATGCCGCCCTTGCTGGCGCCGTTGGATACCCACTTGCCGCTGTAGAACGGACGGATGGCCTCGACGATGCGGTGATGATCGGTCGCTGCCTGCTTGATGGTCAGGTACTGCCAGTCCAGCGGGTCGGGCCGCGATTCAGCGAAATAACGGTGCTCCACCTTCAACTGGCTGGCGCCGAGCACGCGGGTCAGCGGATAGCGGTAGGTGCTGACGGCAATGTCGTAGCCATTGGTGGACAGCACCATCGGCGCCTCGGTGGACTTGTGCAGCAGCACCATGCGCTGTTTGAAGGTACCCATCGCCGGGTTCTCGTGATCCACCGGCTGCTCGTAGCGCAGCAGGAAGTAGCGATAGCCCTCGGGCGGATTGTTCAGTTCCTGCGCTTCCATACCCGGTACGGATTGCAGGTACGCGAGAATGTCCTGCCCCTGCTTGGCATAGCCGAAGCCGGAATAGAGCAGGGCAATGAAGAATGCAAACAACAACGAATGCGGTAATTTTCTTGTCATGTCCGTTGTAGCCTCTGATCGGTAAGGTCCATTCCCAGGCGCGAAACAGCATGCTTAAACAGATACCAGCGCGATAAGTCGCGCTCTTGCAAAGTGGCTAATTGCTATTGGCTGACAACAATCATCCAAGCCGATCCATGCCCGGCACTATTGTTAGGTGAGTGACTGAGAGTGTCTGGGTTGCCATCGTCCTTCAGCGAAGCGATGGGGGATGGACCCAGGTGGTCGTCGGAAGTTTCCCCGCCGTCGACCGCCATGTCGGGGGCTGAAGTAATTGTCGCAAATCTAACTTTTTATCAATGACAGGGTATCAATTGAGGGTAATAGCGCTGGATCGCGCCCTGAACGATTGAGCACTGGGTTATCGGAAGCCCGCAGGCTTGGCGCTGCTCACAGGGCCGGATCGTCAGGGGGGACCGGCTTTAGGCGTGGCGTCAGCAAGACCAGCAAGATGGGCAAGAAGATCAGCGCCGCCAGAAACTTCCAGATCGGTTTTTCCCGGTGCCAAAGTTTCAGGGCGATAAAGCCGCAAGCAACTTGCAGGCAATAGCCAAGCACTCCCGCCCCGGTTATCAGGAACAGCGTGCCGAAACTACCGAGCAATAAAAGCCCGGCGCTGAGGTGCAGCTTGTTGTTATCCATGGTGTGGGTGAGGCCTATCCTTGAATTGTCAATGTCCCACTGGTAGCGATCTATTGGGCTTCGAAAGGGCTCCAGGGGCGGGAATACTTCCAGATTGGATAAGTTGAGAGCGGTGAAACGTGGCCGTTCCCTGCATTGGCGGTATATGCCTATTTCGGGCTTGAGTCCGTGAGCGCGCCTAGTAGCTGACGTGCTTCTTCGATTTCGGCCGCGCACACGTTTGGGCTGGTAATCACCTTTTCCAGAGACTCCATGGTCTTTGCCCGTTCCTTGACGGTCACCATGTAGAGCTTTGCCAGTTCGAGCGCGCCGCTGTCGTCTCCTGCATCCAGCGCCTTTTCAAACCACTGCTTGGCCTGGCGCATGTCGCCTTTGATCCTGTAGGAAATTCCGATGTTGAGCAGGGCGCTGGCATCTCCACCGGCGATGGCCTTCAGTTCCCACTCGATCGCTTTGTCGTAGTCGCAACGCACGCCTTCACCGCAGGTATACATGGAGGCCACGCGCGTCATGCATGCGGTATCGCCCTTTTGCGCCGCGTCCATGAACGTTGCGAAAGCGCCGACGAGGTCGCCCTTCTCGTAGAGTGCATCGCCCGCCAAAAACAATTCCTGGGTATCCATGGTGTGCTCCTTTCTTTTGCCCGGTGAATCCATTGGCTGCTACAGCCGCCTGGACAGCCATATGGCAAGCGTGGTGCTCGACGTAACGAGCATCCATATCAGTCGGTAGGCGCCGGCAGACCCGCCCCCTTGTCCAAGCGCATGGGCGAGATGGCATTGCTCATCCTGCTCGATGGCTTGAACGGCCTGCAAGGCAAGCGGGTCATGCCGTTTCAGGAAGGTGATCTGTGCCTGAAGGTGCAGGCAGACCGTGTGCTCGACCGCTGCGGTGCAGGCCCAGATGGCTCTGGGGCCCAGCAATGCGGTGGCCAGTCCGAGCACGGTGCCGCCCCAGCTCCAGAGCCTCAGCGCATGGCAAGTGCGGGCGTTTCGGCTGGCGAGTGCTGCTTCGAAAATCTCCAGGTGCGATTGCTCGTGGGCGAGCATTGCCTCCAGCGCCGGGACCTCCTTCGGCCATAGGCGCCTGGCAATGGCGATCTGGGATCGGTAGATGCTCACCGCACCGCGTTCGCCAGCATGGTCGACCCGCAGGATGCGTTCGACTTCGAGCGTAATGGACATCGGTTACCTATGGGCCAGGCGCGTTCAGGTTGGGTTTCAGGGCGATCAGCATGCATGCGCTCTACAGGCTCTCGGCGATGAACGCGCCCAGCCTGCGCTCGTAGGCGTCGCCGGCAAAGCGGTGCATATCCACATGCCCTGCGCCTTCGACGATCCACAGCGACTTCGGGGTTGGTGCCGAATCGTACATGGCCTTGGTTTCGGAAGGGGGAGTGCTTCTGTCGACGCCGCCGCCGATGATCAGCACAGGGCATTGCACCCGGGCGATGGCTTCAAGGGGGCGGAGCTCGGAAAGCGGGATGCCGATGCGCAAGGGAATCTGCTCGTACAGCAGCGGCGACAGTGCTCGGCCAAGAATACCCAGCCGAGTCTGCAGACGATTGGCGACTGCATCTTCAATGGCGGGATAGACCGATTCGAGCACCAGCGCCTCCACCGCGAGCGGCCCGTCGCCCAGAAGGGCGGCAGCGCCGCCGAGCGATTGGCCGATGGCGACAATCTTCGAGCAGCCCCTGACCTCTCTCAGGTACGCCACCCCATTGGCAGCGTCCTTGGATTCCCGGTAGCCAAAGGTTATGCGTTCGCCCCCGGTTTCACCGTGGGCCTGCATATCGATCAGCAGGGAGGAAATGCCTTGCCGTTTCAGGTACTCGGCGCGTGCCTCCATGCTGGTCCGGTTGGCGCGTATCCCGTGAAGCAGCAATGCACAGCGCTCGCCTGGCCGTGCCTCGACGAACCATCCGCGGGTGCGTCCGTACGCCATCCCCTCAGCCTCCATTTTCGGCGCCGGTAACGCCTGGTTCGCTGTGCGTGTCAGGCGTTCGCCCATCAACCAGGCGAATGCAAGCCCGGACGCCAGCAAAATCAACAACCCCAGGAGGCTTCGTTGCGGTACGGACACGTGGATGGACCAGGCAGGGATGGGGGCGCAAGTCTAGAGCAAGCGCTGCATCGCCGACATGGCCCGTTCAGGCGCGTGGCGAGCAGGTCAGATCCATACATCGTTCCGCGCCGTGCGCTCGCCGCCTTGCTCGCCGGTATTCAGCACCCCACGCGGTTCGATCAGCATGATGTGCACCTCGTGCTCGGCATAGGGCTTGTGCTCTACACCCTTGGGCACCACGAAGAGTTCGCCGGGGCCGAGGTGGACGGCACCGTCGTGGAAGTCGATGCGCAGATTGCCGCTGAGTACGAGGAAGGTTTCGTCGGTGTCGGCGTGGCTGTGCCAGATGAAATCGCCTTCGATCTTCGCCAGTTTGAACTGGTAGTCGTTCATCTCGGCGATGACCCTCGGCTGCCAGCGCTCGTGGATGAGGTCGAGCTTGCCGCTGAGGTTGATCGCTTGGTAGTCGGTCATGGCTGTGCTCCTGGCTATGGATGGGGCAAGCCTAGCCAGCCATCAGCCGGGCTGTCTTGAACGATCCTGCGCGGAGCCAAGCATGCGCAGCCAGCGCGCCGGGGAAATGCCGAAGGTCTTGCCGAACTGCCGGGTCATGTGGCTCTGGTCGGCGAAGCCGGTGAGGGCAGCGGTGTCGGCGAGACTGCGGCCCGCGGCGAGGAGCTGCTTCACCCGGTCGAGCCGGCGCATGGTCAGGTAACGGTAGGGGCTGGTGCCGAACAGCTCGCGAAAGTCCCGCGACAATCGCCAGCGATCCCGGCCACTGGCCTGTTCCAGCTCGGCCAGCGACAGGCTGCGATCGAGCGCGCCGTGGATGTATTCGCGGGCGCGTTCCGCCGCGCGGTAGTCCAGGCCCTGGCGCTGCCTGCGTGCGCCGGCGGCGGCGTCGAGGGCGATGGCCAGGTCGAACAGGGCGTCGTCTTCGGCCAGCGGATCGCCCTGTTCGTCCATGCTGTCGAGCAGGGCGCGGGTGGCCTGGTGCAGGCGCGGGTCGTGGGATAGGCCGTCCTGGACGTAGGGCAGCGGCTTGCCGCCGAGGATGCGCTGGATCATCGCCGGCTCGACGTAGGCGATGCGGTAGTGAAAGCCGGCGTCGGTGCCGGCGTGGCCGTCATGCAGTTCGTCCGGGTGCAGCACCATGGTGTGCCCCGGCTGGCTGTGGCGCATGCTGCGCCGATAGTGAAAGCTCTGCACGCCGGAGAGGGTCTGGCCGATGGCGTAGGTGTCGTGGCGGTGGGGGTGGAAGGCGTGGCCACGGAAGAAGGCTTCGATGCGTTCGAGGCGGGCCGACTCCGGGGTGCGGCGAATCCAGTCGGTGGTGAAGTCGGGGGTGTCGTGCATCGCCGCGTCCTCGCTGTGGGGGATCGACGTTAGAGCAGGGCCGGCTGGCTGTCCAGCGATGGGACAGCGCTATCGCCGGGGGACAGGCGGCAGCGCCCGACCTCCCACCAGGTGGGCAGCAGCCGGCGCACGGCGGGCTGGGCGAAGCGGTCGTCCATCAGGTAGACGACGCCCCGGTCATCCTGGGTGCGGATCACCCGGCCGGCGGCCTGCACCACTTTCTGCAGGCCGGGGTAGAGGTAGGTGTAGTCGTAGCCGTTGCCGAACATGGCGTGCATGCGCTGTTTGATTGCTTCGTTGATCGGATTGATCTGCGGCAGGCCGAGGGTGGCGACGAAGGCGCCGATCAGCCGTTCGCCGGGCAGGTCGATGCCTTCCCCGAAGGCGCCGCCGAGCACGGCGAAGCCGATACCCCGACCACCGGCGCAAAAGCGGTCGAGGAACACCTGGCGCTGGGTTTCGTCCATCTGCCGCGACTGCACCCACACCGGGACCTGCGGGTGCTGGCGCACGAAGCACTCCAGTACCTGCTGCAGGTAGTCGTAGCTGCTGAAGAAGGCCAGGTAGTTGCCCGGTCGCTCGGCGAACTGCCGGGCCATCAGCGCGCTGATCGGCACCAGCGAGCGGGCGCGGTGCTGGTAGCGGGTGGACAGGTTACTCACCGCCTGCACTTGCAGTTGCTCGGCGCTGAACGGCGAGTCCACGTCGAGCCAGGGCGTGCCTGGCGGCAGGCCGAGCAGGTCGGCGTAGTAGTTCGCCGGGCTCAGGGTGGCGGAAAACAGCGTGGTGCTGTGGGCCGCCTCGAAGCGCGGGGCAAGGAAGGGCGCCGGCACCACGTTGCGCAGGCACAGGGTGGATAGCGCGCGTCCGCGTGTGCCGATGTGACGGCTGATATCGAACAGCGAATGCGGGCCGAAGGCTTCGGCCAGGCGGCAGAACAGCAGGGCGTCGAGGTAGAAGCGCAGCAGGTCGGCATCGTTGCCGGTGGGCTGGTCGGTCAGATGGTCGGTGATGGCGCTGACCGCCTTCTGCAGCGCAGCGATGAACAGATCCGGCGCAGTGGGATAGATCTGGTAGGGCGTCGCCTGATCCTTGTGCAACTGGTTCCAATGGCGATTGACCCGCTCCAGTGTGCTCTTCACTCCAGCCGGTGCGGTCTTGCGCAGCACCTGCAGGCTGCCCTGGCCGAGTTCGGCGGTGTACATCTTGCGTCCGCGTTCCACCAGGTTGTGGGCCTCGTCCACCAGCAGCGCCACGCGCCAGTCGTTGAGCACGGTGAGGCTGTAGAGCAGGGCGCTCATGTCGAAGTAGTAGTTGTAGTCGCACACCACCACGTCGGCCCAGCGGCTGAGTTCCTGGCTCAGGTAGTAGGGGCAGACCTGGTGGGCGAGGGCGGCCTCGCGCACGCGGGCCTGGTCCAGCCAGGCGCCGTCGAGCGCAGCCTGGCGGGCGGCGGGCAGGCGGTCGTAGAAGCCCTTGGCCAGGGGGCAGGAGTCGCCGTGGCAGGCCTTGTCCGGATGCTCGCAGGCTTTGTCCCGCGCGACGTGCTCGAGCACGCGCAGGGGCATTGCCTCCTGTTGCCCGCGCAAGGTGCCCAGCGCTTCCAGCGCCAGCCGCCGCCCGGGTGTCTTGGCGGTGAGGAAGAACAGGCGGTCCAGCTGCTGGCCCGGCATCGCCTTGAGCTGCGGAAACAGCGTGCCGATGGTCTTGCCGATGCCGGTGGGGGCCTGGGCCATCAGGCTGTGGCCGGCCCGCGCGGCGCGGTAGACCGCTTCCGACAGTTGGCGCTGGCCATGGCGAAAGCCGGCGTGGGGAAAGCGCAGTGCGCCCAGCGCCTGGTCGCGCGCGATGCGGTGCTGCGCTTCGCGTTCGGCCCAGGCGATGAAGCGCCGGCAGTGCAGTTCGAAGAAGGCTCGTAGTTCCTCGGCGGCATAGGACTGGCGGAATGGCGTCTCCTTCTGGCTGACGACGTTGAAGTAGACGACCGCCAGGTCGATGCGCTCCAGGCCCCGTTCGGCGCAGAGCAACCAGCCGTAGACCTTGGCCTGGGCCCAGTGCAGTTGCCGGTGGTTGTCCGGAATGCGGGAGATGTCGCCGCGATGGGTCTTGATCTCTTCCAGCCGGTTGGCGACCGGGTCGTAGCCATCCGCCCGGCCGCGCACCAGCAGGTTCCGATATTCGCCTTCCAGCGGCAGTTCGGCCAGGTATCCGTCGCCACGCCGAGACACCACGGTGGCGTGGCCGGCGATGCCTTCCTGGGGCGTCGGGGCCGGGGTGAAGCGCAGGTCGAGGTCGCCTGCCTTGGCGGTGAATTCGCAGAGCGCGCGCACGGCGACCCGATAGCTCATGCGTCCGCCCACTGCACGTAGCAGACGTCCACCGGCATGCCGTGCTCGGCGCAGAACGCCAGCCAGCGCCGCTGGTTGTCCTGCAGGCGGTCGCCGGGGCCTTTCACTTCGATCATGCGGTAGCGCCGCTCGGCCGGCCAGAACTGGATCAGGTCGGGCATGCCGGCGCGGTTGGCCGGGATGTCGGCGAGCAGGCGCTGGAACCAAGCCTTCAGGTGCGCCGCCGGCAGGCAGGCCAGCGCCTGGTCGAGCAACTCCTCGGTGAGCAGGCTCCAGAACACGAACGGCGACTGGAGGCCGAACTTCTCCGCGTAGGTGTGACGGATGGCGATCTGGTAGGCATCGCTGTCGAGCTGTGCCAGGCAGGCGGCGAACAGGTCGGCGCGGCGATGATGGAAGTCGGCCCGCAGCAGGTCCACCGGGCCGACATGGAAGGGGTGGAAGAAGGCACCGGGCAGCGGGGCGAAGATCGCCTGCCAGCAGAGCAGGCCGAACAGGCTGCAGATCAGTGTGTTTTCCACATAGTGCACCGGCGCTTGCGCAGTGCTCAGGTGCAACTGTACGCATTGTTCGACGCTGAGCCCGTGCGGACGCGGCAGGCAGAGGTCGATGCGCCCCGCCGGCGGAGCGCTCCGGCGCGTGCCCTTGGCCAGGCCGAGCTGACGGTTCAGCCGTGTCAGGGCGCGGTCGATCAACTGCGCTTCGGCATCGCTTTCCGGATCGTCTGCCGCTTGCCGGGCCAGGGCATGGGCTTCGGCCAAGCGCCCGGCACGCTCCAGCACGCGCACCTGGCGTGCCCGAGCGCCGGGATAGCCGCTGGCCTGGTAGACGGCGAGTGCGTTGTCCAGATCCGCCTCGCGCTCCAGTTGTTGGCCGATCAGATACAGCAGCTTGGCGCGGCGCTCGGCGAGATGGGGGTTGTCGCTGCGCAGCGGACCGATCTGCTCCAGCACTTCGGCGATTGGCTCTCCGGCCTCGAAATTGTCCCGGCAGCGCCGCAGATGCAGGTAGGCATCCACGTCCCCGCGACAGCGAAAGCCGCGGGATTCGGCAGTCAGCGGTACGTTCTCGTAGCGGAAGATGCCGAGGTCGGCGAGCACGAACTCCGACCAGTCCTGGTGCAGGTTGCCGAAGAACATCAGCCGCAGGCGCTCGCACAGCTCGGCGATGGCCAGGGAATACAGCGGATCGTCGAGCCCGGGGCACCATTGGGCGAAACGGAGCGGCTCGGGGAAGTGCGGGTCGAGCAGCTCCCGTAGCTCGGGTTTCTTCAGGCCGGCTCTCACGGGGTGGTCGCTGAAGCGGGTGAGGATCTCATCCTTGCGCAGCAGGGCGAACAGCTCGTCCAGCGACAGGACGGCCGTGTCCACCACCCAGCCTTCGGCCAGCAGAGGCTCGGCGGCACGGCGCGGGCAGCCGATCTCTTCATAGGCCAGCTTGCTGGCACGAAAATGCGGACCCTTGCGCATGATCATGCGCACCAGCAGCGCCTGGGCGGGAGTCTCCAGCTGCGCGAACCGATCGAGGAATGCCCGCTCGACGTCCAGCAGCAGGTCGCCATAGCGTTCGCCGAGCCAGGCGAGTGCCTTGTGAAAGTTCGTCAGGTAGTAGAAGCGGGGATCGGGCTGGAACGACATGAGGGTGCGCTGGAGTACTGTTCGTTTATACAGATATCAGTGCCGGCGGCGACAGGCAATGGCCAGCGGATGGACGGGACGGGCGCGCCACGGCGAAGCATGCGCGGAGCGTTGATGGTGGAGCCGTTCATCGGCCGGGTTCTGGTGGCCGGCTCCCTGGCTGTTCGGCCCGCCAACGGGATAATGGCCATCTGCCGGATGCCAACCGGTAGGCATCTTTTTCAGCGAGTGGCCCGGTTGTCGCCGGGGCGTCCATCGGACGGCGGACGCGGCCTGCCTGGCTGTGGCAAACTCTGCGGTTTACGGGGCCTTGCCCCCTTTGCTTGGGCAGAAGCAGAACATGTGCCTGTGGCTCGCAGCCAGAGGTTTTGCACATCACAAGCCGCCTCAGAGCGGCCGTCTAGAGAGGAACGACCGTGCACAACGCAGTTATCAGTGGCACCGGCCTGTATACCCCGGCGAACAGCATCTCCAACGAAGAACTGGTCGCTTCTTTCAATGCCTATGTTCAGCAATTCAATGCCGACAACGCCGAGGCCATCGCCCGCGGCGAAGTCGAAGCGCTGACCGAGTCCAGCGCCGCCTTCATCGAGAAGGCCTCCGGCATCAAGAGCCGCTTCGTCATCGACAAGGACGGCATCCTCGATCCGCAGCGCATGGTGCCGCGCATTCCCGAGCGCTCCAACGACGAGTGGGGCATCCTCTGCGAAATGTCCGTGGCTGCCGCCAAACAGGCGCTGGAGCGCGCCGGTCGCACCGTGGCGGATATCGACGGGGTGATCGTCGCCTGTTCCAACCTGCAGCGCGCCTACCCGGCGGTGGCCATCGAAGTGCAGGCCGCCCTCGGCATCCAGGGTTTCGGCTACGACATGAACGTCGCCTGTTCCTCCGCCACCTTCGGCCTGCAAGCGGCCACCAACATGGTGCAACTGGGCCAGGCCCGCGCGGTACTGATGCTCAACCCGGAGATCTGCACCGGCCACCTGAACTTCCGCGACCGCGACAGCCACTTCATCTTCGGCGACGCCTGCACCGCGGTGGTCGTCGAGCGCGCCGACCAGGCCACCTCGCCCTACCAGTTCGAGATTCTCGGCACCAAACTGCTGACCCAGTTCTCCAACAACATTCGCAACAACTTCGGCTTCCTCAACCGCGCCGCGGAAGAGGGCATCGGCACGCGCGACAAGCTGTTCGTGCAGGAAGGCCGCAAGGTCTTTCGCGATGTCTGCCCGATGGTCGCCGAGCTGATCGCCAGCCACCTGGCGGAGCACGCCATCGACATCGGCGAGATCAAGCGTTTCTGGCTGCACCAGGCCAACCTCAACATGAACCTGCTGATCGCGCGCAAGCTGCTCGGTCGCGACGCCGAGCCCCACGAGGCGCCGGTGATCCTCGATACCTATGCCAATACCAGCTCCGCCGGCTCGGTGATCGCGCTGCACAAGTACCAGGACGACCTGCCCAGCGGCTCCCTCGGCGTGCTCAGCTCCTTCGGTGCCGGGTATTCCATCGGCAGCGTCATTCTGCGCAAACGCTGATGAGCCAGCCTGCCGATGCCGATCTGCTGCCGCGCCTGCTGGCCGGCGAGCAGCGGGCGTTCCGCGAGCTGGTCGGCGCCTACCAGGGCGCCATGCGCGCGGTGGCCTATGCGATCGTCGGCAGCCGCAATGCCGACGAAGTGGTGCAGGATGCCTGGCTCGCCGTGGTGCGCAGCCTGGACGGCTTCCAGGGACGCTCCAGCCTGAAGACCTGGCTGCTGACCATCACCGCCAACACCGCCAAGACCCGCCTCAAGAGCAATCGCCGCGAGGTGCTGATGGACGACCTGCCGGCCCCCCATGGCACCGTCGGCGACGAGCGCTTCGCCGCCGATGGCCACTGGCTGGTCGCGCCCTTCGCCTGGCATGAGGACACGCCTGACGCCCTGCTCACCGAAGAGGAGCTGCGCGAGTGCCTGGAGAAGACCCTGGCCAGCCTCTCCGACCTGCAAGGCAGCGTGCTGACGCTGCGTGAGCGCCAGGGACTGGAAATGGAAGAGATCTGTAATCTTTTGGACATCTCCCTCTCCAATGTGCGTGTGCTGCTGCATCGAGCGCGCCTGAAGGTCTTTGCCACCCTGGAGCATTTCGAGGAGACCGGCCAATGCTGAATTGTAAGGAGCTGGTCGCGCGATCGAGCGACTACCTCGACCGCCAGATGAGCTTTCGCGAAAAGCTGGCGGTGCGTCGGCATCTGTTGCTGTGCAAGAACTGCCGCCGCTTCATCAAGCAAATGCACCTGACCCAGCAGGTGCTGCGCAAGCTGCCGGAAGGTGCCAGTCCCGAGCTTGAACGACTGGCCGAACGCCTGGCCGAGCAGCGTCGTTCCTCGCGATAGAACGTCCGGCCATGCTTCGCTGGCATGGCCCGTTCCCACTGGGATGCCGTGCTTTCACTCCAGGTCGATGTCGCCGAGCTTCAAATCATCCTTGCCATGGCGGGTGCGAGGGCGGTTGGGGCGTGATTCGGGCTTTTCCGGGCCATAGTTGTTCAGCGATATGACCTTGGTCTTGCCGATGCGGTGGCGGTAGATCTCGCGCAGGTACTTGATGGCCTTCTTCACGCTGTCGCGCGACAGGCGGATGTCGTTGATGGAGACGAACTTGTCCGGGTCGTGGATCAGCTCGCGGTACTTCTTCTCGTACATCGGCTTGATCGCGTACCAGTTGGTGTCGAGGATCTTCGCCGGGTTCTCGTGCTCGTTGAGCATCGCATCCACCCGCGCCTCGTCGAAGGTATCGGCAACGATGAAGTCCAATACCGCGCTGTCCAGGCTCTCGTCGTAGCGGTGCTCGTCTTTGGCGAAGCAGCGCTTGATGAAGGCCACGATCAGGGTCAGGAAATCGTCCGACAGGCACGGGCTCTTGACGATCAGAGTGGTCAGCGAAAGGTTCGCCGAGGCGCCGATCACCAGGGCATAGCGTTTCAGCGTGGTGTTGGGGAACAGGCTGTTGAGGTGGGTCTTGAGCCGGTTCAGGTCCATGTAGGAGAGCTTGTAGTCCTTCGGCAGCGAGACGATGGAGACCACTGACGAGCAGTTCTTGAAGAAGTGCAGGTCGCGCAGTTCGGCGGCATCGTAGCCGGACTTCTTGTAGCGCTCCAGGGCATTGCGGTAGCGCTGGGACTCGATCGGCAGCAGACTGATGCCCTCGATGGCCTGGGTGATCTTGTTGAAGTGCGGCAGGTCTATGGAGCGGAAGAACAGATCGTCGATGTTCAGCCGTGCCTGCTCCTTCTCCAGTACGCGGAACTTCTCCGAGGCCAGCGCGGCCTGCTCGGGCACCACGGATTCCGCATAGGCAACGGCGACCGGCCCGGCCAGGCTCATGAACAGGTCGTTGGCATCCAGGCGAATGGTTTCGCCGATGTCGATGCCGGCGCGGCGGAAGTAGTTCTGGTCGTAGTCGGTGGTCACCGCCTGGGCGGTGAGGATATTGAAGATCTGTTGGGAAATGTACTGGTTGGCGTGCCGCTCCATGGCGTTGACGTCGATGTTCTGGATGTTGCCGTCATCGGTTTCCTCGGCGTAGCGCATGATGTCGTTGGAAATCAGCATCATGGCGTTCCAGGGGCGGATGCGGCCCATCACGCTTTCGCTGCTCTCCTCGTTGTCGAAGTTGTAGGAGAAGTCCCACTCCTCGGCGAGGTACTTGCACAGCAGGCGCCCGGCGTTGATGTGCAGGGCCTCGGACATCTCGCTGCGCTGGTCGGAGATGTTCGGCAGGATGCAGATGCCGCTGGTGAAGATCGGTTCGAAGACGAAGGAGTGTCCGCGCTGTTCGTCGTCTTCGTGTGTCTGGTTGGGATCGAAGGTCTTGCTCATGTAGGCGAACTGCTGGGCCAGGCCGAATTCCGAGGCCATGCCCGAGCCGGTGCCGCCGCCGGCGCTGAAGATATAGAAGTACAGCCGCGACTGGTTGGCCTTGATGCCGCAGGAGTCGATCAGGTAGCTGTGGATGAACTTCCAGTCGGCATTGGAAAAGCGCCCGGTGTCCTTGTTGAGAATGATCTTGGCCAGGTACTGGCCGAGGATCGGCGCATTGCCTGCGCCGCCGGCATGCACCTCGGAGAGGTCCATGATCTTCATTTTGCTGTAGTCGCTGAGAAACCCGCTGGTCTCCCCCTTGCGCGAGAAGCGGATGCGGCCCTCGATGTCCTTGTCCAGGTCGCCGAGCATCACCAGCGGTTCGATGAGGAACACCGGTTTCACCGCCTTGTTGGCGGAAAGGAAGTTCTTGCGAATCCAGCGGGTCGGCCGATAGTCCGGCTCGGTGGAGGCGTTTTCCTCGGTGTTGAATTCGTTGAGATAGAACCGGCGCGCGTTGTAGACCAGAGAGGCCACGTCCAGCGCGATATTCGAGCCGCAGCGGCCGAGGCCGATCAGGCATACGGAGGGGAAGTGCTGGGCTCTGCGCTGCTCGGCGTCGTCATCGATGCCGGCAAGGGGAAAGACCATGTTGCGCAAGCCATCGAGGTTGTCGAGGATGCGCTCGATGTCACGCTCGGTGAAATACATGTGCTGTTCCGCGCTGTCGCCGTTCGTGACCAGGGCCTGCGCCTGGCGCGGCGCCTTGCTGCGGACGGGCTTGCCCGGCTCGGGCGTTTGCCGGGATGCGCTTTCGACTGCGGAGGCTTCGTCTATTCCAGTTTTCATGAGTGACATCCCCAAGGTCTCGAAGTGACCGCGCGGCGGTGCCCCGGGTGCCTTGGCGTCCGCTGTCGCAGCTGTCGTTTCACTCTAGCAAAGAATGGATTTTTCGCCGGTTCGCCGCATTTGCCTGCACGGAGCCGGGTTTTTCCAAGCGTGGCGGGTATGGGCTCGCCCACCGTGCCAGGGCGGCCGACCCGGCGCTGTCGGGAGCCCCAAGCGTGCGCTGTTACACAATATTCGCCCATACGCCGCAGACAGCCGCGGACGAAGGCTCTAGATTGCGGCCTTGGACTTCCGGCGCAGCGTTCGCCGGACAAGACGACAACACGAGATCGGACCTCATGCAGCAATCCATTCAAGCCGCCAATGCCTGGCGCGTGCTCTTCCTGCTCTTCCTCGCCAACCTGTTCAACTTCTTCGACCGCACCATCCCGGCCATCATCATCGAGCCGATCCGCCTGGAGTGGCAGCTCAGCGACCTGCAGATCGGCCTGATCGGCACGGCCTTCACCATCGTCTACGCCATCGCCGGGATTCCCCTCGGGCGCATGGCCGACAACGGCGCGCGGCGCAAGATCATGGGCTGGGGATTGACGGCCTGGAGCGGGCTCACTGCGCTGAACGGCATGGCGTGGAATTTCTGGAGCTTCCTGCTGATCCGCATGGGCGTCGGCATCGGCGAGGCCAGCTACGCGCCGGCGGCCAATTCGCTGATTGGCGATCTGTTTCCGGCCCACAAACGCTCGCGGGCGATGGGCATCTTCATGCTCGGGTTGCCGCTCGGCCTGCTGCTGGCGTTTTTCACCATCGGCGCGATGGTCAAGGCCTTCGACAGCTGGCGTGCGCCGTTCTTTCTCGCCGCCTTGCCGGGCCTGCTGCTGGCGCTGTTCATGTTCTTCATCAAGGAACCGGCCCGGGGCGCGGCGGAGACGGTGAAGGTGGCGCAGACGCCGGTAGACCGGCCGCTGCGCAAGGTGCTGGCGATCCGCACCTTCTGGTGGTTGATGATCGCCGGGCTGGCCTTCAACTTCGCCGCTTATGCCTGCAACTCGTTCATGGTGCCGATGCTGCAACGCTACTTCGCGCTGCCGTTGCAACAGGCGGCGATGGCCACCGGGGTGATCGTCGGCCTGACCGGCCTGGTGGGCCTGACCCTGGGCGGCTGGCTCGCCGACCGGGCGCACCAGAGGTCCGAGCGCGGGCGCCTGCTGCTCGGTGCCTTCAGCATGCTGGTAGCGGCCGGGGCCACCGGTTATGCACTGTTGCTCGGGCAGGTGGCAGTCGGCGTGTTCGTCGCCTTGTTCAGTGTCGGCTGGCTGTTTTCCTACAACTTCTATACCTGCGTTTACACGGCGATCCAGGACGTGGTCGAACCGCGCCTGCGGGCCACCGCCATGGCATTGTTCTTCGCCGGCCTCTACCTGCTCGGCGGTGGCCTGGGCCCGGTGGTGGTCGGGCTGCTGTCCGACCACTACGCCGAAGCGGCGCGCCTGGCCGCCGGCGCCACGCAGATGACCGAAGCCTTCAAGGCAGTGGGTTTGCACAGCGCCATGTTCCTGATTCCGCTGGCGCTGCTGCTGACCATGCTGGCCCTGGTCCAGGCCGCGCGCTGTTTCGGCCATGATGCCTTGCGCATGCGCGACGGCATGGCCGAGCCGGTGCCGGCCTAGGGCAAGTCGCGCCCCGCGCCCGGAGCGACGGGCGCGAGGTCAGGCTGGCGTGGGTGCTTCGTCCACGCGCCGGGCTACCGTTCGCGTCGGACGCGCGGCAGGCCGCTTCGCTGGTGCTGTGCAATACTGAATTGCTATCAGGTTCCCGGGCGCCCGGCCGGAGTGGTCATGAACTCAGTAGCCAGCTTTGTCGTCGGGCATAGCCCGAACTTCTCCTCACACCCCCTGTACGCCCGGCTGGCGAACGGCGACGCCGTGTTTCGCTGCCTTGCGGCTCCGGCCGAGAGCGAGGGTATCGATGTGTTGCTGGTGGACGCGGCCCTGCTGGATCGAGGTCCGCTGCCCCAATGGCAGGCCGGCGGAGCGACCCTGGTGGCCTTCGATACGCTCGAGGGGGTCCTGCCGCTGCCGGCCGCGGCGAGCGCCGAGGAACTGCAGGCGCTGCTCGCCTTCGCCGCCGACCAGCGACGGCTGCGGGACAAGACCGAGCGCCTGGCCGCGGCCCTGCAAAGCAAGGACGACGACCTGCGCCAACTGGTAGACGTGGGCTTGGCGCTGTCGGCGGAAAAGGACCTCAATCGCCTGCTGGACAAGATCCTCATCGAAGGCCGACGGCTGTCCAACAGCGACGCCGCCTCGCTGTTCCTGGTGGATGATCGGCAGCCGGACAACCCGCAGTTGGTGTTCAAGCTGACCCAGAACAGCTCGCTGTCCACCAACTTCCAGGAGCAGCGCATGCCGCTGACCCGCGCCTCCATCGCCGGCTACGTGGCGCTCACCAGTACCGAGCTGAATATCGCCGATGCCTATGCGATTCCCGCCGATGCGCCCTACAGCTTCAACCGCTCGTTCGACCTGCACATGGGCTACCGCACCATGTCGCTGCTGGCGATCCCGATGCTTAACCACCGGCATCAGGTGGTCGGCGTGCTGGAATTCATCAATCGCCAGCAGGCGCCGGGACAGCCGGGTGCAGGCGAGGTGATCGCCTTTGACGAGATCACCGCGGTGTCGCTGCGCGCGCTGGCCAGCCAGGCCGCTGTGGCCATCGAGAACCGCCAGTTGCTGGACGACATCAGCCACCTGTTCGACGGCTTCGTGCAGGCCTCGGTGTTCGCCATCGAGCAGCGCGACCCGACCTCCAGCGGCCACTCCTTCCGCGTTGCCGACCTGTGCATCGCCCTGGCCCGGCAACTGCCGCTGGCCCCGCAGTCTCACCTGCGCCGCGAGGCGCTGAACGAGGAGGGCCTGCGCGAGCTGCGCTACGCCGCCTTGCTGCACGACTTCGGCAAGGTCGGGGTGCGCGAGCATGTATTGACCAAGGGCAAGAAGCTGCCCGAGGTGGTGATCGACAACCTGCGCTACCGGGTTGCCCTGGGCAAGGAAAACCTGCGCAACCAGACCCTCAAACGCATGCTGTACGCCTATCGCCACCAGGGTGGCTTGAGCGACGAGCAGCGCCTGCAGATGGAGACCGAACTGGCCGCCGAATGCCAGCGGCTGGACCACTACCTGCAACAGATCCTGCAGGCCAACGAGCCGACCGTGCTCAGCGAAGGCAACTTCCAGCACTTGCAGGAGATCCAGGGGCAACTGGTCAAATCCCACGACGACCGTCTGGTCAGCCTGCTCTCCGAGCACGAATTCTGCGCGCTGGCCGTGCGTCGGGGCAGCCTGACGCCGGAGGAGCGCGCCGAGATCGAGCGGCATGTGGTGCACACCCGCGATTTCCTGCGGCTGATTCCGTGGACGCCCGGTCTGCAGCGCATCCCGCAGATCGCTGCGGCTCACCATGAGAAGCTCGATGGCAGCGGCTATCCGTCGGGGCTGGCGGGGGAAGAGATTCCCTATGCGTCGCGCATCATGACCGTGTGCGATATCTACGACGCGTTGACCGCCGCCGACCGGCCCTACAAGCCGGCCATGCCAGCCGAGCGTGCGCTCGACATCCTCCAGTCGGAGGTCAAGAGCGGCCTGCTCGACGCCGATCTGGTGCAGGTCTTCATCGACTCGCGCTGCTACCAGCAGGTGGCTCCGGCGCATCGTCCGCATCCGCAGACGACAGCGCACTTTCACCAGCATGTGTGTGACTACGAGCCGCCGGAGGCCGGCAGTGCGCATTAGGGACGGAGCAACAACATCGACGCGCCGGCCAGCAGGCCGCCCAGCATTACCGGCAGCGTGAGCAGCGCCAGCCGGCGCCCGCCGATCAGGGCGATCAGCACGCCCTTGATCAGGCTGTTGCTCAGGGCAGCGAGAAAGATCCCACGCGTCGCTACCTCGGCGGCCAGACCGTCATTGGCGTTGCGCGCCAGCGACAGGGTGATCGCATCCACATCGCTCAGGCCGGAGAGCAGCGAGACCAGATACACACCGGCTTCGCCGACAACGCGCTGGGCCGCTTCCACCAGAAACAGGATCAGCACCAGTAGTGCGGCGAAACGCAGCGCCGGCCCAAGTTCGAAGGGGTTTTTCAGCGGCGGCTCGGCGGCGGCCGTCGTTTCCCGGCCGGCGGCACGGAAGAACAACAGGGCGCCGCCGGCATAGACCAGCGCCGCCACGCCGAACGGCCACAGCAGTGGTGGCAGCAGTGGTGCATTGACCAGCCCGACTTCCAGCAGCACGCGTGGAAACATCAGCGCGGAAGTAGCCAGCAGCCCGGCAGCCAGCAGTGCATTCAGCCCGCGCTGCTCGTGCAGGCGGGCCAGCGTGAGAGTCATGGCGGTGGAGGAGACGATGCCGCCGAGCAGGGCGGTGAGCAACAGGCCATGGCGGGTGCCGACCAGACGGATCGTCACGTAGGCGGCGAAGCCGATGGCGGCGATCAGGACCACCATCCACCAGATCACGTAAGGATTGAATGCCTGCCAGGTGCCGAAGTCGTGGTTCGGCAGCACCGGCAGCAGCACCAGGGAAATGAACAGCAACTTCAGTGCACCGGACAGCTCGTTAGCGGAGAGCCGGCGCAGAGCGGCATGCAGGGGCTGTTTCAGGCTCAGCAGCAGGGCAATCACCACGGCACCGCCCGCGGCAATCGCGCGGTGATCGAACAGCGCCAGGCTGCCGAGGAGAAAGGTCAGCAGCATGGCGATTTCGCTGGTCATGCCCTGGTCACCGTCTTTCAGCAGGTCGCCCAGGTAACCGGCCACCACCAGGAGGCCGAGCACCATCAGCACCGCGATCCAGGCGGCGGCGCCGCAATGTTCGCCCATCCAGGCCGCCACGCCGCCGAGCAGGCCGACCAGACCGAAGGTGCGAATACCCGCCACCAGCTTGTTATCGTCCAGTTCCCGAGCGCTCCAGCCGCGTTCGGTGCCGATCAGCAAGCCTATGGCCAGGGCGGTGGCGAGGTTCAGCAGGAGGTCCGAGTCGATCGGCATGGCGGGTCCTTGGTGCCTGATTCATGCGCGAAACGGCGGATGAGCGGGCCGATCCGCCTGGCGGAGCATGGACACAGTTTAGTGGGGCAGCGTAGAGGGCGATTGCCGCGGATCAAGCCATCGCCATTTTCCGGGGGGGGGCCGGGGTGCGGCCTTGCTGTTTCACCTCGAGCGGGCCGGCCAGCCGAGCAGGCGTAAAAGGCAGTTGGGATCGAGGGGCCGAGTACTTGAAAGTTTCCGCCTGCAGCAGGGGCTGCCGGGCCTGTAGCGCTCGGTGCTGAACGGGTTGCAGGGAGGGACTGAAGCGACTGGCTAACCCAGAGGGCTCTGCACACCGGCAAAGGCCTGACCTAGTACATGGGTGTAAATCTGCGTAGTACGCACGTCGGCATGGCCCGGCAAGGTTTGCACCGTGCGGATATCACTGCCGCGGCGCAACAACTCGGTGGCAAAGCTGTAGCGGAACGTATGGCAGCCAGCCGGTTTATGAATGCCGGAGCGCCGCACCGCCTGTTTGACGGCCTTCTGAATGGAGCTGACGTGAGTGTGGTGGCGCACCACGGTGCCGTCTTCATCCGTGCACAAGCTAATGGAGGGGAATAGCCATTGCCACTCGAACGAACGCCCGGCATCAGAGTATTTGCGGCGCAAGGCAAAAGGCAGGCTAACCGGCGAGTGGTAAAAATTGTCCTGCTGCTTACAGGTGAATCGCCCCGGGTTTCGTGGAGGCTGTTTCGTTTAAGTCAGGCCGCCATGGCCTGACCTGCTTGTTGCCGGTGG
>NZ_JBSKHQ010000026.1:0-63537 GCF_057128665.1 Zestomonas ipomoeae
GGGGGAGTAGGTCGTGGATTTTCTCATAGCCTCATCTTCTCAAGAGTGGAGGCCTCCACGAAACCCGGGGCGATTCAAGCTGTATTGCAGGCGGAGCTATCCATGATCCGAGATGGTCTGCAGCGTGGTCAGTTGACGGGCGATAGCCGCTTTGTAGACGAAGTAGAGCGAATTGCCGGGCTTCGCATCGAACGAAGAGAGCAAGGTAGGGCTAGGAAGGCCATCGAAAAATAAATCTGTCCCCCTTTTTCGCAAGCGGCACCACGGGTGCCTTTTCCAGTTTGCCCATGAAGGCTCAAACCACCGACTGCTGACTCAGATGCTGCCGATACAACGCCACCTGCTGAGTCTGCTCCGCCTCCGGGTAGTGCAGCACCAGGAATCGGCTGAGTTCACCCAAGCCATGCAGGTCGTGCTTCTGGCCAAGCTGCTTGGCCAGCTGCAGGCTCAGTGCCGGCATCTGTGGCGGGTGTTTGGCGGCCTGGCCGAGGCGGCGCCAGGCGCCGAGGGCGCGGGTGCCGTCGCCGGCACGCAGCAGGCGCTGCAACAGATGCAGTTGCACGGCGGGGTGTTGCAGCAGGCGTTGTTCGGCGCTGTCGTCGGCCAGGCGCTGCAGCAGCGGCAGGCTTTGCGCGGTGTCCGGCAGGGCGAACAACTGCTTGAGCAGGCCACTGAGCAGCACTTTATCCTGGCGGGTCTTGGCCACCGGGTAGAGGCGTTCGAGCAGTTCGAGGCGTCCCGGGTAGCGGATCAGCAGGTCGGGGCCGCGGCTGGCGGCCTGGTCGAGGGCGAAGCGGCCGATCAACTGGTCCAGCGCCGCCAGTTCGCGCTTGAACGGCGCGTCCGGGTCTTCCTTGTGCAGGTAGGCTTCGTCGACCTTCAACCGGCCGCCCAGGCGTGGAAGCCAGACGGCGAGGTAGCCGGCGCCCAGGCCGCCGAGGTGGGCATAGTAGTTGGTGCTATCGTTGGCCAGCAGCAGGCCGTACAGCTCCTTGCCCATCCACACCGGCAATATCCACAGTGCCGGCGCGCGGAAATAGCCGATCATCGGCCCCAGCCAGTAGAAGAAGTTGATCTTGCGCAGTCCGTAGACCGCCAGGTACATGCCCATCAGGCCGGAGATGGCGCCGGATGCGCCGACGCCGGGTATCCAGGTGTCCGGTTGGCAGGCCCACCAGAGCAGGTGCGAGCCCAGGCCGCTGAGCAGGTAGAGGCCGAGATAGGCGGCGCGGCCGAGGGCGATTTCCAGGGCGAAGCCGAAGATGAACAGGAACAACATGTTGCCGAACAGGTGCATGAAGCTGCCATGCAGGAACATCGCGCCGAACAACCCTTCGACGGTAAAGCGTGCCGGGATGAAGCCGAAGCGGAACGAGCTGATGCGGTCCCGCGCCGCTTCGGCGCGCTGCCGGGCCGATTGCCAGGCCGGGTCGGCCTGGTATTGCGGGTTGCCATGCAGCTGGTGTTCGAAGTCCAGGCTGTAGAGCATCAGTTCGGCCAGGTCGCTGCGGCGCATGGCGTCGACCGAGCGGCGCTCCTCTTCGTCCAGGCCATGTTCGGCGGCGAAGGCGTCGAGGAACAGCTGCCGTTCGCGATTGAGCAGGCCGCCGTCGAGGTAGGCGTCGAGCGCCGCTTCACGGCGCTGGTCGTCGCCGCTCTGGTAGCCGAAATAGATCAGGGTATTGAGCAGAATCAGCAGCAGCGTGATCAGCGGCGGCTTCTTCCAGTCCAGCGGGTGTTCGGCGGGTACGATCAGCATCGACTACCTGTCCATGGCGGCGAGGAGGGGTGGCGAGCCTAGCATCTCGCTCCGTTGCTGTCAGTGGCCGCGCTTGCTGTCGATCCGCTGCAGGCGGTTCCCCTCGAAACGCAGATAGTGGTACATGCCGCTGCGGGGCCCGTAGATCCACTCTTCCACCGCCAGTTCGTGGCTGAAGCCGTATTCGTCGACCACCTCCACATAGCCGATCAGGTCGCGGCTGGCCGGTTCGCCGCATTTGTGCAGCACCTCGGCGCTGCTGTCCTCCAGACTGATCAGCTTGCTGTTGCAGCGCAGGGTCGAACTGGCCTGGGCATTGCCGGCCAGTAGCAGGGCGAGAAAAACGAATCGGGCTTTCACTTCGGTTCCATGGGGCAGGGAAGAGGGCGGGCAGTCAGTTGGAGCGACGGGTTTCGATGCGGGTCAGGCGGTTGCCTTCGAAGGTCAGGATATTGAGCATGCCGCCGCCCGGCCCGTATACCCATTCCTCCAGCTTCAGTTCGCGGCGATCGTTGGCGCCCAGCGTGTAGCCGATGCGGTCGCGGTATTGCGGTTCGCCGCACTTGTTCAGTACTTCGAAGGCGCGGTCGCCGAGGCTGACCAACTGGCTGCCGCAGCGCATGGTCTCCGCCTGGCTGAGGGGGGCGATCAAGGCGCAGACCAGCGCGGACAGGGTGAGTATCGAGCGATTCATGGTTCTATTCGCTATCCAGGTGTAGAGGGGTGGCGACGCTGCCGTCGCTTTGCGCATCGGTCAGCTCGACATCGAGAAGGTAGAGACGGTCGGCGTGCAGGTCGCCGCGCTCGACCAGATAGTCCTTGATGCTCGATGCGCGATCCTGGGCCAGTTGGCGCGGCATCAGGGTGCTCTGATTCCACAGGTCGAGCAAGGCCTGGCGCAAACGGTAGTAGCGTTGCTCGTCTTCCAGCGCTGCCCATTCTTCCGGAGGCTGGTGCTTGAGGCGGGCGCGGTAGAGGCCTTCCAGCAGCGGCCCCTTTTCCTCCTCAGGTACCACGATGTCCAGGGTCTGGTCCGGTACCGGGTCGCCGCGCCGCTGCAGCATGCGGTAGTAGGTCCGCTTCAACTCGCGCTCCAGGCGCTGCTCGGCGAGCGTCGGCGCGTCCACTGCGCGGGAACTGGTGCCCTGGATTTCCAGGCGCAGTTCCGGGCGCTTCTGCAGGGCCTCGGCCAGTGTGTCGAGGGTGCGCTGGGCCTGCTGGTCCAGCTCGGCGCTGCCGGCGGCGAACTCGATCTGGCTCAGGTCGATATTGTTGCCGCCGCCGAGTTTGGCCAGCAGCTTGAACGGCGCGCGCACGGTCTTGGCGATCAGGCTGCGCAGGCTCTTCCAGATGATCGGTGCGACGCTGAATTCCGGGTTGTTCAGGTCGCCCTGCACCGGCAGGCTGATGTCGATCTTGCCTTGGCTGTCCTTCAGCAAGGCCACCGCCAGCCGCAGGGGCAGGTCCACCGCATCGGGGCTGTCGACCTGCTCGCCGAGCTGCAATTGCTCGAGCACCAGCCGGTTCTCGGCGTTGAGCTTGCCGTGGTCGATGCGGTAGTGCAGATCCAGGTTGAGGCGGCCCTTGCGGATGCGGTAGCCGGCGAACTTGCCGGAGTAGGGCGTCAGGGTGGTCAGTTCGACGCCCTTGAAACTGACGGCCAGGTTCAGTCGCTGCAGCGGGTCGAAGGGGTCGAGGCTGCCGTCGATGCTCACTGGCGCGTAGCGGTCGACCTTGCCTTTGATGGCGACACTGGCAGGCTGCGGGTTGCGGTTGTCGATGCGGCCGATGCGACCGTTGAGCTGCTGGATGGCCGTGGCGAAGTTCGGGGTCAGGCTGAAGTCGGCGAAGTTCGCCGAGCCGTCGCGGATCGCGATGTCGTCGATGCGAATGGCCAGCGGTTCGCGTTTCTCGGCGCTGTCCGCCGCGGGCTTGGTGGGTTGCTCCACCAGCAGCGCCTTGACGTTGGTGCTCAGGTTTTCGTTGATGATGATCCGTGCATAGGGCTGAGCCAGGTCGATCTTGCCGATTGCCAGGCCCTCGCCATGGCGGTAGTCGATGCCCTGCACCTGCAGTTGCTGCCAACGGACGAAGTCGCGGTCGTTGAGGGTATCGACGGTATGCAGTTGCCGGATGGACGCGCTGCCGCCGATGTTCAGGCCCAGCGGTTGGGCGCCTTTCACGGTGACCTTGAGGTCGCTGGACAAAAAGCCGCTGCGCAGCTCCAGGCGAACGTAGGGCGTCAGATAGGCTTGCGCCGGGCGCAGGTCCAGGTCGCTGCTGGTGACCTGCAGCTCGGCGCTGAGCGGGTCCAGTTGCACCTGGCCGCTGGCGGTGAGCCGGCCCTGGCGCCCGACGGCGGTCTTCAGCTGGATCGCGAAGGGCGACTGGCCCTGGCTGTCGAGGTCATGCAGTTCCAGATCGAGCGGCCCGACGTCGAGCGTGACCGCCTCCGCCGGCACCCGGTCCGCCAGGTGCAGCTGTGCGCCGCTCAGTTGCGCATCGCCCACTTGCACCCGCCAGGGTTTGCCATCGGCCTTGGCGGCGGGCGGTTCGGCGTTTGTCGACGCGCTGCCGGTAACCAGCCTCTGCCAGTCCAGGCGTCCATCGGTCTCGCGGGCGGCCCAGGCCTGCAGGCCCTGGCTGCGAATCTGGCCCACGCTGACTTGGCGTTTGGCCAGGTCGAAGGCGATCTGCTTCAGCGCCAGTCTTTCGAGCTGCAGCAGGGGCTTGCCGTCCGATGCCTGCATGGCGAATGGGGCCAGCTCCAGGGAGGCGTCGCTCAACGTCAGTTGCAGCTGCTTGTCCAGGCTGAGGCGGTAGTCGCTGGCCAGGCTCAGCCGGCCTTGCTCCAGTGCCAGCGGCACGGCGTCGCGCACATAGGGCCAAAAGGTCTGCAGGGCGAGGTCGTCGAGCTTGAGGTGCCCGGTGGACGCCAGCGGCGTCAGGTTGAAGTCGCCGCGCCACTCCAGGCGACCGCCCTGGGCTCCGTTGGCGGTCAGGTTCAGGTCGGCTTGCTCGTCGGGCAGGGTGCTGAAGTTGTGCAGCTCGAGATCGATGGGCGCGAGACGGTAGTCGACGCCTTCACCCGGCTTGCGGTCCTGGAAGTGCAACTCGCCGCGATTCAGCTGCAGCCGCTCGATGCGCACGGCGAAGGGCTCGTCGCTCGGCGACTCGTCCTGTGCGGTTTGTTCCGGCAGGCGGAACAGGCTGCCGAGGTTGCTCTTGCGCTGCTTGTCCAGCAGCAGCTCCAGCTGCGGCCGGTCCAGTTCCACTGCCGCCAGCTGCAGGGCACCGCGCCACAGGCTGGACAGTTGCAGGTTGG
This sequence comes from Zestomonas ipomoeae, assembly GCF_057128665.1. Classification (NCBI taxonomy): domain Bacteria; kingdom Pseudomonadati; phylum Pseudomonadota; class Gammaproteobacteria; order Pseudomonadales; family Pseudomonadaceae; genus Zestomonas; species Zestomonas ipomoeae. Next base: position 5,085 of record NZ_JBSKHQ010000026.1, read on the forward strand.
CATACAGCCGCTCGAAGGCCAGTTGCTCCGCGCCAGGCTCGCCCAGGCGCAGCTGGTAGAGGGTCAGCTCCAGGCTGAAGGGATTGAACTCGATGCGCTCCAGCTTGGCCGGTTGGGTGACGTACTGGGCCAGTTGCTGGTTGGCGATATGCAACGCCACGCCGGGCAGCACCAGGAACCCGAGCAGGCTGTAGAGGCCGACGGCAAGCAGCGCCGCGATGAGTGTGCGTTTCAATCCTTTGGGCATGGTAAGGCTTCATCCGTCCCGGCAAGAAATGCCTTGGAGTATGGCATGCCGCCTGGGTTCCTAACGTTGCGGCGTGCGCGTTTCAGAGTTGCAGGATGAGGGTCTTCAGTGGCGGCTGCCCGTCCAGCGAGGGAAAGTCGGCGGCCGGGCTCAGGACCTGGCAATCGCGCACCGGCCGGCCGAGCTTCTCCGCACAGCGCAACACCTGCGCACGCCAGTCATCCAGCGCCACCTTCGCCAGGTTGTTGCAGCAGATCAGTACGCCGTGTTCGGCGGTGGCCAGCAGGGCTGGTTTGAGCAGGCTCTGGTAGTCGCGCAGCAGGTCGACGGTGCCGAAGGCGCTCTTGGCATAGGCCGGCGGGTCGAGGAACACCAGATCGAACGAGCGGGCTTCCAGGCGCGGGTAGCTGGGCAGGCGCTGGTCGCGGCGCTTGGCGACGGGCAGCCCGGCAAGCTGGCGGATCGCCGGGAAGTAGTCCGATTGCAGGAAGCCCATCGGCGCCAGCTGTGGGTTGAGCGCGGCGTTTTCCCGGCCGACCGCCAGGTTGCCTTCGGCGAAGTCCAGGTTGAGTACCTCGCGTGCCCCGCCCGCGGCAGCGCACAGGCCGACGCCGCAGGTGTAGGCGAACAGGTTGAGCACCGACTTGCCGGCGCTGTGGGCCTTGACCCAGCCGCGGGCGTTGCGCAGGTCGAGGAACAACAGCGGGTCCTGCCCGGCGTGGCGGCCGCGCACACGGTAGTTGAGGCCCCACTCGCGGCCGATCTGGTCTTCCAGCGCCAGGGCCTCGGCCTGGTGGCTGGCGTCGCTGCGATCGATGCGCGAGTTGCCGCCGGAGCGGTCGTTGTAGACCAGCAGCAGTTTCTCGCCGAGCTGCGCTTCCACCAGGCCGGTGAGTTCCGGCAGGCGTGCGTGATCGAGCGGCTGGTGGAAGCTCTGCACCAGCAGCTGTTTACCGTAGCGGTCGATGGTCAGCCCGGGCGCGCCTTCCTGGCTGCCGTGAAACAGCCGGTAGCAGTCGGTGCCTTGGCCGTGCAGTTCGCCCAGCAGGCCCTGGCGGGCGGCGAGAGCGGCGCGCAGCGCCTGATCGAGAGAGGGCATGCGCGGGTCTCGGAAGGATGGAAGGCGGGCAGTTTAACAGGCGTCGGGAGCGCGCGCCGAACCGGCTGGACGTGGGCGCAGGGCGCGGCACTGGGAAGGGAATCGTTGGGCTTCGTCGCTGCGCTCCTCAACCGCACCCTACCAGGCCAGGTGGGCACCAGCGCTCGATGGTCGCGACCGATACTCGGCCGGTAGGGTGGATGTCGCTGTTTACATCCGCCGTGATGGTGGATCGATGAAGCGTGATCCACCCTACCTCGGTGCGATCAGCGCTCGATAGCCAGCGCCACGCCCTGGCCGCCGCCGATGCACAGGGTGGCCAGGCCTTTCTTGGCGTCGCGGCGGATCATTTCATGCAGCAGGGTCACCAGTACGCGGCAGCCGGATGCGCCGATGGGGTGGCCGATGGCGATGGCGCCGCCGTTGACGTTGACCTTGTCGGCATCCCAGCCCAGCTCCTTGCCCACCGACAGCGCCTGGGCGGCGAAGGCTTCGTTGGCTTCGATCAGGTCCAATTGCCCGACGCTCCAGCCGGCCTTGTCCAGGCAGCGGCGGGTGGCGGGCACCGGGCCGATGCCCATGATCGCCGGGTCGACCCCGGCACTGGCGTAGGCGGCGATGCGTGCCAGGACCGGCAGGCCGAGCTTGGCGGCCTTGTCGGCGCTCATCAGCAGCACGGCGGCCGCACCGTCATTGAGCGAAGAGGCGTTGCCGGCGGTGACGCAGCCTTCCTTCTTGAATGCCGGGCGCAGCTTGGCCAGGGAGTCGGTGGTGGTTTCGGCGCGCGGTTGCTCGTCGGTGTCGAAGGCGACCGGGTCGCCCTTGCGCTGCGGGATCATGATCGGCGTGATCTCGGCCTTGAAACGTCCGGCCTCGATGGCAGCGATGGCCTTGCGCTGCGACTCGGCGGCAAAGGCGTCCTGTTCCTCGCGGCTGAGGCTGTATTTCTCCACCAGGTTCTCGGCGGTGATGCCCATGTGGAAGTCGTTGAAGGCGTCCCACAGGCCATCCTGGATCATGCTGTCGATCAGTTGGGCGTGGCCCATGCGCAGGCCGGTGCGGGCACCGGGCATCACGTAGGGGGCGAGGCTCATGCTTTCCTGGCCGCCAGCGATGACCACCTCGGCATCGCCGCAGCGGATCGCCTGGGCGCCCAGGTGCAGCGCCTTGAGGCCGGAGCCGCAGACCTTGTTCAGCGTCAGCGCCGGCACCGCGTGGGGCAGGCCGGCCTTGACCGCGGCCTGCCGGGCCGGGTTCTGCCCGGCACCGGCGGTGAGCACCTGGCCCATGATCACTTCGTCCACCTCGGCACCGTCCAGCTGGGTCTGTTCCAGCAGGCGGCGGATCACTGCGGCGCCCAGGTCGACGGCGGGAATGTTGGCCAGCGAGCCCTGGAAGCTGCCGACGGCGGTGCGGGTGGCGGCGACGATGACGACGTCTTGCATGTGCGGTTCCTCGAAGAAGGGGCGCGGCGGGCCGCGGAGGGTGGCTATGGTGGCATAGGACGTTTGACCGCTTCCATACCGCAGGGTGACCGTGCGGTCGTCGCTCAGGTCCTTGCCGGCAACCCCATGCGCCGCCGCGAGCGGTGCACGGCTGCGTCGTGGATCGCCCAGCGCAGCACGCCGGCATTGGCGCGCACGCCACTGCGGATCAGCCGGCGCTGCAGCGGGCTGAACTGGATGCCGTGCATGGCCAGGGCCCAGTCCGGCAGCAGTTCGATGCCAGCGCGCATCATCAGGCTGGCAAACGGCTGCATCAGGGCATTGGGCGCGGGCGCTTCGCGCAGCACGCGCAGGACCTCGCGGGCGCGCTCGTCGCAGAGCAGTTGTGGTTGCATGTCCCGCAGGTAGTCGGCGACCTGGCGCACGGAGCGCGGCACGTCGCTGGCGCCCAGGCGCTCGGCCACCTCTGCGATTTCGCCGTAGTAACGGTCTTGCTCGGCCGGCGACATGTGCGGGTCGCGGTAGCGCAGGTGGGCGTGCAGGAAGCTGCTGACCTCGGCCACGTGCACCCAGGTCAGCAATCGCGGGTCGCTGGCGGCATAGGGGCGGCCATCCGGTGCCTGGCCGTTGACGCCCAGGTGAATGGCCTTGACCCGCTCGATCAGCCGTTCGGCGTCGGCGCGGCTGCCGTAGGTGGTGGCGGCGATGAACTGGCCGGTGCGGCGCAGGCGGCCGAGCATGTCGTCGCGAAAGTTGGAGTGGTCCCAGACGCCGGCCAGCGCCAGCGGGTGCAGCAGCTGCAGGAGCAGGGCGGAAATGCCGCCCACCAGCATGCAGCTGAAGTCGCCATGTACGCGCCAGCACACCGATTGCGGGCCGAACAGGCCGGGGTCGCCTGGTGGGTTGGCATAGTCGACGCCGCCGATGGCCAGGCCAGTGAGGCTCAGGGCCTGGGCTTCGATACGACGGCGTAGCAGTTCCATGGAAATCCTTGGCTGGCTGCCGACCCGATGCGGGGCCGGCAGCGTCGAGGTCAACGGTTCAGGCGGTTGTCGATCAGCTCGTCCACCACCGACGGGTCGGCCAGGGTCGAGGTGTCGCCGAGGTTTTCCAGCTCGTTGCAGGCGATCTTGCGCAGGATGCGTCGCATGATCTTGCCGGAACGGGTCTTCGGCAGGCCCGGCGCCCATTGCAGGAAGTCCGGCTTGGCGAAGGAGCCGATTTCCTTGGCCACCAGGGCCATCAGCTCCTGCTTGAGTTCGTCGCTCGGCGAGCTGCCGGCCATCAGGGTGACGAAGGCGTAGACGCCCTGGCCCTTGACGTCGTGGGGGCAGCCGACCACCGCCGCCTCGGCGATCGCATCGTGCAGCACCAGGGCGCTTTCCACTTCGGCGGTGCCGATGCGGTGCCCGGAGACGTTGATCACGTCGTCCACCCGCCCGGTGATCCAGTAGTAGCCATCCTCGTCGCGGCGCGCGCCGTCGCCGGTGAAGTAGTAGCCGGGGTAGGGCTTGAAGTAGGTGTCGATCATGCGTTGGTGATCGCCGTAGACGCTGCGGATCTGGCTCGGCCAACTGGCCTTGACCGCCAGCACGCCGCTGCCGGCGCCGTCGATTTCCTTGCCCTGTTCGTCCAGCAGCACCGGCTGCACGCCAAAGAACGGGCGGGTCGCCGAGCCGGGCTTGAGCACAGTGGCGCCGGGCAGCGGGGTGATCATGATGGCGCCGGTTTCGGTCTGCCACCAGGTATCGACGATGGGGCAGCGGGTCTCGCCGACCACGTGGTAGTACCACTCCCAGGCTTCCGGGTTGATCGGCTCGCCCACCGAGCCGAGCAGGCGCAGGCTCTCTCGCGAGGTCTTCTGCACCGGGCCCGCGCCTTCGCGCATCAGCGCGCGCAGCGCCGTCGGCGCGGTGTAGAAGATGTTCACCTGGTGCTTGTCGATGACCTGCCAGAAGCGCGAGCTGTCCGGGTAGCTCGGTACGCCTTCGAAGATCAGCGTGGTGGCGCCGTTGGCCAGCGGACCGTAGACGATGTAGCTGTGGCCGGTAACCCAGCCGACGTCGGCGGTGCACCAGTAGATGTCGCCGTCGTGGTAATCGAACACGTACTTGTGGGTCATCGCCGCCTGCAGCAGGTAGCCGCCGGTGGTGTGCAGCACGCCCTTGGGTTTGCCGGTGCTGCCGGAGGTGTAGAGGATGAACAGCGGGTCCTCGGCATCCATCGGCTCGGCCGGGCAGTCGTCGCCGACGGTTTGCAGGGCCTTGTGATACCAGAGGTCGCGGCCCTCGACCCAGTCGATCTCGCCCTGGGTGCGCTCGACCACCACCACGGTGGAAACGTCCGGGCAGCCCTGCAGGGCCTTGTCGACGTTGCGCTTGAGCGGCACGTACTTGCCCCCGCGCACGCCTTCGTCGGCGGTGATCACGGTGCGGCAGTCGGCATCGAGAATGCGGTCGCGCAGGGCATCCGGCGAGAAGCCGCCGAACACCACCGAGTGGATCGCGCCGATGCGGGTGCAAGCGAGCATCGCGTAGGCAGCTTCGGGAATCATCGGCATGTAGATGCACACCCGGTCGCCCTTTTTCACGCCGCGGCTCTTCAGCACGTTGGCCAGGCGGCAGACATGGGAGTGCAGCTTGCGATAGGTGATCTGCGCGGACTCGCCGGGATTGTCGCCTTCCCAGATGATCGCGATCTGCTCGCCGCGCCGTTCGAGGTGGCGGTCGATGCAGTTGTGGCTGACGTTCAGCTGGCCGCCCTTGAACCAGGCGGCGTGGCCCTTGCGCAGGTCCGCTTCGCAGACCTGCTGCCAGGGTTTGGACCAGTCGAGAAAGGCCTTGGCCTGTTCGCCCCAGAACTGCTCGGGCTGTTCGATGGATTGCTGGTACAGGCGCCGATAGCCGTCGTCATCCAGGTGCGCGCGCTGGCGAACGGCTTCGGTGACCGGATGGGTGGTGATCTCGAACATGGCGGGTCCCTTTGTTGTTGTATCCACGTAGCCCGGTAGGGTGCACCCAGGCACGGAGCGGTTCAAGTACTGGCAGGCTGCTGCGCTTCAGCGTGGATATTCCAATTGCAGGGCGGCGAGGCGGGCGGTGGCTGTGCCGTAGCGTCCGGCAATGTCGTGCAGGGCCTGCTGGAGCGCGGCCTGGGCGGTGCTGGCGGGTGGCGGCAACATGGGCAGGTCGGGAGGCAGTGTGGCGCGGTTTTCCGGCAGCAGGACCAGGCCGTGGCGGGTACGCAGCGGTGAGTCGTCGTCGGCTACCGCCAGCGCTTCGGAGCGATAGGTGCGCGAATAGGCGTCCGCGCGAAGGGCGAGGGTGATTTCGTCGACGCCGGGAGTTACCGCCAGGCCCAGGCGCTCATGGCCCCAGAAGGCCAGCCAGTTGCCGGCGACGGTGAGGTAGTCGCCAGCGCCCAGGCGAAAGGCGTCGCTGTCGTGGATCGGCGACCAGTCGGCCAGGCCCAATTCGCCGGCCACCGCCGCGGCCCTGGCGCGGCCGGCAATGGCCTCCACCAGTGCGACGGAAACCGGCAGGGCCGCGCTCACCCCGGAAGAAGTAATGAACGGGCCGTCCACCACGTAGCGGCGGTTGCGTTGCCAGCGCACCTGGGGGAAGTCCGCCTCGCGTTCCTCTTGCGAATACCAGTGCCCGGTGGCGCGGCGGCCGTCGAGCAGCCCGGCGTGGGCCAGCAGCAGCGCACCGTCGCAGATGCCGACCAGGGTCGCACCCTTGCCCGCCTGCGCGCGCAGCCAGGCGGTCAGCGTCGGGTCGTCGCTGTGGTGCACCGCGGGCACGATCACGTAGTCGGCTCCCTGCGGCTGCTGCCGGTCGAAGTCGGCGAGGGTCGTCTGCGGCAACAGGGTCAGCGCCGGCATCAGGTTCAATGGGCCAGGTTCGCTGGCCAGGGCGACCACCTCGGCGACGCCAGCGTGGCTGAGCACGCCGTAGGGCACCACGTAGTCAACCAGCTCGGTCATGCGGTTGTCGCCGACCACCGCGATCACAGGGCGCTCGCGTTCGAAGCGCGGCTGGTAGGGGGGAATGCGCTCGCTGGCCAAGGTTGCGGCGGCCGCGAACAGGCACAGCAGAAGCAGGGCACGCATGAAGAGGCTCCATGGATGAGGTGAGCTGTAAGCATGCCTTGGCGGACTTTGGCGGAAATGACAAGCTAGGTTGAAAAACTGCCAGGAGCCTTCCATGCCCGCGCATGAGGTGGCATTGCTGATCTTTCCCCAGTTCCAGCTGCTCGACGCCAGCGGCCCGGCGGAAGTGTTCGCCGCGGTCAACGAGCTGCGGCGGCAGGAGGTCTACCGCTTGCGGTTGTACTCCCTCGACGGTGGGCTGGTGCGTTCCTCGACCGGTTTGCAGATGCACAGCGAAGCGCTGCCCGAGCCCGCCAGCCTGGCCGGTGGTACCTTGCTGGTGGCCGGCGGCTTCGGCGTGCAGCAGGCCATGGTCGAGGGGCGCCTGGCCCGCTGGCTGGCCCAGGTCGAGCCGCATCTGGCACGTTGCGGCTCGGTATGCACCGGCGCCTTCCTGCTGGCCCAGGCCGGTCTGCTCGAAGATCGCCAGGCGGTTACCCACTGGCGTTACGCCGCCTTGCTGCAACGGCTGTTTCCCCGCGTGCGGCTGCTGGAGGATGCGCTCTATGTCGAGGACCGGGGCCTGTACAGCTCGGCCGGCGTCACCGCCGGCATCGACCTGTGCCTGAGCCTGGTGGAAGCCGATCACGGCCGCGAGATGTCGCTGCAGGTGGCCAAGGGGCTGGTGGTGTATCTGCAGCGACCGGGTGGGCAGCGCCAGTTCAGCGCCGAGCTGCTGGCCCAGCAGGCGCGGCCCGGAGGTGCGATGGAGCGGCTGGTAGGCTGGCTGCGCGAGCACCTCAGCGAAGTGCCCGACGTGCAGGCGATGGCCGACGCCATGGCCATGTCGCCGCGTACCCTGCATCGGCAGTGCCAGGCGGAGCTGGGCACCACGCCGGCGAAGCTGTTGCAGCAGCTTCGCCTGGAGCAGGCCTGCCGGTTGCTGGAGGGCGGCGCCACGGCGCTCAAGCGGGTGGCGCGGCAGAGCGGCTTCATCAGCGAATACAACCTGCGGCGCGCCTTCGTCCAGGCGCTCGGCGTGACGCCGGGCGAATATCGCCAGCGCTTCTGCCGCAAGGTTGAACGCCATGGGTAGGACGGGTGCAGCCCGCCAGTCCTGAGGGCAAAGGCGGGTTGCACCCGCCCTGCGAGAGGGGTATCTGGGCTCAGCCGCGATGGCGGCCGCGGAAGTAGTCGATCAGACCCTGGGTCGAGGCATCCTCGGCACTGCTTTCCAGGGTACCGGCGAGACGCTGGTAGACGCCCTGACCAAGCTCCTTGCCCAGCTCCACGCCCCACTGGTCGAAGGCGTTGATGCCCCAGACCACGCTCTGCACGAATACCTTGTGCTCGTACAAGGCCACCAGCGCGCCCAGGCGGCGGGGGTCGATGCGTTCCAGCACCAGGGTGTTGCTCGGCCGGTTGCCGGGGATCACCTTGTGCGGCGCCAGGCGCTGCACTTCCGCTTCCGGCAGGCCCTTGCGGCGCAGCTCGGCTTCGGCTTCCTCGCGGGTCTTGCCGAGCATCAGCGCCTGGCTCTGCGACAGGCAGTTGGCGTACAGCCAGTGGTGGTGGTCGGACACCGGGTTGTAGCTGACCACCGGCACGATGAAGTCCGCGGGGATCAGCTCGGTGCCCTGGTGCAGCAGCTGGTGGTAGGCATGCTGGCCGTTGCAGCCGACGCCGCCCCAGATCACCGGGCCGGTGGCGCAGGTCACCGGGCTGCCGTCCTGGCGCACGCTCTTGCCGTTGGATTCCATGTCCAACTGCTGCAGGTGCTTGGTGATGTTCCGCAGGTAGTGGTCGTAGGGCAGGATGGCGTGGCTCTGCGCACCCCAGAAGTTGCCGTACCAGACCCCGAGCAGGGCCAGCAGCACCGGCATGTTTTCCTCGAAGGGTGCGCTCTGGAAGTGTTGGTCCATGCTGTAGGCGCCGGACAGCAGTTCCTTGAAGTTGGACATGCCGATGGCCAGGGCGATCGGCAGGCCGATGGCCGACCACAGCGAGTAGCGCCCGCCGACCCAGTCCCACATCGGGAAGATGTTTTCCTCGCGGATACCGAACTCGACCGCTGCCTTGGTGTTGCTGGAAACGGCGATGAAGTGGCGGTGCAGCTCGCTTTCCGAGCCGCCCTGGGCCAGGTACCAGCTACGGGCGGCCTGGGCGTTCTTCAGGGTTTCCAGCGTGCCGAAGGACTTCGAAGAGACGATGAACAGCGTGGTTTCCGCGCGCAGCTTGGCGGACAACTCGTGGAACTCGCTGCCATCGATATTGGCCAGGTAGTAGCAACGCACGCCGCGCTGGGCGAACGGCAGCAGCGCTTCGGACACCAGTTGCGGGCCGAGGAACGAACCGCCGATGCCGATGTTCACCACGTCGGTGATCGGCTTCTCGCTGTAGCCACGCCACAGGCCGTCGTGGATGCGGCCGACCAGCTCGGTCATCTGGTGCAGTACCCGGTGCACTTCCGGCATCACGTTGACGCCGTTGACCGTCAGCCTGGCGCCGACCGGCTGGCGCAGCGCGGCGTGCAAAGCCGGGCGTCCTTCCGAGGCGTTCACCGTCTCGCCCTCGAACAATGCTCGGATCGCCTGCTCCAGCCCGACCTCGCGGGCCAGGCTGACCAGCAGGGCGCGGGTTTCGGCGTTGATCAGGTTCTTCGAGTAGTCGAGAAACAGGCCGCAACTGCTCAGGGAAAAATGTTCGAAGCGGGCGGCATCGCTGGCGAAAGCCTCGCGCATGCTGAAGCGCTGCATGGTCTCGCGGTGCTGGCCGAGGGCCTGCCAGGAGGAGAGGGTGGTGGCATCGAGCGGGTGCTGGTAGTAGGCCATGGGCTGCGTCTTCCTTCTTATTGACTCGGCCGTTCGAGATTTTGTTAGCGAGATTGTTAGGCAGCGGAAAGGTTCAGACGTGCGCTTCGCTGGATCGGGTCACCGGCCTGGGGACCTCGCCAGCATGAAAAAGCCCGGAATCATCCGGGCTTCGAGTGTACGGCGAATGGCGTCAGGCGACCTGCACGGGAATCGCATTGCTGGTGTGGCTGAGCTCGTTGCCCGGGGCCATGTACAGCATGCGTGGTTTGAAATTGGCCAGCTCGGCCTCGCTGTACTGGGCGTAGGCGCAGATGATCACGCGATGGCCGACCTGGGCCTTGTGGGCGGCTGCGCCGTTCACCGAAATCATCTTCGAGCCCGGCTCGCCGCGAATGGCGTAGGTGGTGAAGCGTTCGCCATTGTCGACGTTGTAGATCTGGATTTGCTCGTACTCGTGAATCCCTGCCAGGTCCAGCCACTCACCGTCGATGGCGCAGGAGCCTTCGTAATCGAGCACGGCGTGGGTCACTTCGGCGCGGTGCAGTTTGGCCTTGAGCATGATGGTGTGCATGGCGGTTTCCTCGTCAGGTGCACAAGCGGCGGCAGAGTGTGCCCGAACCCCAGAGGGTGATCAAGGTCACGAAACGACGCCTATGGCGGGTTATTGCAGATCGACCGTGAGGTTGTCGATCAACCGGGTGGAACCGAGAAACGCCGCGGCCAGGATCACCAGTTGGCGGTCCTCCGCGGTGGCCTGGCGCAGGCTGTTGGCCTCGCGAATCTCCAGGTAGTCCGGGCGGAAGCCGGCGGTTTCCTGTTCGGCCTTGCCGGCTTCTATCAGCCTGGCGAAATTCCGCTCGCCGTCGCGCAGGGCGGCAGCGATGTTCTTCAGGCTACGGTACAGCGCCGGCGCGACGGCGCGCTGGGCTTCGCTCAGGTAGCCGTTGCGCGAAGACAGGGCCAGTTCGTCGTCGGCGCGCACCGTCGGCTCGCCGACGATCTGAATCGGCATGTTCAGGTCGCGCACCAGCGCGCGGATCACCGCCAGTTGCTGGAAGTCCTTCTGGCCGAACACGGCGAGATCGGGCTGCACCATGTTGAACAACTTGGTCACCACCGTCGCCACGCCTTCGAAATGCCCCGGCCGGCTGGCGCCGCACAGGCCTTCGGAGACGCCGGGCACGCTGACGCGGGTCTGGCCGTCCATGCCGTCCGGGTACATCTCCTCGACCGTCGGCGCGAAGAGCAGATGGCAGCCGGCATCGAAGAGTTTCTCCTGGTCGGCGGCGAGGGTGCGCGGGTATTTGGCCAGGTCCTCGCTGGGGCCGAACTGCAGCGGGTTGACGAAAATGCTGGCGACCACGAAGTCGACGCGCTGGCCGGCCTTCTCCACCAGCGCCACGTGGCCGGCGTGCAGGTTGCCCATGGTCGGCACGAAACCGATGCGTTTGCCTTCGCCGCGGGCGCGGGCAACGGCGGCGCGCAGTTCGCGCACGGTCTTGACGGTGTTCATGCGGAGAATCCGTGTTCGGCGGCGGGGAATTCACGGCTCTTCACCGCGCTGACGTAGGCGGCGATGGCCGCCTGGATGTTCGGCTGGCCTTCCATGAAGTTCTTCACGAACTTCGGCGTACGGCCGGTGAGAGACAGGCCGAGCATGTCATGCAGCACCAGCACCTGGCCGTCGGTGGCGCTGCCGGCGCCGATGCCGATCACCGGAATCTTCACCGCCTGGCTGATCTCCTCGGCCAGTTCGCTGGGTACGCACTCCAGCAGCAGCATGGCGGCGCCGGCCTGTTCCAGCGCCATGGCGTCGGCGCGCATCTGCCGGGCCTGGGCCTCCTGGCGGCCCTGGACCTTGTAGCCGCCGAGGATGTTCACGGCCTGTGGCGTCAGCCCCAGGTGCACGCAGGTGGGAATGCCGCGTTCGGCCAGTTGGCGCACCGGCTCGGCGAGCCAGGCCGCGCCTTCCAGCTTGACCATGTGCGCGCCGGCCTGCATCAGCGCGGCGCTGTTGGCGAAGGTCTGTTCCAGCGTGGCATAGGCCATGAACGGCAGGTCGACCAGGATCAGTGCGCCCTGGTTGCCGCGCTTGACGCTGGCGACATGGTAGGCCATGTCGGCGACGCTGACCGGCAGGGTGCTGTCGTGACCCTGCAGGACCATGCCGAGGGAGTCGCCGACCAGCAGCACTTCGACGCCGGCCTGGCAGGCCGCCTGGGCGAAGGTAGCGTCGTAGCAGGTCAGCATGGCGATCTTTTCGCCGCTCTGCTTGAGGCTATGCAGGGTGGTCACGGTGATGTCGGTCATGGTGCGGTCCTCAGCCAATTTCGGCCTCAATTGGGCATCCCGTCCGGCTCGATCCGCGAAGATCGGGTCCGTGTCGCGGTGGCGCTGGGCGCCGGGGCGGGGCAACGGGACGCCTATAGTCCCGATGGGGGGGCATGAAGTCAATTGGGAGTGTTACCCCATTGTTACGCCCGTTACCGGCCGGGACAGAACGGTCAGAGCCGCTCCAGGCCCTGGAACGGGCAATCGGCGAGCAATGCGGCGAGCGTGCGGCCATCCGGCAGGTGCAGGTCGGCGGCGATTTCCGCTAACGGGTAGAGCACGAAGGCGCGCGCATGCATGTGGTAGTGCGGCACGGTCAGGCGCGGGTCGTCGATGCGACGCTCGCCGAACAGCAGGATATCCAGGTCGAGGGTGCGTGGGCCCCAGCGTTCGGCCTTGCGCTGGCGGCCCTGCCGCAGTTCGATGCGTTGCAGCTCGTCGAGCAGCGCCCAAGGCTCCAGTTCGGTGTCGAGTGCGGCCACGGCATTCACGTAGCGCGGCTGGTCCGGCGGGCCGAGCGGATCGCTGGCATAGAAGGAAGATACCTGCGCTACCCGCGTGTCCGGCAGACGGCCCAGCGCTGCCAGGGCGTCCCGCAACTGCGCCAGCGGTTCGGCGAGATTGCTGCCGAGGCCGATATAGACCCGTTCCATCGGTTACTCGTCGAGCGGGGCGGAGGAGCCTTCGGTGCGCGGTCCGCGGCGCTTGCGGCCGCTGCGACGACGCTTGCGGGGAGCGCTGCCGCCTTCGTCCTTGCCGCTGAGATCGCGGATCATGGCGCGGCGTTCGCTGTCGCTGGCCTCCTGGTATTCGGTCCACCACTCACCGAGGCCGTCGGTCTGTTCGCCGGCCTGTTCCCGCAGTAGCAGGAAGTCGTAGCCGGCGCGGAAGCGCGGGTTCTCCAGCAGCAGGTCGGCACGCTTGCCATGGCGGCGCGGCAGGCGTTCCTGCATGTCCCAGATTTCGCGGATCGGAATAGTGAAGCGCTTGGGCACCGCAGTACGGCGGCACTGCTCGGCGATCAGCTCGTGGGCCGCCTCGTTCATAGCCGGAATCGGCGGCATGCCGTTCGCCTGCAGTTGCGCCGCGCGCTCCGGCAGGGCCGGCCAGAGCAGGGCGGCGAAAAGGAAGGCGGGTGTCACCGGCTTGCCCAGTTCGATGCGCTCGTCGGTATTGGCCAGCGCCTGGCGGATCAGCTTCTCGGTGTACTCCGGGTCGCGTTCCAGCGCCTTGGCGGTGGCCGGGAACAGCGGTGCCAGCAGGTCGTACTCGAGCAGCAGGTCGAAGGTGTACTCGGCCTGCCCGGCGAGGAACAGCTTGAGGATCTCGTCGAACAGGCGGGCCGACGGAATTTCATTGAGCAGCGGCGCGAGGCGGCCGATCGGCTCGGCGCTGTGCTTCTCGATGTCGAAGTCGAGCTTGGCAGCGAAACGCACCGCGCGCAGCATGCGTACCGGGTCTTCCTGGTAGCGCTGCTCCGGATCGCCAATCAGCCGTACCAGGTGGTTGCGGATGTCGTGCACGCCGCGCGCGTAGTCGAGAATGCGCTCGGTGACGGGGTCGTAATACAGCGCGTTGATGGTGAAGTCGCGGCGCTGGGCGTCGTCTTCCAGGCTGCCGTAGACGTTGTCGCGCAGGATGCGGCCGCTTTCGTTGCGCGAGGACAGGTGGCTGTCCTCCTCGTCGTCGCCTTCCGGATGATTGGCGCGGAAGGTCGCGACCTCGATGATCTCGCGACCGAAGTGCACATGCACCAGTTTGAAGCGCCGGCCGATCACCCGCGCATTGCGGAACTCGGCGCGGACCTGTTCGGGAGTGGCGCTGGTGGCGACGTCGAAATCCTTCGGCTCGAGGCCCAGCAGCAGGTCGCGCACGCAGCCGCCCACCAGGTAGGCCTGGTAGCCGGCCTTTTGAAGGCGCTCGACGACGCTGACGGCATAGCGGCTGATTTGCTCGCGGCGCAGCGGGTGTTGCCTGGCGCTCAGCACTTCGGGGGTGCTGCGGGGGTGGTGGACGCGGCGCTTGGGCGAGCGGAAAGACTGGAACAGCTTCTTCAGCATGGGATGCACTGTGTGACGAAATGGCCGGCCAGAACGAAAGATGACCGCATGGTTGCCGCGGATTCTAGCATTGGCTCGGAAGATGGGGTAGGCGATGGCCGGGGAGGGGGCAAAGCACTGGGGGAGCCGAAGCTCCCCCTCAAGTAGTTGCGTGCTTTGTTTTTATTATTAGGTCGGCCTTGTTGTTTTTGTTGTCCGACATAGTCTGCCAAGCCTGTGGCCCGCAGATTGCCTCCCAGATCGGGAGCCAAGAGCAAACGGATTTCTTTGAACGCTGATGTTGCCATGTGACCCAACCAGTTCTGGCACTGCCTCGGGGCAGTCTTGTTGTTCTCGGCCTGGTTGTGGGGCGAACCCCGAAGGCAACTCCTCTCCAAAAGAATCAGTTAGCTGCGCCTCCGCCTTATTGTTTTTGTTGTGCTGGAGTCGATACGTCTTATTTTTATTGTGTAGGGCATTGCTTGTTATTGTTGTTGTGCCAGAGATAAAGCAGATGCCATGCCAACTTTTGCGAACCCTTGTAAATCAATGCCTTGGTGTCATTTCGCGTTTTCCGGTGGGCCGAAAAAGAGCGAATTCCCGTTACGATAAGACCCGGCTTTGTTACGCAATGTTTGGAAGGTAACAGCGTGGGGAACCTGGCAGGGTTGTCCATGTCACGCGACGGGGCTGATGGCGGCCCGGGGGAGGGGTGAGGCTTTTGCCGGCTTGAGTGGGCTGCGCGGGGCCGTGCCCCTGGATGCCAGGGGCTGGGAAGCAGGGCGTTCAGGAACCGGTCGCGGCACCGGATTTGCGCCGCGGGATGCCCAGGCGCTGACGGCGTTCCCACAGGCACTTGCGGCTGATGCCGAGCTTGCGGGCCAGTTCGGTTTCGGTCATGTGGTCCTGGTGCTCGAGTACGAAGTGTTGGAAGTAGTCCTCCAGCGACAGGTCCTCGGTCGGTTCGTTGCCCCCGTTACCGGTGCCGCCGGCGCTGTGGGACAGGCCGCCATCGAGGAAGTCCTCGTCGTCCAGGTCGCTCAGTTCGATGTCGATGCCCAGCAGGTCGGCGGCGATCTGCGGCCCTTCGCAAAGGATCACCGCGCGCTCGATGGCATTTTCCAGTTCGCGCACGTTGCCCGGCCAGGGGTAATGGCGGATCGCCTGCTCGGCATCGGGGGCGAAGCGCAGCTCGCCGCGTCCCTGACGTGCGCATTGGCGCGCCAGGAAGACCTGGGCGATTTCGTTGACGTCACCGTCGCGCTCGCGCAGCGCCGGCAGCTTGAGTGCGATCACGTGCAGCCGGTAGTAGAGGTCCTCGCGGAACTGGCCGACCTTGGCCAGGCTCTTCAGGTCGCGGTGGGTGGCGGCGATCAGGCGCACGTCGACCTTCTGCGACTGCACCGAGCCGACCCGGCGGATTTCCCCTTCCTGCAGCACGCGCAGCAGGCGTGCCTGGGCCTCGAGCGGCAGTTCGCCGATCTCGTCGAGGAACAGCGTGCCGCCGTCGGCCGCTTCCACCAGGCCGGCGCGGCCGGCGCTGGCGCCGGTGAAGGCGCCTTTCTCATGGCCGAACAGTTCGGACTCGATCAGGGTTTCCGGGATGGCCGCGCAGTTCACCGAGATCATCGGCGCCTTGGCGCGGCGGGAGAGGTTGTGCAGCGCGCGGGCGACCAGTTCCTTGCCGGTACCGGATTCGCCCTGGATGAGCACGGTGGAGTCGGTCGGCGCGACCTTGCGGATTTTGCCGTACAGCTCCTGCATGGAGGTGCAGGAACCGATGATGCCGATCTCGCCGTCGGCGTTGGTCGCCGGCTTGTCGGCATCGCGGCCGCCATTGCCGGCGCTGCGCTCGCTCGGGCCGGCGCTCTTGGCTTCCTGGCGCTCGCGCAGGATGCGGGCCACCGCCTGCAGCATTTCGTCATGGTCGAAGGGCTTGGCGATGTAGTCGACTGCGCCCATCTTCATCGAATCCACCGCCGAGCGCAGGCTGGCGTAGCTGGTCATGATCAGCACCGGGGTGCCCTGGGCCAGCTTGATCAGCTCGGTGCCCGGCGCGCCTGGCAGGCGCAGGTCGCTGACGATCAGGTCGAAACTGGGAATGCTGAAACGCTCCTGGGCTTCCTGCACCGAGCCGGCTTCGCTGACCTGGTACTGGTTGCGCTCGAGCAGGCGGCGCAGGGCGGAACGGATGATGGTTTCGTCTTCGACGATCAGAATATGTGGCATTAATTCGGTCTCTCGACGATCTCAAATCGCTGGCTAGATAACGGCGGACGTCGCTACGACATAACGGGGCAGAGTGACCCGGAACCGGGTGCCGCGTTGTTGCTCCGGCTCGGCCGGGCTGTCGATGGTGATTTGCCCATAATGCTCTTCCACGATGGAATAGACCAGTGCGAGGCCGAGCCCCGTGCCCTGGCCGGGGTCCTTGGTGGTGAAGAAGGGCTCGAACAGGCGGTCGCGGATCGCCTTGGGAATACCGCTGCCCTCGTCCTCGACGATCAGGTCGACGGTGTGCTCGGTGGCCTCGCTGCGCACGCGGATGGCGCCGCCGGCGGGCGAGGCATCGCGGGCGTTGGAGAGCAGGTTGATCATCACCTGCACCAGGCGCTGGGGGTCGCCTTCGACGCAGTGCTCCGGCTCGCAGAGGTTGTAGAACTGCACCTCGACGCTGCGCTTGTTCAGCGACAGCAGGGCGATGGCTTCCTGGGCGATGTCCGCGAGACAGACCGGTTCGTTGCCGCCTTGGCGACCGCCGGCGTGGGCGAAGCTCATCAGCGATTGCACGATGCGCGAGACGCGCTTGGTCTGCTCGATGATCTGGCTGCTGATCTCGATGATCTCGCCGTCCTCTTCGCGCTCCTCCCGCAGGTTCTGCGCCAGGCAGGCGATGCCGGTGATCGGGTTGCCGATCTCGTGAGCCACCCCGGCGGCCAGCCGGCCGATGCTGGCCAGGCGTTCGGAATGCACCAGTTTGTCTTCCAGCGCCTGGATCTCGGTGAGATCTTCCACCAGCAGCACCAGGCCGCTGTTGCCCGGCGCCAGGGGTTCGTCGATGGCGGCCTTGTGCAGGTTCAGCCAGCGGGTTTCGCCGTCCAGGCCCAGGCGACGCTTGTGCAGGTGTTCGTCGGGGGCGGCGATGAAGTCTTCCAGCAGACCGCGCCAGGGCTGGCCGATGGTCGACAGGCGTGAGCCGACCACGCGCTGCGCGGGAATCTCGGTGAGTTCCTCCATGGCCTTGTTCCACATGAGGATTTCCTGGTCCTTGGCCAGCGAGCAGACGCCCATCGGCAGCTCCTGCAGGGTCTGCCGGTGGTAGCGGCGCAGGGCATCCAGTTCGGCGGCGAGGCCAGTGAGCCGCGAGTGGTAGTCCTCCAGGCGGCTCTCGATGAAGTGGATGTCCTCGGTGACGTAGCCTTCGCTGCCGGTCTTGTAGGGCAGGAAGGTCTCGACGATGTCCTGGGCCACGCTCGGTCCCATCAGGCCCGACAGGTTGGCCTCGATGCGGTCGCGCAGGCGGCGCAGGGCGTACGGGCGGCTTTCGTCGAACGGCAGGTGCAGGTCGCGCAGGGCTTGTTCGACTTCGCGCTGGGCGGTCTTGGCGCCAAGCGGTTTGGCCAGCTGGGTGGCGAACTCCTGCGGCGAGGCGGCCATTAGTTCGCGTCGCTGCGGGCGGCGCACATTGTCTACGGCACAGGCTTCGGCGGCGCTCTTTTCCTCGGCGCTGGTATCGGTGAACAGCGAGACCAGGGAGAACACCACCACGTTGGCCGCCAGCGAGGCGATGGCCGCCAGGTGCCAACTGGTGTCGTCGAGCACATACACCAGGTTGAACATCGGCAGGTAGAAGCCTTGCAGGTTGCCCACCAGCGGCAGCAGCATGGACACCGCCCAGACCGCGATGCCGGCGAGCAGGCCGGCGATGTAGCCGCGACTGTTGGCGGCCGGCCAGTAGAGTACCGAGAGCGCGCCGGGCAGGAACTGCAGGGTGGCGACGAAGGCGACCAGGCCGAGGTTGGCCAGGTCCTGCTCGGCGCCGAGCAGCAGGTAGAAGCCGTAGCCGGCGAGGATGATGGTGGCGATCAGCGCGCGGCGGGTCCATTTCAGCCAGCGGTAGATGTTGCCCTCGGCCGGCGGCTGGTAGAGCGGCAGCACCAGGTGATTCAGCGCCATGCCGGACAGCGCTAAAGTCAGCACGATGATCAGGCCGCTGGCCGCGGACAGGCCGCCGACATAGGCGACCAGTGCCAGCACCTTGCTGTTCACCGCGATGCCGAGGCCCAGGGTGAAGTACTCCGGGTTGGTGGTGGCGCCGAGCTTGAGGCCGGCCCAGAGAATCAGCGGCACCGCCAGGCTCATCAGCAGCAGGAACAGCGGCAGGCCCCAGCTGGCGCTGACCATCGCCCGCGGGTTGAGGTTCTCGGTGAAGGTCATGTGGTACATGTGCGGCATGACGATGGCCGAGGCGAAGAACACCAGCAGCAGAGTGCGCCAGGGGCCTTCCTGCAACGGCGTGTGCAGGGTGGCCAGGGCCTCCTTGTTCTGCAGCAGCCACTGCTCCAGTTGCTGCGGGCCGTCGAACACGTTGTACAGCGCGTAGAGGCCGATGATCGAGATCGCCACCAGCTTGACCAGCGACTCGAAGGCGATGGCGAATACCAAACCCTCGTGTTTCTCGCGGGTGGCGATGTGGCGGGCGCCGAACAGGATGGTGAACAGGATGATCAACCCGCAGAACGCCAGCGCCACGCGTTCCTGTACCGGCTCGCGGGTGAGGATGCCGATGGAGTCGGCCACCGCCTGGATCTGCAGCGCCAGTAACGGCAGCACGCCGATCAGCATGAACAGTGTGGTCAGCGCCCCGGCCCAGGTACTGCGAAAGCGGAAGGCGAACAGATCGGCCAGCGAGGATAGCTGGTAGGTGCGGGTGATGCGCAGGATCGGGTAGAGCAACACCGGCGCCAGCAGGAAGGCACCAGACACGCCGAGGTAACTGGCGAGGAAGCCGTAGCCATATTGATAGGCGAGGCCGACGGTGCCATAGAAGGTCCAGGCGCTGGCATAGACGCCCAGCGACATCACATAGGTCAGCGGATGGCGGGTGATCCAGCGCGGGATCAGGCCGCGCTCGCTGACCCAGGCGACGCCGAACAGCACCAGCAGGTAGGCGGCGCTGATCAGGATCAGTTGGCTAAGGCTAAAGCTCGTCAGCATCGCGTTGGCTCTGCAGGATGAAGGTCACGACGATGAGAATCAGCCACAGCAGATAGGGCCGGTACCAGGCGCCATTGGGGTCGATCCACCAGTCCATGATGGCGGGGGAGAACAGGTAGATCCCCACCACCAGGATCAGGACCAGTCGATAGATATACATGGAGGGGCTCGTGTCGGGCGGTAGGGGGGATGGTAGAAGCCTCGAGCCGCCAGCCGCAAGTTTCACGTGGCCGGCGGCTTAGCGCAGTTGCGCCTCCGCCAGCGTGCGGCAGCGCGGAATGCGTCCGGCGTCCCAGTGGGCGATGCCCCAGGCGAGCAGCTCGCCGGCACCGGCGCCGTCGAGGTCGGCCGGGGGCTGCTGGCCGAGGGCGCGCAACGCGCGTAGCAACGGCGGGCCGGCCTGGTCCGCCGGCAGCGGCGGCGAGCGATAGCTCTTGCCGAGCTTGTGGCCGTCCGGTTGGATCAGCAGCGGAACATGCAGGTAGCGGGGCTGGGGCAGGCCGAGCAGCTCCTGCAGGTATAGCTGGCGCGGGGTGGAGTCGAGCAGGTCGGCGCCGCGTACCACGTCGGTCACCCCCTGCGAGGCATCGTCGAGCACCACGGCCAACTGGTAGGCGTAGAAGCCATCGCGGCGGCAAATGACGAAATCGCCGACCTCGCGGCCGAGGTGCTGGCGGAACTCGCCCTGCACCCGGTCGACGAAGGCGTATTCCAGCTCGGGCACGCGCAGGCGAATCGCGGCGCCTGCGACGGGCTGGCCGGCGTCGCGGCAGAAACCGGGGTAGATGCCGGCGTAGCCTTCCAGGCGCTTGCGCGAGCAGGTGCAGGCGTAGGCCAGGCCCTGCTCCAGCAGGCGCTCGACCACTGCGGCATAGGCCGTGTGGCGTTCGCTCTGGCGCACCAGTTCGCCGTCCCACTCGAAGCCGTAGGTTTCCAGGGTGCGCAGGATCGCGGCTTGGGCGCCGGGTACTTCGCGCGGGGGGTCGAGGTCTTCCATGCGCAGCAGCCAGTGGCCGCCGACGGCGCGGGCGTCGAGATAGGAGGCGAGCGCCGCGACCAGGGAGCCGAAGTGCAGGTAGCCGCTGGGGGTGGGGGCGAAGCGCCCGACGTAGGCAGGATTATTCATGGGTAAAACGAAACGGGGCGCCGTAGCGCCCCGTCGTGGGATCAGGAACCGAGTTGCTTTTCCTTGATCTCCGCCAGTGTCTTGCAGTCGATGCAGAGGGTGGCGGTGGGGCGGGCTTCCAGTCGACGGATGCCGATCTCGACGCCGCAGGAATCGCACCAGCCGTATTCGTTGTCTTCGATCAACTGCAGGGTTTCGTCGATCTTCTTGATCAGCTTGCGCTCGCGGTCGCGGGCGCGCAGTTCGAGGCTGAATTCCTCTTCCTGGCTGGCGCGGTCGGCCGGGTCGGGGAAGTTGGCGGCTTCATCCTGCATGTGGTGTACGGTGCGGTCGACTTCCTCCATCAGCTCCTGCTTCCACTTGTTCAGGATGCCGGTGAAGTGAGCGCGCATGCGATCGCTCATGTATTCCTCGCCCTTGGTGGCCTGGTAGGGCTCGAAACCGCGAACGAGTTGATTGCTGGTGGGTGTCGTTTTGGTAATGGGCATGGATGACCGCCTCTCGCTATATCCATTGCGCAGGTTGTTGTCCCTCGCCGGACGACCGACCCTGCGGCTGCAAGCGGGCGAACTTACCAGAACACGTCGGGGTGCGCTACTCCCGGATGCCATGGCGGCTGCAGCAGCGTTGGGACTATGGGTAGAATTCATGTTTCGCTTCAGCCAGAGATAATCATGTCCTCGTCATTCAGTGCACGCAGTCGCGCCATCGAACCCTTTCATGTCATGGCGCTGTTGGCGCGGGCCAATGAGTTGCAAGCGGCAGGCCATGACGTTATCCACTTGGAGATCGGCGAGCCGGACTTCTCCACCGCCGCGCCCATCGTCGCCGCCGGCCAGGCCGCCTTGGCAGCCGGGCACACCCGCTACACCGCCGCCCGTGGCCTGCCGCAGCTGCGCGAGGCGATCGCCGGCTTCTACGCGCAACGCTATCGATTAAGCATAGACCCCGAACGCATCCTTATTACGCCCGGCGGTTCCGGCGCGCTGCTGTTGGCGGTCGCCCTGCTGGTCGATCCGGGCAAGCACTGGTTGCTGGCCGATCCCGGCTATCCGTGCAACCGGCACTTCCTGCGCTTGGTGGAAGGCGCGGCGCAACTGGTGCCGGTGGGACCGGAAACCCGCTACCAGCTGAGCGCCGAACTGGTGTCGCGGCACTGGGACAAGGACTGCGTCGGCGCTCTGGTGGCGTCGCCGGCCAATCCTACCGGCACTTTGTTGCAGCGCGAGGAGCTGGCGACGCTGTCCGTTGCCCTGAAACAGCGCGGCGCCCATCTGGTGGTGGACGAGATCTACCATGGCCTGACCTACGGCATGGATGCCGCCAGCGTGCTGGAGGTGGACGACGACGCCTTCGTGCTCAACAGTTTCTCCAAGTACTTCGGCATGACCGGCTGGCGCCTGGGCTGGCTGGTGGCGCCGAAACCCGCCGTGCCGGAGCTGGAGAAGCTTGCACAGAACCTCTACATCAGCGCGCCGACCTTGGCCCAGCACGCGGCGCTGGCCTGCTTCGAACCGGCTACCCTGGAAATCCTCGAGCAGCGCCGCGCAGAGTTCGCCCGCCGGCGCGACTACCTGCTGCCGGCACTGCGCGAGCTGGGCTTCCGCATCGCCGTGGAGCCCGAGGGCGCCTTCTATCTATATGCGGACATCTCGGCGTTTGGCGGCGATGCCTTCGCCTTCTGCCAGCACTTCCTGGAAACCGAGCACGTGGCTTTCACCCCTGGAGTCGACTTCGGCCGTCACCTGGCCGGCCAGCATGTGCGCTTCGCCTATACCCAGAGCCTGCCGGTGCTGGAGCAGGCGGTCGAGCGCATCGCCCGTGGGTTGAAGCGCTGGCAGCCCTGATGCGCTTTGCCACGCCGCTCGAAGAAGGCCGTCTGCTGCGCCGCTACAAGCGTTTTCTCGCCGATATCGAAACCGCCGACGGCGAAGAGCTATGCATTCACTGCCCGAACACCGGGTCGATGCTCAATTGCATGGCCGAGGGCGGCCGTGTCTGGTTCAGGCGCTCGCAAGATCCCAAGCGCAAGCTGCCGGGTACCTGGGAACTGAGCGAGACCCCGCAGGGACGGTTGGCCTGCGTCAACACCGCGCGGGCCAACCCGCTGGTGGAGGAAGCGTTGCTTGCCGGGGTGATCGGCGAGTTGCGTGGTTTCAGCGGGCTCAAGCGCGAAGTCGCCTATGGCGAGGAGAACAGCCGCATCGACTTTCGCCTGGAGTTCGCCGAAGGGCCTGCTTACGTAGAGGTGAAGAGCGTCACCCTGGGCTTCGCCGACACGCCGGTGGCGGCCTTTCCCGATGCGCGGACGCAGCGGGGTGCCAAGCATCTGCGCGAGTTGGCCACCCTGGCCCGGCAGGGCGTGCGGGCCGTGCAGCTGTATTGCGTGAACCTGTCCGGCATCGACGCGGTTCGCCCGGCGCAGGAAATCGATCCGCTCTACGCGTCGGCCTTGCGCGAAGCGGTGGAGGCCGGCGTGGAAGTGCTGGC
Organism: Zestomonas ipomoeae; assembly: GCF_057128665.1. NCBI lineage: Bacteria > Pseudomonadati > Pseudomonadota > Gammaproteobacteria > Pseudomonadales > Pseudomonadaceae > Zestomonas > Zestomonas ipomoeae. The sequence continues at coordinate 27,982 of NZ_JBSKHQ010000026.1, forward strand.
CTATGGCGCTGAACTGAGCCCGGAAAAGATCCGTCTGGTTCGTCGGCTCGAGGTACGGCTATAGGGCGGGTGCGTCAGGTTGGCAGCGGCGGGTTACGGACGATTAAGCATCGATCCAGATGCCGTCGGCATCTTCCTGGCAGTTCACCGTGCGCAGCGACTGCCCGGCGCAGGGGCCGGCGACGCATTCGCCGGAGTCGATGAGGAACAGCGCGCCGTGGGTGGCGCATTGGATCAGGCTGCCGCTGGCGTCGAGGAACTGGTCGGGCAGCCACTCCAGGGGAATGCCGCGGTGTGGGCAGCGGTTCTCATAGACGTGGACCCGGCCATGCCGGCGCACCGCCAGCACTTTCAGCCCATCGAGCAAAAAGCCCCGGCTCTGGCCTTCGGCCAGGTCTTCCGGGGCGCATAGACGCTTCATCGCAACCTCCACAGTGAAGGCGGATTATCGCGTAGTGCCAAGGTGTGCGCATCCTTGCGCGGTGGAGATCAATACTGCCAGGTGGCGGCCAGGCGCAGGCTGCGACCGGTCTCGCTGTAGTAGTCGTCCGGCTGGGTCAGGTTGCCATCGGGTACGTTCAGCGCGTTCCAGTATGTTTTGTCCAGCAGGTTGAACAGGCCGGCCTGGAGCTTCACGCCCGGTAGCGCGGCGGGTTTCCAGTAGCCGCTGAGGTCGACCACGCCGTAGCCGGGCGCCTGGAAGTCGTTGGCGTTTTCCACCTTGTCGCGGGCGCGGGCGGCAGTCAGGGTCAGGTCGGCGCCGTAGCGGTCATGCTCGTAGCCGAGGCCGAGCAGGGCGGTGAGCGGCGCCACCGAGTTGAGGTGCTGGCCGCTGTCGCGGTCCTTGCCCTGCGCCCAGGCCAGCGAACCCCAGAGCGTCCAGTGCGGCACGAACTGCCAGTGGGCCCGGCCTTCGGCGCCGTAGATGCGCACCTTGGCGCGGTTCTCGGCGCGGGTCACGCCCATCGGGTAGTCGGCCGGGTCCAGGCCCAGCGCGGCGATGGCGGCGGAATCGATGGCGATGCCGTCATCGATGAAGTTCCGGTAGCGGTTGTCGAACAGGGCGAGGCTGCCACCCAGTTGGCGGTCGCCGAGCTGTGTGCCGACCTCGAAGCCGTTGCTTTCCTCGGGCTCGAGATCGGGATTGCCCAGGCGCAGGTAGGTGCCGGGGGCGCCGTAGTTCATGTACAGCTGGGTGGCATCCGGGGCCTTGAAGCCCTGTGCCCATTGCGCGTAGAGCAGCGCCTCCGGCGCCAGTTGCCAGGTGGCCAGCAGGCTGGCGGAGAGCTTTTCGTCCTCGCTGGCCTGCAGGGCGGAGCGGTTGCCCGGGTTGGAGTTGCTGGCGTAGTCGCCGCCGGATTGCGGCTCCTGGCGGTAGGCGTCGTAGCGCAGGCCAGGCGTGAGCTTGAGCCGGCCGTCGAGCAGGCTGATCTCGTCGGCCAGGTACAGCGCCCACTGGCGGCCCTCGGCCTTGGGCATGTCCGCCTGGTTGGTGTGCAGGAACTGGCAGGCCGCCGGGCCCATGTACAGTGGCGAAGCGGGCGGCGGTACCACCAGGTTGGCCGGGCAATTGTCGTAGCCTTCGGAGACCTGCTCGGTGTCGATCCAGTACAGCTCGCCGCCGACGGTCAGGTCATGGTCGAGCCCGGCCCATTCGAACTGCTTGCCGAGGCTGCCAGAGGCGCCGTACAGCTCCTTCTGGATGCGGTTCGTTCGACCGAACGCACCGCTCGGGTATTTGTAGGGATTGCCGCCGGGACCGAAGACGAAATCCGGAATGCCGGCGCGGGCGTCTGCGGCCCGCATGGCGTCCTGGTCGTCCTCGCGTTCGACCTGCTGCCAGTAGACGATGGCCTGGGCGCGGTCGACCAGGCCTTGCCGGTCGATGGCGCGGTAGTCGTAGTCCACCGACAGGCGCTGGCGGCGGGAGGTTTCCCGCGTGCTGTTTTCCCCGATCAGGTAGGTGCTGCCCTGGTTGCTGCGGCTGTCGATGTCTTCGTCGCGCTCGAACAGCTCGCCAGTCAAGCCGAGGCGATGGCCTCCGTCGAAACGCTGTTGCAGCTTGATCAGCAGGCTCTGTTGCGTGGTGTCGGCGGGGTTGGCCTCGCTGCGCCGAGTGCCATGGAGGTTGGCGTCGCCCTGGCTCTCCCGCTCGTGGCCCTGGCGCTGGCCACCTTGCAGCAGCCAGTAGGTGTCGTCGGCGCGGCCGGCCAGGGCAGCATTCAGCCCCCAGCTGTGGTCGGCGCTGTCGTAGTCGCTCTTGATCAGGCTGGCGAAGTCGCGATCTGCGGTCAGCAGGTCCTCCGGGTCGAGGGTGAACAGCTGCACCGCGCCGCCCAGCGCGCCGGAACCGACCCGGCTGGAGTTGGCACCGCGCACGATGTCCACCGCCGACAGTCCGTCGAAGTCGACCGCGCCGAGGCCGCCCTGGGCGCCGCCGGTCGGTCCCTGGCTGCGTGCGCCATCGGTCAGCCATGGCAGGCGGATGCCGTCGATGGTGGTCAGCACCCGGTCTCGATCCAGGCCGCGGATATTGATGCTCTCATTGACCCGGTTGAAGTAGACCCCCGGCTCGGCGCGCCGACCGAGGTCGGCGAAATCACGGACCATACGCTTGTCGAGGGCATCGGTGTCGGTGCGCGTGCGGGTTGGCAGTGTCTGCGCGGCGGGTGCTGTTACCTGCAGTGGCGGCAGCTCGGCAGGCGTTTCGGCAAGGGCGAGGGAGGGACTGAGCAGCAGCAAGGCGAGCCATGAACGGCGCGCGAATGGCGGGTGGTTCGGCATGTGGACTCCTGAGGGTGCGGGCGGCGGCTTCTGTGTCCGCCGGATTGCGTCGGCGGCAGACGGTAATGCGGTTGACTTTCAAATGCAAACAATTATCAAATAGATTTGAGTGTGATAGTCGACCGCTTTTCTCTTCGCCAGGTGTCCCTGCCTGGCATAACCCGATCCGTCCAAAGGAGTGCCTGACATGCAGACCCAAAGCCCCAGCGCCAACCCCCTCTACCAGGCCTGGCAGGCCCTGCGTGCCGAGCAGCCGCGGCTGCGCGCGCGGGATGCCGCTGCGCAGTTGGCGGTGAGCGAGGCTGAGCTGGTCGCCAGTCGTCTTGGCCAGGGCACGCTGCGCCTTCGCCCGGACTGGGCCAGGCTGCTGCCGGCCCTGGGCGAACTGGGCCAGGTGATGGCGCTGACCCGCAACGAGCACTGCGTGCATGAGCGCAAGGGCTGCTACCGCGAAGTGACCGTGGCCGGCAGTGGGCAGATGGGCCTGGTGGTGTCGGCCGACATCGACCTGCGCCTGTTTCTCGGCGGCTGGGCCAGTGTCTTTGCCGTGGAAGAGGATTCCGGCCAGCGCAGCATCCAGGTGTTCGACCGGCAAGGTACCGCGGTGCACAAGGTATATCTCACCGAGCGCAGCGAGCAGGCGGCCTGGGCGCCGTTGCTGGTGCGCTTCGCCGCCGAGCAGCAGGACGCCGAGTTGTACTTGCAGCCCGCGCCGCTGCCCGCGATCCGCAAGGCCGATGCCCTGGTGGACGCTGCGGCGCTGCGCGATGGCTGGGCCGCGCTGCAGGACACCCACCACTTCTTCGCTCTGTTGAAGCGGCATGGCGTCACCCGGACCCAGGCCCTGCGCCTGGCGGGCCGGCAATGGGCCGAGCGGCTGGAGCCGGCGGAGTTGCCGCGACTGCTGGAGGCCGCTGCGGCACAGGAAATGCCGATCATGGTGTTCGTCGGCAATGCCCACTGCATCCAGATCCACAGCGGCCCGGTGAAGAACCTGCGCTGGCTGGACACCTGGTTCAACGTGCTCGACCCCGAATTCAATCTGCATCTGAAAACCACAGGCGTTGCCCAGCTGTGGCGCGTGCGCAAGCCCAGCAGCGACGGGGTGATCACCAGTTGGGAGGCGTTCGATGCCGACGGCGAGCTGATTGTGCAGCTGTTCGGCGCCCGCAAGCCCGGCGTGCCGGAGCGCGACGACTGGCGTGCGCTGGCGGAACGTGTGCCGGCGCAGGAGCACTGAGATGGGCCACGTAATCCGTGTCACGCCGCGCACCCTGCTGGCCTGGGCCGCTGCGCTGTTCTGCACCGCCGGCCAGGCCGAGGCGCCGCGCTGGGTGAGTGCCGGCGGCGCGCTCAGCGAATGGGTGGTGGTGCTGGGCGGCGAAGATCGCCTGGTGGGGGTGGATACCACCAGTCAGCATCCCGCTTCGCTGACCGAGCTGCCGAGCATCGGTTACCAGCGCCAACTGGCCGCCGAAGGCATTCTCGCGCTGCGCCCTCAGGTGCTGCTGGGTAGCGAGGAAATGGGCCCGCCACCGGTGCTGGCGCAACTGGCCGCTGCCGGCGTGCGAATCGAACGGTTGTCGGCGCAGGCGGACTTGCAGGTGCTGCAGGGCAATCTGCAGCGCCTGGGCGAGTTGCTCGGCGAGCCGGCGCGGGCCGAGCAGGCGCTGGTCGACTATCGCCAGCGCCTGGAGACGCAGCGGCGCTGGGTCGACCGGGCCCGGCAGGGCGGCAAGGCGCCGCGGGTCCTGTTGTTGCTCGGCCACGCGGGCGGCAGCCCGCTGGTGGCCGGGCGCGACACGGTCGCCGATTGGTTGCTGGAACAGGCCGGTGGCCGCAATCTCGCCCGCCACCACGGCTACAAGCCGTTGTCCGGCGAAGCCCTGGCGGCGCTCGATCCCGATGTGCTGGTGGTCGCCGACCGCCGCCTGCAAGGCGCAGCGGCCCTGCAGGCGCTGCTCCAGCACAATCCCGCCCTGGCCACCTCCCGCGCGGTCCGCGATGGCCGCCTGCTGGCGCTCGATCCGACCCTGCTGGTGGGCGGCCTCGGCCCGCGCGTGCCGGATGGGCTGGCGGTGCTTGCAGCGGCCTTTTATCCTTCCGCGCAAGCCCTGACCGCCGAAGCCCCGCGATGACCTCAGTCGTAAAGCCCCGCCCCTTGTTCATCGCACTGGGCCTGTTGTTGCTGCTCGCCCTCTGGCTGTCGCTGGCGCTGGGACCGGTGAGCCTGCCGCTGGGCGATACCCTCGGCGCGGCCTTGCGCCTGCTGGGCGTGCCCGTGCCGGCCGACGGCCTGGAGCGGGCCGAGCTGATCCTCGGGCAGATCCGTCTGCCGCGCACCCTGCTCGGGCTGGCGGTGGGCGCGGTGCTGGCGCTGACCGGGGTGGCCATGCAGGGGCTGTTTCGCAACCCGCTGGCCGATCCCGGCCTGATTGGCGTCTCCGGCGGCGCGGCCCTGGGTGCGGCCATCGCCATTGTCGGTAGCGCGTCGTTCGGCGGACTCCCGGCGGCCGTCGAGCCCTACCTGCTGTCCGCCTGCGCCTTCGCCGGCGGGCTGACCGTGACTACGCTGGTCTATCGCCTGGGCCGTCGCGACGGCCAGACCAACGTCGCCACCATGCTGCTCGCCGGTATTGCGCTGACGGCCCTGGCCGGTGCGGCCATCGGCCTGTTCACTTACCTCGCCGACGATGCCACCCTGCGCAGCCTGACCTTCTGGAACCTCGGCAGCCTCAACGGTGCCAGCTATTCGCGGCTCTGGCCGCTGCTGCTGGTGACCCTTGGCGTGGCTCTGTGGCTGCCGCGTCGGGCGCGGGCGCTGAATGCGCTGCTGCTGGGCGAGTCGGAAGCGCGGCATCTCGGCTTCGAAGTCGAGCGGCTGAAGCGCGAGCTGGTGTTCTGCACTGCGCTCGGCGTCGGCGCGGCGGTGGCGGCGGCGGGCATGATCGGCTTCGTCGGCCTGGTGGTGCCGCATCTGGTGCGGTTGCTGACCGGCCCCGACCATCGCCTGCTGGTGCCGGCTTCGATGCTGGCCGGCGCCAGCCTGCTGCTGCTTGCCGACCTGGCTGCCCGCCTGGTGCTGGCGCCTGCCGAGTTGCCCATCGGCATCGTGACGGCGCTGCTGGGGGCGCCGTTCTTCCTTTATCTGCTGGTGCGGGGGCGGACCTGATGCTGATTGCGCAACGACTGTCGGTGCGCCGTGGCGCGGCCACCGTCCTGATGGATGTCGACCTGGCACTGCGCCCCGGCGAACTGCTTGGCGTACTTGGCCCCAACGGCGCCGGCAAGAGCACCCTGCTCGGCGCGCTGGCGGGCGAGTTGCAACCGGCCGAGGGGCGGGTGCTGTTGCACGACCGTCCGCTGGACGACTGGTCGGGCCCGGAACGGGCGCGGCGCCTGGCGGTGCTGCCGCAAAGCTCGACGCTGAACTTCGCCTTCACCGTCGAGGCGGTGGTCGCCATGGGTCGCCTGCCCCATGCCAGCGGCCGACGGCGTGACGACGAGATCGTCCTGGCGGCGTTGCAGGCGGCGGATGCGGAGCATCTGCGCGGGCGCAGCTATCTGGAGCTGTCCGGTGGCGAGCGCCAGCGCGTGCACCTGGCACGGGTGCTGGCGCAGCTCTGGCCGGGCGGGGAGGGGCAGGTGCTGCTGCTTGACGAGCCCACCTCAATGCTCGACCCGTTGCACCAGCACACCACCTTGCAGGCCACTCGTGCCTTTGCCGACCAGGGCGCCGCAGTGCTGGTGATCCTGCATGACCTCAACCTGGCCGCGCGCTATTGCGACCGCTTGCTGCTGCTCGACCGAGGTCGGCCCCACGCCCTCGGCACACCCGCCGACGTGCTCCGCGCCGAGCCCTTGCAGGCCGTGTTCGGCCTGGAGGTCCTGGTGCAGCGGCATCCTGAGCGCGGGCATCCGTTGATCGTGGCGCGCTAAGGTTGCCTCTTTCACTCAATCACTTTCCGGGTCATTCATGCGCTTACTTCTGATGCTCGGCTTCGCCTTCCTGACCGCCTGCCAGACCTTGCCACCGCTGCCGGAATGGCAGAGCCCCGATGGCCGCGAGCATGGCGATCTCGGCGTGATCCGCGACCTGCGCACCGGCGAAGCCCTGACCGCCGGGGAGCTGGTGGTCCGCCTGGCCGACGCCGAGCGGGTGCTGATCGGCGAGAAGCATGACAACGCCGACCACCATGCCCTTCAGCTCTGGCTGCTGAAGGCACTGGCGGTGCGCCGCGAGCCGGGCAGTCTGCTGCTGGAGATGCTCGATTCGTCGCAGCAGGCCAAGGTGGACGCCGTGCGTGCGGCCAGCGCGTTGCCGGACGAACTGCCCGTTGCCCTGGGCTGGCAGTCCGGTTGGGACTGGGCGCTGTATGGACCGCTGGTGGAGTACGCCCTGGTTCAACGCTATCCCTTGTTGGCGGCCAACCTGAGTCGCGACGAGCTGATGGCGGTCTATCGCCGACAGCCGCGCCTGCCGGACGGGGCATCCACCACCTCGGCAGTGCATGAGGCGCTGCTGGCGCAAATCCGCGAGTCCCACTGCGGCAAGCTGCCGGCCTCGCAACTGCCGGCCATGCTTGCCGTGCAGCAGCAGCGCGACCGGCGCATGGCCGAGGCGCTGCTGGCCGCCCCGACGCCCGCGGTAGTGCTGGCCGGCGCCTTCCATGCACGCCGCGACCTCGGCGTGCCGCTGCACCTGGCCGACCTGGGCGCTGGGCAGGGCACGCGGGTGCTGATGCTGGCGGAAGTGGGCGGCCCCGAGATACGCGCTGCGCAGGCCGATTTCGTCTGGTATACCCCGGCCATGCCGGAGCAGGATTACTGCGCCGCGTTCGGTACTCGGTGAGGGTCCCGCTGCCCTGGCGAACTGGCAGGGGTTGCCCAGCCCAGTCTGGCCATACCTCATAGGGGCGAATTCATTCGCCTGACGGGGCCAGGTTTGGCGAATGAGTTCGCCCCTGCCTGGCGTTCCGATTGGCTTGGCCCGCCACCGTCGGCACCGAGCCGGAGACGGCTCTGCCGGGCGCTCTCCCAGAGCATTTCCACCCCTACCATGGTCGCGAAGCGCGCCGAGCGAATAATCGGCCACACTTACCGCCAGGAGGTAAGTAGCCATGGCCAATCGAACGCTGCGGGCTCAGCGACTGGTAGCGCTGTTCATGCTCGGCGGCCTGCTGTTCAGTTATCCGTTGCTGGCGCTGTTCGATCACGAGGGCCGGTTGTTCGGCATTCCCGTGCTGTTCGCCTACCTGTTCGGCGCCTGGGCGCTGTTGATCGTGCTGCTGGTGCTGGTCGTCGAGCGTTCCAGGCGTTGAGGGGGCAGGGCGAATGCAGCTTGGCGGCCTGATCCTGCTGGCCTCGTTCGGCTACCTGGGCGTGCTGTTCGCCATTGCCTACTGGGGCGACAAGCGCGCCGACGCCGGCCGCTCGATCATCGCCAATCCCTACATCTATGCCTTGTCCCTGGCGGTGTACGCCACCTCCTGGACCTTCTACGGCAGCGTCGGCCGGGCGGCGGCCAGCGGCGTCGGATTCCTGCCTGTGTACCTCGGGCCGACGCTGATGGCGGCGCTGTTCTGGTTGGTGCTGCGCAAGATGATCCGCATCAGCAAGGTCAACCGCATCACCTCCATCGCCGACTTCATCGCTGCCCGCTACGGCAAGAGTGCGTTGCTGGCAGGGCTGGTGACGCTGATCGCGGTGGTCGGCGTGGTTCCCTACATCGCCCTGCAGTTGAAGGCGGTATCCGGCAGCTTCCTGATCCTCTGGCAGTACCCGGCGGTGCAGATGCCCGACCGGGGCCAGGCCCTGGCGCCCTGGCAGGACACCGCGCTGTACGTGGCGCTGCTGCTGGCACTGTTCACCATCCTGTTCGGCACCCGCCACCTGGATGCCACCGAGCGCCACGAGGGCATGGTGGCGGCCATCGCCTTCGAGTCGCTGGTCAAGCTGGTGGCGTTCCTGGCGGTCGGGCTGTTCGTCACCTTCGGCCTCTACCAAGGCTTCGCCGATGTCTTCGCCCAGGCCGAGCGCCTGCCGGATATCGGGCGCCTGCTGAGCCTCGGCGGTACGCCTGGCAGCTATGGTTCGTGGACGGCACTGATGCTGCTATCGATGTTGTCGTTGCTGCTGCTGCCACGGCAATTCCAGATCAGCGTGGTGGAAAACGTCGACGAGAACCACCTGAACAAGGCGATCTGGCTGTTTCCGCTGTACCTGCTGGCGATCAACCTCTTCGTACTGCCGATCACCTTTGCCGGGTTGCTGCATTTCGCTCCCGGTATGGTGGATGCCGATACCTTCGTGCTGACCCTGCCGATGGCGCACCGCCAGGAGGTGCTGGCCCTGCTGGTGTTCGTCGGCGGATTGTCGGCGGCGACCGGCATGGTGATCGTCGAGACCATCGCCCTGTCGACGATGATCTGCAACGACCTGGCGATGCCCCTGCTGTTGCGCTGGAAGGCCCTGGGCCTGGCGCGGCGGGCGGATCTGTCGCGCCTGCTGCTGGGTATCCGCCGCGGCGCCATCCTGCTGCTGATGTTGCTCGGCTACCTGTACTATCGTGCCGCCGGCGAGGCCTATGCGCTGGTGTCCATCGGCCTGGTGTCGTTCGCCGCGGTGGCCCAGTTCGCCCCGGCGCTGCTCGGTGGCATGTACTGGAAGCAGGGCAGCCGGCTCGGCGCGCTCTGGGGCCTGAGCCTGGGCTTCCTGCTGTGGGGCTACACCTTGTTGCTGCCGGCGTTCGTCAAGTCCGGCTGGTTGCCCCTGGCAATCCTCGATCAGGGCCCGTTCGCGATCGCCTGGCTCAAGCCGCTGGGGCTGTTCGGCCTGCAGGGCTGGGACGAGATCAGCCACGCGCTGTTCTGGAGCCTCAGCGCCAATCTCGGGGCGTACATCGCGGTATCGCTGTTCAGTCGCCGCAATGTCGGCGAGCAGGCCCAGGCCCATGCCTTCGTCGAAGTATTCAGCCTGACCGATGCGGGGGCCAGCCTGTGGCGCGGCAGCGCCTCGGTGACTGAGGTGATGGCCTTGGTCGGGCGCTTTCTCGGTCCGGTGCGCGCCGAACAGTCGTTCGCCAGCTACGCCGCGCGGCATGGCCTGGCTGTCGCGCAGCTGCAGCCGGACGCCCAACTGCTGCATTTCGCCGAGAAGCTGCTGGCCGGGGCCATCGGCGCGGCTTCGGCGCGGGTGGTGCTGGCCTCGGTGGTGCAGGAGGAGCCGCTGGGCATGCCCGAGGTGCTGCACATTCTCGACGAGGCCTCTCAGGTGCTCGCCTACAGCCGGCAGCTGGAGCAGAAGTCCGCCGAGCTGGAGGCCACCAGCGCGGAGCTTCGTGCCGCCAATGCGCGCCTCACGGAGCTGGATCGGCTGAAGGACGACTTCATCTCCACCGTGACCCACGAGCTGCGCACGCCGCTGACATCGATTCGCGCGCTGGCGGAAATCCTCGACGGCAATCCCGAGCTGGCGGCCGACAAGCGCGCACGCTTCGTCGCCATCATCGTCAAGGAGAGCGAGCGCCTGACCCGGCTGATCAACCAGGTGCTGGACCTGGCCAAGCTGGAGTCGCAGCGCGCCGAGTGGCGCAGCGAGGCGGTCGACCTGAAGGCGGTGATCGAGGATGCGCTGAGCACTACCGGCCCGCTGCTGGAAGAGCGCCAGGTGCGGGTGCATTGCCAGCTTCCCGAGCGGGTGCCGCCGATCCAGGCGGACCGCGACCGACTGCTGCAGGTGCTACTGAATCTGATCGGCAACGCGGTGAAGTTCTGCGACCGCCAGCAGGGTCGTATCGATATCTCGCTGCGGGAACAGCCCGGCGCGCTGCAAGTGGACGTGCGCGACAACGGGGCGGGCATCGCCCCGGCCGACCAGCAGACCATCTTCGAGAAGTTTCGCCAGGTCGGCGACAGTCTCACCGCCAAACCGGCGGGCACTGGCCTGGGACTGCCGATCAGCCGGCGCATCATCGAGCATTTCGGCGGTCGGTTGTGGGTAGACAGTGTGCCGGGGCAGGGCGCGACCTTTTCCTTCAGCCTGCCCTTGGCCAAGGGGAGTTCAACATGAGCAAGAGCATTTTGATCGTCGATGATGAGCCGAACATCGTCCTTTCCCTGGAATTCCTCGTCGAGCAGGCCGGCTACCGGGTGCGCGTCGCCCACGAGGGCCAGGAAGCGCTGGACGCCATCGCGCAGGAGGCGCCGGACCTGGTGCTGCTGGACGTGATGATGCCGCGCCTGAGTGGCTTCGACGTGTGCCAGCGCATTCGCCAGAACCCGGCTTGGCAGGGCGTGCGCGTGATCATGCTCACCGCCAAGGGGCGCGAGGTGGAGGTGAGCAAGGGGCTGGCGCTGGGTGCCGATGCCTACATCACCAAGCCGTTCGCCACCCAGGCGCTGTTGGCGGAGATACGTGCCCAGCTGGGGGATGACTGAGCGATGGGCGCTTCCTCCCGCTTCGTCCTGCAGCTGGCGGCGCTGGCCGGTTTCGCCGCGCTGCTGTTCGCCGTCGTCGGCGTGCCGCTGTGGCTCGACCTGAGCCTCGCCGAACGCGAACTGGTGCGCGGTCTGCTGGCCGAGCGTGCAGCCTTGCTGGCATTGCTCGGGCTTGTGCTGCTTACCGTACTGGGCGCCTCGCTGCGTTACTGGCGCCGGGCTTATCCGCTGGCGGCGCGACGCCTGGAGGAGGAGATCGGCATCATTCACCGGGTCAATCCGCGTCACCGGGTGGTCATCGCCGGGGCCAAGCCGCTGCGTCGCCTCGGGCATGCGCTGAACGCCTTCGCCGAGGCCCACCTGGCCCAGCGCGAGGACATCGAAGGGCGCATCGCCGAGGCCAACGGTCGTCTCGAGCAGGAGAAGAATCGCCTCGCCGCGTTGATGTCCGAGCTGGCCGAGAGCGTGCTGGTGTGCACTGTCGAAGGCCGCATCCTGCTCTACAACCCACAGGCCAGCCAGTTGCTGGAAGGCCGCGAGCCCGGCGCAGTGGGCCTCGGTCGCTCGGTATACGGCATCGTCGACCAGCGCCTGATCGCCCATGGGCTGGACCAACTGCGCCAGGGCCTGGAGCGCGGCACCCCCGCTTCGGCGCACTTCGTCACCGCCCGCGGCGGCCTGTTGCTGCGCGGGCGCCTGGCGCCGGTCCTGGATGGCGAAGGCGGCATGCTCGGCTTCGTGCTGATTCTCGACGACGTCACCCGCAGCGTCGACCTGGCCAGCCAGCGCGAACGCCTGCTGCGCCAGCTTGGCGAAGGCAGCCGCGCGGCGTTGGCCAACCTGCGGGCGGCGGCGGAAACCCTCGAACAGTACCCACAGATGGACGCCGAGCGCCGGCAGCGCTTCGGCGAGGTGATCCGCGACGAGGCCGAGCGCCTGACGGTCCAGCTCGAACAGAGCCTGGCGCAGCAGGAGGCGTTGCCCGGGGGGCAGTGGCCGTTGGAGGACATGCTCGCCAGCGACCTGGCGGTGGCCCTGCAACGCCACCTCAACGGCGTGCAGGGGCTCAAGGTGCGTTGTCGCGACTACGCCGAGCCACTGTGGCTGAGTGTCGACAGCTACTCGCTGGTGCAGGGGCTGAGCCAGTTGCTCGGCGACCTGCTGGCCGCCTGCGGCGCTCGCGAAGTCAGCCTGGAGCTGTCCGCCGCCGGCCGCTTCGCTCGCCTGGCCCTGTGCTGGGGGGGGCGCGCGCTCGATCCTGGACTGATGCAGCAGTGGGAAGAGCGACCGCTGCAACTGGGCGGCACCGACCCGGCCGGACGCAGCATCAAGGAGCTGCTGGAGCGGCATGGCGGCGAGCTGTGGCACCAGACCGACCGCGCCAGCGGGCGCAATCGCCTCTGCCTGCAGTTGCCCACCACCCAGCCGCTGGCGCCTGCCACGAGGGTGCAAGGACGGCCGGTGTATTACGACTTCGATCTGTTCAGCCAGCCGGGCCAGAGCGCCGAGCTGGACCAGCGGCCGCTCGGCGAGCTGTCGTATACCGTGTTCGATACCGAGACCACCGGCCTGTCGCCGTCGGAAGGCGACGAGATCATTTCCATCGGCGCGCTGCGGGTGGTCAACGGTCGCCTGCTGCCGCAGGAGTGCTTCGACCGCCTGATCAACCCGCGTCGGCCAATCCGCCGCGAATCCCAGGCGATCCACGGCCTCACCGCGCAGATGCTTGCCGACCAGCCAGGCATCGAGGAGGTGCTGCCGGCCTTCCATCGCTTCGCCGAAGACACCGTGCTGGTGGCACACAACGCCGCCTTCGACATGCGTTTCCTGCAGTTGAAGGAGGTGCAGACCGGCGTACGCTTCATCCAGCCGGTGCTCGACACGCTGCTGCTGTCGGCGTTGGTCCACCCGGGCCACGGCGACGACGCCCATCGCCTGGAATGCATCGCCGAGCGCCTGGGCGTCACGGTGGTCGGCCGCCACACCGCCCTGGGCGACGCCCAGGTCACCGGCGAAGTGCTGCTCAAACTGATCCCGCTGCTCGCCGAGCAGGGCATCCACACCCTTGGCCAGGCGCGGGAGGCCTCGCGGCGCACGCCCTATGCGAAGCTGAAATACTGACCGCTCAGGGTTGCCACTCGAACGCCCCCAGGTCACAGACCGCCACGCCGTCGCCATCGCCATCTTGCGGACGCGGCATTTTCCGTTGGTCGCCTTTGCGGCACTTGCCGACCGCCGCGTCGATGGCCGGGCTGCCGTCGAGCAGGGCATGGGTCAGGGTGCTGCTGCCATTCTTCGCCGTGGGCGCCAGCACCTCGGTGAAGGTCAGGGCGTCGTCGATCGGCAGGTCCGCCGCACAAGCCTGGCCGTCGGCGCCGAGCATCAGCCCTTCGGCATCGAACCAGCCGGCCGCATTCTGAAAGCAGTTGCTTGGCTTTGCAGGGTCTTCTGCCAGGCGATTGCCGGCAACGATGCTGTTGGTGATATCCAGCGATGCGTGGCTGTAGAGGGCGTCATGGCCGCTGTTGGCGGCCAGCGTGACATTCCTGACCGTAGCATGGACCCCCACGGTCGTGTCTCCGGGCATACCGTTGGCCAGCGCGCCCTGGCCGTTGCCGGCAAGATTGCCGGTCAGCGTGCTGTTTTCGAGGGTCAGGTAGCCACGGCCCGAGTTGAGGATGGCCGAGCCGAAGCCTTCGCCGCCGAGCCGGTTGAAGCTGAACTCGCTGCGATAGATGTCCATCGATCCCTGGTTGTAGATGCCGCCGCCGCGTCCGGTGCCGAGCGCGTCGGTGCTGAGATTGCCGCTCACCACGCTGTTGAACAGGAACGCCATGCCGTAGGTGTCGTTGTAGATCGCGCCCCCCTGGCCGAAGGATGCGGCGGCGGAAGCCTGGTTCTGGAAAAAGTACGAGGAGCGCACGTCCAGCTCACGGTAGTTGGCGATGGCACCGCCGCCGCCGCCGCCGCTGGTCGATGAGTCCACGGCATTGTCCACCATGGCCACGTGGGACAGTTCCGCCGTGCCCTGGTTGCGCAGCGCGCCGCCATAGCCTGTGGTGCGACCGTTGCGCAGCGCCAACTGACCGAGGGTGAGGTAGCCGCTGTCGTGCACGTCGATCAGGCGGTCGATCTGCTGGGCATCGATGATGGTGCGCCCCATGCCGGCACCCACCAGATGGATTTCCCCGTGCAGGTCGAGGTCGCCGTTCAGGTTGTCATCCTCTTCGGCACTGTCTTCGGGCGAAGCCAGGCTCAGGGTGAACACACCGGCGGGCAGTTGCACGAAGTAGTAGTCGGAACTCTGGTTGGCCACCTCGAAGGCTTCGCGCAGCGAACAGTCGGCGTCGCAGACGCCGTCGGCGCTGTCGGTGGTCTTGGTGACCACCAGGTCGGCAGCTTGCAGGGTGCCTGAGGCGGCGATCAGCGCAAGGCCGGCGAGGGGAGAGTGGAGGGCGGTACGGATAGGCATGGGCTTGTCTCCGTTGGTTGAAAAGCACGGAGACGGCCTGGCTTCCGCGGGCGGGGGTTGGACCGGGCTCGGCGAAGGATGTTCGCGGCCCGGGTGAGCGTAACGCAGGGTTTCCAGGGTAGGGGCCTGTCGGTTGCCGGTTGTGTGACCGCTTCGACGCCTGCTCGATTTCTGCTGTGGTTTATTGCACCATCGCACCAAAAAGCTGTCCGTCATGACAGCTTTTCCCGTTTTGGTGCGTCAGGAGACGTATCCGCCAGTGAAGGCGGCAGGCACTTTTTCCGCGGGCGGCCTCGATGGCCATGGGTTGGAGGGTCTTTGCTCCAACTGGCCCGGCTCTTGCTAACGCTGACCGACTGGACAAGTTCACGCTGTGCCAATAAGGACGATAAATGAATAACAACAACGATTTGCCGGCTTCCCAGCCCCAGTTCTCCGCATTGCTGGATGCGGCACGACAAGCGGCCGGCCGCGCTTACTGCACCTACTCGCAATTTCCTGTCGGCGCCGCGTTGCTCACCGCCGACGGCGAGATCGTCAGCGGTTGCAACGTGGAAAACGCTTCCTACGGGCTGACCAATTGCGCCGAACGCACGGCGCTCTATGCCGCGATTGCCCAGGGCCATGCGCCGCGCAGTTTCAAGGCGTTGCTGGTGTATGCGCCGAAAATGGCCGATGTCTCGCCCTGCGGTGCCTGCCGCCAGGTGATCAGCGAGCTGCTCGCCGCCGACTGCCCCATTTACTGCTGCGGCAGCGACGAGAACGCGTACCGGACCTGGCTCAGCGATGAGCTGCTACCCGGCGCCTTCCGCCTCTAGCCGCGCCGGGATCTTTGCCCGAATCCGCTGACTTCCTGATTTCCCTACTGATTGCGGGAGCTCCACCCTATGAGCCTCTTGGGTATTGTCGTTCTGTTGGCGATTGCCATCGCCTGTTCCAGCAACCGCCGGGCCATTCGCCCGCGCACCGTGGTCGGCGCCTTCCTGGTGCAGGCCGGGTTGGGTGCCTTCGTGCTGTACGTGCCCTGGGGGCAAGATGCCCTGGCGGGCATTTCCGGCGCGGTCTCTTCGCTGCAGGGCTACGCCAACGAGGGCATCAAGTTCCTCTTCGGCGGCCTGGGTAGCGACAAGATGTTCGAGGTCTTCGGTAGCGGCGGCTTCGTCTTCGCCATTCGCGTGCTGCCCTTGATCGTGTTCTTCAGCGCCTTCATCGCGGTGCTGTACCACCTGGGCGTGATGACGCTGATCATCCGGGTCATCGGCGGCGCGCTGCGCTGGGTGCTGGGCACCAGTCGCACCGAGTCGATGTCGGCCACCGCCAACATCTTCGTCGGCCAGACCGAGGCGCCGCTGGTGGTGCGGCCGTTCATCCCGCGCATGACCCGCTCCGAGCTGTTCGCCATCATGGTCGGCGGCCTGGCCTCGGTGGCCGGCTCGGTGCTGATCGGCTACGCCAGCCTCGGCGTGGAGCTGAAGTACCTGATCGCCGCCAGCTTCATGGCTGCCCCAGGCGGCCTGCTGATGGCCAAGCTGATGGAGCCGGAAACCGCCAAGCCCCAGGACGACCCGCGCGATATCGACGAACTGGTCGAGGACAAGCCGATCAACGTGCTCGACGCCGCCGCCAGCGGCGCCTCCAGCGGCCTGCAACTGGCCTTGAACGTCGGCGCCATGCTGCTGGTGTTCATCGCCCTGATCGCCGTGCTCAATGGCCTGCTCGGCTGGGTCGGCGGCTGGTTCGGCTACCCGCAGGTCAGCTTGCAGATGCTGCTCGGCTATCTGTTCGCGCCGCTGGCCTTCGTGCTCGGCGTGCCCTGGAGCGAGGCGGTACAGGCGGGCAGTTTCATCGGCCAGAAGGTGGTGCTCAACGAGTTCGTCGCCTACATCGATTTCGCCCAGTACATCGATCCGGTGAAGGCCGCGGCGGCGGGTGTGCAGGTGTTATCTGCGCAGACCCAGGTGATCGTCACCTTCGCGCTGTGCGGCTTCGCCAACCTGTCGTCGATCGGCATCCTGCTCGGCGGCCTCGGGGTGATGGCGCCCAATCGCCGCCACGAACTGGCCCAGCTCGGCCTGCGCGCAGTGCTGGCCGGCAGCCTGTCGAACCTGATGAGCGCGGCACTGGCCGGCGTCTTCGTGGCGCTCTGAGTTCCCTGAACCATCCCTGCCCGGCGACCCCCTCGGGGCCGCCGGCGAGGGGCCTTTTTCCCAATGAAAAGTGATGCACCTTGCAAGGAGAACATCGTGATTAAAAGAACAATGATTGCCGCGTTGGCCCTGGTGGCTCCTGCTGCGCATGCCCAGGCGGACGACATGTTCGAGCCGGTCTGGTCGTTCGCCAACGTTTCGCTGAACTACCTGGACTGGTCCAACGGCACCGAGGACCGCACCTCCACCAACGCCAGCAAGGGCGACTTCTTCTTCCTCGAACTGGAAGGCGGGGTCGGCTATAAGTGGGGCGAGTTCTACGGCTTCGCCGACCTGGAGAACCCCGGCAACCATCGCCTGGAGAAAGACGGTCGGGACAACCGCCGCAGTGCCGCCAAGGTCACCTCGCACATCTATCTGGGGGAGTCGCCGTTCTCGGTCTACCTGCACGTGTACGACTTCCGCGACTTCGGCTTCAATGTGCGCGAGCAGGACCAGATCCTCGGCCTCGGCTATCGCCATACGTTCGGCAATGGCCTGTGGTTCAAGCCGTTCCTCGGTGCGGCCCACGTCACCAGCAGCGCTTACACCGGCATGAACGGCTACATGCTCGGCTGGGTCGCCGGCTACGACTTCAAGCTGGCGGAGCAGAACTTCAGCGTGACCAACTGGCACGAGCAGACTTTCGAGCGCAATCGCCGCTATCTCGACGAGAACTACGTCAACGGCAGTGCCGGCGAGTTGGGCACCAACGGCGCCGTGGCCCTCTGGTGGCATCCGGTCAAGGCGATCACCACCGGCGTGCAGTACCGCTATTCGCACAACAAGCTGGGAACCCCTGACGACTACCAGAACGCGATGATCTACACCGTCAAATACAACTTCAAATAACCTTGATGTTCCAAGCGCAGGTGCCCCGTCGCGGCGGGGCGGCCTAAGCTTCTATCTTGCTGCCTAGAGAGATTTGCCCCATGGACATGGAACCACAACTCGCCCGCCAGGCGATCGGTCTGCTGGACCTGACGTCGCTCAACACCGACGATGACGACACCCGCATTCGAACCCTCTGCCAGCGGGCCATGACCCCGGCCGGCGCGGTGGCGGCCGTGTGTGTCTTTCCGCGCTTCGTCGCCCTGGCGCGGCAGACGTTGGACAGCCTCGGTGGCCAGCAGGTACGCGTGGCCACAGTGACCAACTTCCCGGCGGGTGCCGCGGATGTCGAGGCGGCTGCCGAGGAAACCCGCGCCGCGGTGCAGGCGGGAGCGGACGAGGTGGACGTGGTCTATCCCTACAACGCCCTGCGCGCCGGCGATGCAGAGGTGGGCCGCGCCCTGGTGCGTGCCTGCAAGCAGGCCTGCGGCGACCGGGCCTTGCTCAAGGTGATCCTGGAAACCGGCGAGCTGCGCGATGCCGACCTGATCCGCCAGGCCAGCCGCGATGCCATCGAGGCGGGCGCCGACTTCATCAAGACCAGCACCGGCAAGGTGGCGGTCAATGCCACCGCCGAGGCCGCCCGGATCATGCTCGACGTGATTGCCGAAACCGGTGGCAAGGTCGGCTTCAAGCCCGCTGGCGGCATGCGCACGCTGGCCGATGCGCGCGTCTACCTGGACCTCGCTACCGAACGCCTCGGTGCTGACTGGGTGAGCCCGGCGCATCTGCGCCTGGGCGCCTCCAGCCTGCTCGACGACCTGCTGCAACACCTCGGCCTGGCGGCTGCGAACGTCTCCCGGGAGGGTTATTGATATGTGGTTGGCTCAGGAAGTGATCCGCCGCAAGCGCGATGGCAAGGAGCTGGACGAGGCGGATATCCAGCGCTTCGTGCAGGGCATCCAGGATGGCAGCCTGAGCGAGGGGCAGATCGCCGCCTTCGCCATGGCCGTGCTGCTCAAGGGCTTGAGCCTGCCGGAACGCATCGCACTGACCAAGGCCATGCGCGACTCGGGGCAGGTCCTGCACTGGCAACTGCCCGGCCCGGTGGTGGACAAGCATTCCTCCGGCGGCGTCGGCGACCTGGTCAGCCTGCCGCTGGCGCCGCTGCTGGCGGCGTGCGGCTGCTACGTGCCGATGATCTCGGGGCGCGGTCTCGGTCATACCGGCGGCACCCTGGACAAGCTGGAAAGCATCGCCGGCTACTGCACCCAACCGGAGCCCGAGCGCCTGCGCCAGGTGGTGGCCGACGTGGGCTGCGCGATCATCGGCCAGACCGCCGACCTCGCCCCGGCGGACAAGCGTCTGTATGCCATTCGCGACGTCACCGGCACGGTGGAGTCCATCGACCTGATCACCGCGTCGATCCTGTCGAAGAAACTCGCGGCCGGGCTCGATGTGCTGATCATGGACGTCAAGGTCGGTAACGGTGCCTTCATGCAGGACCCGGCCGAGGCCCGCGGCCTGGCCGAAAGCATCGTCGCGGTGGCCAACGGCGCGGGGGTGAAGACCCGCGCGCTGATCACCGACATGAACCAGCCGCTGGCCCGCAGTGCCGGCAACGCGCTGGAAGTGGAAGAAGCCCTGGCGCTGTTGCAGGGCGAGGTGCGCAGCCCGCGCCTGTGGGAGGTGACCCTGGCCCTCGCCGAGGAAACCCTGTTGGCCGCCGGCCTGGCCCAGGATCGCAAAACCGCCCGCGAGCAGCTGCTGGAGGCCTGGCGCAGCGGTGCGGCGCTGCAGCGCTTCACCGCGATGGTCGCGGCCCTGGGTGGCCCGGCCGACCTGCACCGGCAGCCGTGGCAGCACATGCCGCAGGCGCCTGTGGTGCAGCCGGTCTATGCCCAGGGCGAGGGCTGCGTGCAAGGGGTCGATACCCGAGGTGTCGGGCTGGCAGTGATTGGCTTGGGCGGTGGCCGCCGGCGTCCCGAGGATTCCATCGACCACGCGGTGGGTTTCAGCCAGCTGGCGCTGCCGGGCGAGTGCGTCGATGCCAGCCGACCGCTCGGCCTGGTCCATGCTCGCGACGCCGCCAGCGCCGAGCGAGCGGCCCAGGCGTTGCGGGCGGCGTATCGGCTGGGCGAAGGCGAGGTGGCGGGGACGCCGCTGATCAGTGAACGCGTACTGGAGCCCGACCATGAATAGAGCCCTGCTGCTGGTCCTGGATTCCTTCGGCATCGGCGCCACCGCCGACGCCGACCGCTTCGGCGATGTCGGCGCCAACACGCTGCTGCACATCGCCGAGGCCTGCGCCCGTGGCGAGGCGGACAATGCCCAGCGGCAGGGCCCGCTGCACCTGCCCAACCTGGCGAAGCTCGGCCTTGGGCACGCCGCGGCATTGAGCGGAGGCAGCTACCCGCCCGGCTTCAGTGCCGATCAACCGGTGAACGGTGCGTATGGCTATTGCCGCGAACTCTCCAGCGGCAAGGACACGCCCTCCGGCCATTGGGAAATGGCCGGGGTGCCGGTGTTGTTCGAGTGGGGCTACTTCGGCGAGCAGTTCCCGCCCGAGCTGCTCGACAAGCTGATCGAGCGTGCCGGTCTGCCGGGCATACTCGGCAACTGCCACGCCTCCGGCACCACCATCATCGAGCAGTACGGCGAGGAGCACATTCGCACGGGCAAGCCGATCTGCTATACCTCGGCCGACAGCGTGTTCCAGATCGCCGCCCATGAAGAGCACTTCGGCCTGGAGCGTCTTTACGACATCTGCGAGATCGCCCGCGAACTGTGCGATGACTACAATATCGGCCGGGTCATCGCTCGGCCGTTCCTCGGCGACAACGCCGCGAATTTCCGGCGCACCGGCAATCGCCATGACTACGCCGTGCCGCCGCCGGCACCGACCTTGCTCGACCGCCTCTGCGCGGCCGGCGGCCAGGTGTTCGCGGTGGGCAAGATCGGCGACATCTTCGCCCATCGCGGCACCAGCCGGCTGGACAAGGCCGACGGCAACCACGCGCTGTTCGACACCACCTTGCAGGCGCTGCGCGAGGCACCGCCACGCACACTGGTGTTCAGCAACTTCGTCGATTTCGACATGCTCTACGGACATCGCCGCGATATCGCCGGTTATGCCCAGGCACTCGAGGATTTCGACCGGCGACTGCCGGAGCTGATGGCGCTGCTGGAACCGGACGACCTGCTGATCCTTTCCGCCGACCACGGCTGCGATCCGAGCTGGCCGGGCAGCGATCACACGCGCGAACACGTCCCGCTATTGGCCTACGGCGCTGGCGTAAGTCCCGGCAGCCTCGGCGAGCGCGGCAGCTTCGCCGATATCGGCCAGAGCCTGGCGACCTTCTTCGGCCTGCCTCCCTGCAGTCACGGACAATCCTTCCTGTAACGCGGCTGGTCCGCGTCGTTCTAAAAACGGAGTTTCTATGGCAACCCCTCATATCAGCGCCCAGGCGGGCGACTTCGCGGAAACCGTGCTGATGCCCGGCGACCCGCTGCGGGCGAAGATGATCGCCGATACCTACCTGAGCGACGTGCGCCAGGTCAACGGCGTGCGCAACATGCTCGGTTACACCGGTCAGTACAACGGCAAGCCGGTCTCGGTGATGGGCTCGGGCATGGGCATTCCGTCGCTGTCCATCTACGCCCACGAACTGTTCAGCCAGTACGGCGTGCAGCGCATCGTGCGGGTTGGCAGTTGTGGTTCGGTACAGAGCCATGTGCGGGTGCGGGATGTGGTGATTGCCATGGGCGCCTCCACCGACTCGACCGTCAACCGCAAGCGTCTGGGCGGCTTCGACTTCGCTGCCATCGCCGACTTCCGCCTGCTCGAACGCGTGGTGCGTCGCGCCGACGAGAATGGCCAGGCCGTGCACGTGGGCAACGTGTTTTCCGCCGACCTGTTCTACGAGCCCGATCCGGAGCTGTTCGCACGCATGACCAAGATGGGCATTCTGGCCGTGGAAATGGAGGCCGCCGGGCTCTACGGCGTGGCGGCAGAACTGGGACGCCAGGCCCTTTGCGTGCTGACCGTCAGCGACCACATCCTGGAAGGCGAACACCTGACCGCCGAACAGCGCCAGCAGGACTTCCACGACATGCTGCGTCTGACCCTGGATGCAGTGATCTAGCGAACAGGGAGCCAGCGGCTACAGTTGAAGGGTGCGCCGGCCACCCGTGCGCACTCGACATCCAGGCCGTGCCGCAGCGTGAAACTGCGACGCCAGACGCGTCGCGGTTCTCGCGCGCGGGGTAATCTCGGCGCTTTTCGCGCAAGGAGACCGTCATTCCCATGTCCGCTGCTGCACACGATCTACTGACCCGGTACTTTCGGGCCCTCAATGAGCGCGACCTCGAAGGCTGCCTGGCGCTGCTCTGCGAAGACGCCGTGCTTGACATCAACCAGGGGCTGCGCGAGCAGGGGCGCGAAGCCTTCGCCATCTTCCTCGAGCGGCAATTGCGCTGCTACCGGGAAAGCTTCGAGGACCTGGTGATCCTCACCGAGCCGACCGGCCGCCATGCCGCCTGCGAGTATCGTATCGACGGCGAATACCTGGCCACCGACGACGGCCTGCCGGATGCCTGTGGCCAGCGCTACCAGGTCCACGCCGGTGCCTTCTTCGAGATTCGCGACCTCGGCATCGCCCGGGTCAGCTACCACTTCAACCTGCCGGATTGGCTGGCCCAGGTCGACCCCTGAGCGGCGCTGGCCGCCCAGGCCTCGGCCCGGGCGGCTCTCGCGGTCCTTTTTGCGCAGGCAAAAAAAGACCCGGCAACAGCCGGGTCAAAAACCGTGATTAGCCTGATGAGGAGATAACCTGAAAAATCCGACCTGGAATCCTCAGTTTACCGGCTGATCTCGCGACCAGTTGGTGATAATAATAACGGTTCTCATTATCATGTCAACCGCTTTTCCCGGTTTTTTTGCCCGGTCGGCGCCGCGTGATCCACCAACGAAAAACCCGGCGCTGGGCCGGGCTTCGGGCGACGAGGGGTGCTACTCGGTCGGCTGCGGGTGGCGCAGTTGGGTGATTTCCTTGTTCATCAGGTCGATGCGCCGAGCCATGCTCTCGATCAGGCTGTGGGCGATGCGCGGGTTGCTTTGCATGAGGCTGAGGAACTGGTCCTTGGGGATCACCATCACGGTGCAGGCTTCGCTGGCGATCACCGTGGCGCTGCGGCGCTCGCGGGTGAACACGGCCATGGCGCCAAAGATCTCGTCCTTCTGTACGTCGCCCACCTTGTGCCCGTCGACGAATGCCTCGGCGTGGCCCTCGATGATGATGAACACATGGTCGGCCTCGTCGCCTTGCAGGATCAGCTCCTCGCCAGCGGCGAAATGCTGGAAGCCGGTGGCCGGGCGGATATCCGGCTGCTTGAGGCGCGCCAGTGCGTCGGAGAGCAGGGCGGTATGGCCGATCAGGTACTGGATGAGCAATTCCTGGCGCTGTTCGTCGGCGTAGATGTGCTTGAACACCTCGCTGCGGTTGTACGGGATCAGGCTGATCGGTTCCTCGCTGCTGTAGCGGCAGCTCGGCAGCTCGATGCCCTGGCGCAGGCCGACCAGGTCGCCTTCGTGCAGGTAGAACAGCGGACGCCCATCGATCAGCGCATGCAGCAGGCCGTCGGCGATGATGAACAGCTGGTTGCCCGGCAGTACCTCGGCCAGATCGTCGACCCGCTCGAGGATCAGTGCGGGGCCGGAGGGTTCGAGCCCATCCAGTAGCTGGGCGGGGATGCTTTGCAGACGGTTGATCAACTGATCGGCGTAGGCCGGTTGCTCCCCGAGTAGGTACATGACGGTAATTCCTTGGACTGGCTAGGCTGACGAATACACGAACGTCCCTGAAACAATAGGCGGTGCCGAGTCTTCCGTAAATCGTCGTTGGTCAAGGATGTGAGCTAGCTCTTGTTGCGGGTGCTCAGGGCGTCGAGCTGGCCGTTGAGCTGCGCCTTGTGGGCAGGGGGCAGTTCGCTCCAGTGCACGTTCAGCAGGGCGCCCTCGATGGCGTACAGCAGTACTTTCGAGGCGCGGAAGCCGCGGGCCCGTACGGCCCGGTAGGCGTCGACCGCGCCCAGGCGGCGCAGGTCGGAAGCGCTGTGAATACCCACTGCATGCAGCCATTGCGCCGAGGTTTTGCCGAGATTCTTTAAATGCTGCAATTCGTCATTCATCGAGCCTCCTGCGGAGCGCAAAGCGCAAGATCACTGATTGGGCGTGCCCGTTATGAAGTGTAGCGGCCACTGGGCATAGCGTGGCTCATTGATATCGCCCCAGGCTTGATGCAGGTCATCAGTCAGGTCGTCCAGCGGATCTCGACCGTGGGTTGCCTCCCAGCGCTGTACCGCCGACCAGGTGCGCAGGTAGCCGAGCAGGTGCTGGAACGTCCATCGCTCGACGATGGCGAACGCGGGCATGGGTAATCGGGGGAAGGGGGTGACGATGTCTCGGTAGCCGGCGTTCACGCTGCTGCGTCCTGCTGGCCAGTAGCCGGCGAGGGTCTGGTCGTGCAGGCGCTCGATCAGTCGATCGAGCGCAGGTTCGATGCGCATCAGGCTGTAGCACCAGGCACAGAACAGCCCTCCGGGCTTGAGTACGCGGCGCATCTCGGCGAAGAACGCCGGGCCGGCGAACCAGTGCAGCGCTTGTGCGACCACCACCAGGTCGAGGCTGGCATCGGCCAGGGGTAGTGCGTCGGCATTCGCGGCGAACACTTCCAGCCCGGGCTGGCGCTCGATCTCAGCCAGTTGCTCGAGGCTCGCATCGCAGGCCAGGACCTGCTGGAAGTGCCGGAGCAGTGGGTGGCTCGCCTGGCCGTTGCCGCAGGCGATATCCAGGGCTCGTTGCGGGGTCGGGCTGTGCTCGGCGAGCCAGTCGAACAATTCGTCCGGGTAACGGGGGCGAAAACTTGCATAGGCGCCTGCGCGGGCGCTGAACAGGCGAACGACATCGCTCATCGTGTGCGATAGCGTAGTCGCGTGCCGAAATTCACCGACATGAGGATCTCGTCGGCACTCAATTCCACGGGGAAATAGGTGCCGGAAATCTGTGCATGGGCCAGGCTAGCGCCTTCCATGCGGGTTTCACGCAGGTCCACGCCGCGCAGGTCGGCACCGCGAAAATAGGCATCGGTAAAGTCGATATGGCGGGCGTCGAGGGTGCGCAGGTCGATGCCGCGAAAGTCGCCCCCGGAAAGATCGACGCCGCCGTCTTGCGGTCTTTGCGCGTTGAAGGCCTTGATGTCGTCGTTGCGCAGCAGTCGATAGAGCGGATGGTCGAGTTGGCGCGGTTGGCTCATGGTGCGTTCCCGGTGGAGGTCCACCGGGAGTATAGAAGCCCTCGCGCCGCTGCGCTCAGAGTCCGGGCAGACGCTGGCGAATCCGCGCTACCAGGCTGTCGAGGCTGGAGCTGTCGTTGGTGTCGACGCGTTTGCTATGGTCCAGCTCCTCGTTCGTAAGCGCCTCGCGGCTGGCCTGCTGGGCCTTTACGACTTCGAGGGTGGCATCGGACGGGTCCTTGCCCTCCGCCTGGCGTTGTTCCAGCCAGCCGGCGATCACCGCTTCCGGCGCCTGGCAGTCGAGAATCAGGAACGGCACGCCGGTGGCTTCGGCCACCTGCCACGCGGCATCGCGCTGGGCATGCTTTAGGTAGGTGGCGTCGATCACCACCGGGAAGCCGGCATGTAGCGCGGCGTCGGCCAACTGGTGCAGGCGCGCATAGGTGGCCGCGCTGGCATCCTGGCTGTAGATGCCGGTCGACAGGTTGCCCTTGTCGGCCTCCGCCTGCTCGCCGAACAGCCGCTTGCGCTCCATGTCCGAGCGCAGGCGAATGGCGCCGAGCGCCTCTACCAGGCGCATCGCTACATGGCTCTTGCCTACTGCCGATACGCCATGGGTGATGGCCAGAAAGCGCGACGGGATGGCGCTGTAGCTTTCCGCCAGGGCGGCGTAGCGGCGGTACTGGCGCAGGATCACCGCGCGCTGCACGGCGTCTTGTTCCTGGCCCAGGGAGAATAGGCTGACCTTGCCGCGCACCATGGCGCGATAGGCCTTGTAGAAATGCAGCAGCTCCAGGGCGGCGTAGTCGCCGGTATGCTCCAGCCAACTGCTGACGAAGCGTCGGGCCAGCGGCTTGAGGCCTCGGTCTTCGAGGTCCATGGCTAGGAAGGCGGCATCCGCGGTGGTATCGGTCAGGCGGAACGGCTCGTTGAACTCGATGCAGTCGAACAGCACCACCTGGCCGTCGAGCAGGGTGGCGTTGCCCAGATGGATGTCGCCATGGCACTCGCGAATGAAGCCCTGGGCCTTACGCTCCTCCAGTAGGGGCTTCAGGCGTTCGTAGCTGCTCTCCGCCCAGGCTTCGAGGGCATCGAGCTGCTGCAGGTCGGCCTTGTCGCTGAGCAGGGGCCTGACCTGTTCGAAATTCTGCCGCACCGGGGCCATCACCGTTTCCGGCGAGCCCAGCGGATTTTCCGCCGGCACGCGCGGGGCTTCGAGGTGGAAGCGGGCGATCAGCTCCGCCAGCGCGTCGATGTGCTCGGCGCTCAGTTCGCCCCGTGCCTGGATCTCGCCGAGCAGGAACTCCTGCGGAAACTGGCGCATCTTGATCGCGTACTCGATCGCCGGGCCTTCGCCGCCCAGTCGCGGCGCCTGCTCGCTGCCGGTAATCGGCAGCACTTCCAGGTACAGGCCCTGGGTCAGGCGCTGGTTCAGGCGTACCTCTTCTTCGCAGAAGTGCTTGCGCGCGTCCAGGCCGGTGAAGTCGAGAAAGCCGAAGTCCACCGGCTTCTTGAATTTATAGGCATAGGGGCCGGTGAGCAGCACCCAGGAGATATGTGTCTCGATGACCTGGAACGCCTCCACCGGGTGGGGGAAGAGGGCCGGGTTCTGCAGGGCTGCGATCAATGCTTGGCTCACGGTCAATCCTTGCTATTGGACAGGCGAAAGGCGGCATTATGGCCGCTGTGAGCGGCTCTGCAAACCGCCGGGACGCGTCTGTTGGCTGTGGATAAAGTGCGTATAATGCGCCGCCATGACTCGTTCCCGTTCCCCCCGTTCTCCTCGCTCGCGCGGCAAGCGCCGCTCTTCCGGGCTGCGCCCCTGGCTCGGCTGGGCTTTCAAACTCGGCCTCGTGGGGCTGGTGGTGCTGGCTGGCTTCGCCGTGTATCTGGATGCCGTCGTGCAGGAGAAGTTCTCCGGCAAGCGCTGGACCGTGCCGGCCAAGGTCTATGCCCGTCCGCTGGAGCTGTTCGTCGGCCTGAAGCTGGCCAAGGAAGACTTCCTGACCGAGCTGTCGGCGCTGGGCTATCGCCGCGAAAGCACGGCCAGCAGCCCTGGTGCCTCGGTGGTGGCCGGCAACGACGTCGAGCTGCATACCCGCGGCTTCCAGTTCTATGAGGGCGCCGAGCCCGCGCAACGCATTCGCGTGCATTTTTCCGGTGATTTCGTCGCCGGCCTGAGCCAGGGCAATGGCGAAAAGCTGCCGGTGGCCAGGCTCGAGCCGTTGCTGATCGGCGGCTTGTATCCCGCTCACCAGGAAGACCGCATCCTGATCAAGTTGGACCAGGTCCCCCCATACCTGGTGGAAACCCTGGTGGCAGTGGAGGATCGTGAGTTTTTCAACCACCACGGCGTCTCCCTGAAGTCGATTGCCCGCGCCATCTGGGTGAACGCCACCGCCGGCCACCTGCGCCAGGGCGGCAGTACCTTGACTCAGCAGTTGGTGAAGAACTTTTTCCTGACCAACGAGCGCAGCCTCAGTCGCAAGGCCAACGAGGCGATGATGGCCCTGTTGCTGGAGTTGCACTACGACAAGCAGGACATCCTCGAGGCGTATCTCAATGAGGTCTTCCTCGGCCAGGACGGTCAACGGGCGGTCCATGGTTTCGGGCTGGCCAGTCAGTATTTCTTCAGCCAGCCGCTGGCCGAGCTCAAGCTGCATCAGGTCGCCTTGCTGGTGGGCATCGTCAAGGGCCCGTCCTACTACAATCCGCGTCGTTTTCCGGAGCGCGCACTGGAGCGGCGCAACCTGGTGCTCGACGTGCTGGCGGAGCAGGGCGTGGTTAGCGCCGAGCAGGCATCCGAGGCCAAGGCCAGGCCGTTGGGCGTGACCTCGCGCGGCAGCCTGGCGGACAGTTCGTATCCGGCGTTCCTCGATCTGGTCAAGCGCCAGTTGCGCCAGGACTATCGCGAGGAAGACCTCACCGAGGAGGGGTTGCGCATCTTCACCAGCTTCGACCCGATCCTGCAGCGCAAGGCAGAAAACGCCCTGGCCGAAACCCTCAAGCGTCTCGATGGCCGCAAAGGTGTCGATCAGGTCGAGGCGGCGATGGTGGTGACCAATCCGGAAACCGGCGAGCTTCAGGCCATGCTGGGTAGTCGCCAGCCGCGCTTCGCTGGCTTCAACCGGGCGTTGGACGCGGTGCGGCCGATAGGTTCGCTGATCAAGCCGGCAATCTACCTCACGGCTCTGGAGCGCCCGAGCCAGTACACGCTGACCAGCTGGCTGGCCGACGAGCCTTTCTCCATCAAGGGGCAGGACGGCCAGGTCTGGACGCCGCAGAACTACGACCACCAGGCTCACGGCACCATCTACCTCTACCAGGGGCTCGCGCATTCCTACAACCTGTCGAGTGCCAAGCTAGGGTTGGAGCTTGGCGTACCGCAGGTACTGAAAACCCTCGAGCGGCTCGGAGTGTCGCGGGAGTGGCCGGCCTATCCGTCCATGTTGCTGGGGGCGGGTGCCCTCAGCCCTATGGAAGTCACCACCATGTACCTGACGCTGGCCAACGGCGGCTTCAACACCCCGTTGCGCGCCATTCGCAGTGTGCTCACCGCCGAAGGCGAACCGCTCAAGCGCTATCCCTTCCAGATCCAGCAGCGCTTCGACCCCGGTGCCATCTACCTGGTGCAGAACGCGATGCAGCGGGTGATGCGCGAGGGCACCGGTCGCTCGGTTTACAGCCAACTGCCCAGCTCGTTGAACCTGGCGGGTAAGACCGGTACCACCAACGATTCGCGCGACAGCTGGTTCGCCGGCTTCAGCCAGGATCTGCTTGCCGTGGTCTGGCTGGGGCGCGACGACAACGGCAAGACGCCGCTGACCGGTGCCAGCGGTGCGCTGCAAGTGTGGACCAGCTTCATGCGCAAGGCCGACCCGCTACCGCTGGACATGGCGGCGCCGGAGAATGTCGTCAATGCCTGGGTGGATGCCTACTCGGGCGAGGGCTCGGCCGCCGGTTGTCCGAATGCGGTGCAGATGCCGTATATTCGCGGCAGTGAGCCGCCGCCTGGAGAGGCCTGCGGGATGGAGACCCCCGCGGATTCGGTGATGGACTGGGTGCGTGGCTGGTTGGACTGATGAGGATTTGATGTGAACAGATGCATACACGCGCTGGCGGCCCTGGCGATTGTACTGACTGGTTGTACGACGAACCCGCAGGGTTCGGTGCCGGTGGTGGATGCCGGTGCGCCGCTTTCCGCCGGCAGACAGGAATCTCCTGGTTATCGCCAGCCAGTGACGGCGGCGCCTGCGTCGCAAGAGGATTCCGGTGTCGTGGTCATGGTGCCGGCCGGCAGCAATTCCGCGCCCATCCAGACTTTTCCGGCGTCGGACTCCCCTGCGTTGAGTACCTCGCCGAACTCGGTCGGGCCCAGTCAGAACTATGGCGGATACTCCCAGCCCATCACGCCGACCGGTATCCCCAGCAACGGCGGCCTCGCCGATGACGAACAACTGGATGGCCCGGTGCTTTCCCTGCTCACCACTGCCAGGCAGCAGCAGGGCACCGGTGACCTGAATGGTGCGGCATCGAGCCTGGAGCGGGCCCAGCGTATCGCGCCCCGTGAACCTCAGGTTCTCTATCGCTTGGCCGAACTGCGCCTCGCCCAGGGCGATGCGGCGCAGGCCGAACAGTTGGCTCGTCGAGGGCTGACCTATGCGGGCGATCGTCCGGCATTGCAGGCCAGCCTCTGGCAGCTGATCGCGCAATCCCGTGAGCGGCAGGGCGATCCGGCCGGTGCTGCGCAGGCTCGCGAGCGCGCCAGGGTCAGTCTCTGATGGATTCGCGTCTGCCGGCGCTGGCGGAGCAACTGCTGCTGATCGAGCGGGAGTTGCGCGTACTGGGCTGGTGGTCGGAGCTGCCGCCGTCGGCGGAGGCGCTGGCCAGCCAGCAGCCGTTCGCGGTGGATACCCTGGCTTTCGAGCAGTGGCTGCAGTGGATATTCCTGCCGCGGATGAAGTTCATTCTTGAGGCCGGCGGCGAGCTGCCGGGGGTGTCCGGCATCCTGCCGATGGCCGAGGTGGTCTATCGCGAGCACGCCACGCAACGGGTGGGCCCGCTGCTGGCAGCTCTGGAAGCATTCGATCGGTTGATCGGCGGCGCGTCCTGAGTCGCGCCGCGCAGGTTACTCGCAGTTTTCGCTGATCGCCTTCTGGGCTTCGGCGATGCGTTCCTGGCGCTCTTCCTCTGTGAGGCGACGCACTTCTCCATTCTCTTCCGCCACCCGCACGCGCGGATTGTTCTGCAGTTGGGACAGGTTGGTGCGTACGGTCTCGCAGTATTTCTTGCGTTCGGCTTCCTTGGCCGCGACTTCCTGACGGACCTTCTCGTCGATTGCTTCTTGGTCCGGGCCGGCACTGTCCAGGCGCGGCAGGTCCTCTGGAGCGGGCAAGCCGCCGACCACCGGAGTCTTCGGCTGTGCGGTGCTGGTGTTGATCTGGGTAGCGTCCAAGCCTTGCGGCGGCTGCGAGCCAAAGTGAGTGACACCTTGCGCGTCCACCCATTTATAGACCTCGCTGGCCATGGCGGAGACGCTCAAAGAGAGCAGCAGACTGCCCGTGACGATCATGCGTCGCATGCTGTTTCCTTCTGAATGGCTGCGGAACCTAAGCGTTACTATAACCAAAAGCCGAGGATCTTCATCCTGCTGCGCATCACAGCTGAGCTTGAAAGGGAGTTGGTGCGGGACTTGACTTGCGCCCGCCTAACCCGAACAATCCGACGTTCCGCTGCAGTGAGGTCCGCCGCAAGCTGCCCTCAGCTCAGGGGAACAAGGCGCTACCCGCGCCGAACTTCTGCTACACCCGCAACGCGTTACCTCGCGCTGGGTGGGAAAACCCCGCAACACACAGGGGGGCTCCCAATACTGATTGGGCATTAGCTGACGTAGTCGGCGACCACCGTCGCTCACGCCTTGCCAACAGTAGACCTACCAAGGCCCCCCGTCGTGGGGAGGCGTTCTAGCGTTCTAGAGGTGAATAACGTGGAGCTTTTATCCGGCGCTGAAATGGTCGTCCGCTTCCTGCGTGACGAAGGCGTTAAATATATCTATGGGTATCCGGGCGGCGCCTTGCTGCACATCTACGATGCCCTGTTCAAAGAAAAAGAAGTCACCCACATCCTGGTGCGCCACGAACAGGCCGCGACCCACATGGCCGACGGTTACGCCCGTGCGACCGGTCAGGCTGGCGTGGTGCTGGTGACTTCCGGCCCCGGCGCAACCAACGCGATTACCGGCATCGCCACCGCCTACATGGATTCGATCCCGATGGTGGTGATTTCCGGTCAGGTGCCCAGCAACATGGTCGGTACCGACGCCTTCCAGGAAACCGACATGATCGGTATCTCCCGGCCCATCGTGAAGCATAGCTTCATGATCAAGCACCCCTCGGAAATCGCCGAGGTTCTGAAGAAAGCCTTCTATCTGGCGCAGTCCGGCCGTCCCGGTCCGGTGGTCGTGGATATCCCGAAGGACATGACCAACCCGGCCGAGAAGTTCGAGTACGTCTATCCGAAGAAGGCCAAGCTGCGCTCCTACAGCCCGGCCGTTCGCGGCCACTCGGGGCAGATTCGCAAGGCGGCGGAAATGCTGCTGGCGGCCAAGCGCCCGATTCTCTACTCCGGTGGCGGCGTCATCATGGGCGGTGCGGCGGCACCGCTGACCGAACTGGCGCAGATGCTCAACCTGCCGGTGACCAACACCTTGATGGGGCTGGGCGGCTATCCGGGCGGTGATCGCCAGTTCCTCGGCATGCTCGGCATGCACGGCAGCTACACCGCCAACCTGGCCATGCACCACGCCGACGTGATTCTCGCCGTCGGCGCGCGCTTCGACGACCGTGTGATCAACGGACCGAGCAAGTTCTGCCCGAACGCCAAGATCATCCACATCGACATCGATCCGGCCTCGATTTCCAAGACCATCAAGGCCGACATTCCGATCGTCGGCCCGGTGGACAGCGTGCTCACCGAAATGGTCGCCATCCTCAAGGAAATCGGCGAGACCCCGAGCAAGGAAGCGGTCGCCAGCTGGTGGAAGCAGATCGAAGAGTGGCGCGGCAGTCGCGGCCTGTTCCCTTACGACAAGGGCGACGGCAGCATCATCAAGCCGCAGACCGTGATCGAAACCCTCTGCGAAGTGACCAAGGGCGATGCCTTCGTGACCTCCGACGTGGGCCAGCACCAGATGTTCGCTGCGCAGTACTACAAGTTCAACAAGCCCAACCGCTGGATCAACTCCGGTGGCCTCGGCACCATGGGTTTCGGCTTCCCGGCGGCGATGGGCGTCAAACTCAACTTCCCGGAGGCGGATGTCGCCTGCGTCACCGGCGAGGGCAGCATCCAGATGAACATCCAGGAGCTATCCACCTGCCTGCAGTACGACCTGCCGGTGAAGATCGTCAACCTGAACAACGGCGCGCTGGGCATGGTGCGGCAGTGGCAGGACATGCAGTACAGCAGCCGTTATTCCCATTCCTACATGGAATCGCTGCCGGACTTCGTCAAGCTGGCCGAGGCCTATGGTCACGTCGGCATGCGCATCACCGATCTGAAGGACCTCAAGCCGAAGATGGAAGAGGCGTTCGCGCTGAAGAATCGCCTGGTGTTCCTGGACATCGCAGTGGATGACAGCGAGCACGTCTATCCGATGCAGATTCGTGACGGCGCTATGCGCGACATGTGGCTGAGCAAGACGGAGCGCACCTGATCATGCGACATATCATTTCCCTTCTGATGGAAAACGAGCCCGGCGCCTTGTCGCGTGTGGTCGGTCTGTTCTCCCAGCGCAACTACAACATCGAAAGCCTGACCGTGGCTCCGACCGAAGACCCGACCCTGTCGCGTCTGACGCTGACCACGGTCGGTCACGACGAGGTGATCGAGCAGATCACCAAGAACCTCAACAAGCTGATCGAAGTGGTCAAGCTGGTGAACCTGTCGGAAAGCGCCCACATCGAGCGCGAGCTGATGCTGGTCAAGGTCAAGGCTACCGGCGCCCAGCGCGCCGAGGTCAAGCGCACCACCGACATCTTCCGCGGGCAGATTGTCGACGTCACCAGCAGCGTCTACACCATCCAGCTCGCGGGGACCAGCGACAAGCTGGACAGCTTCATCCAGGCCATCGGCACCGCCTCGATTCTGGAAGTGGTACGCAGCGGCGTCACCGGCATTGCCCGTGGCGACAAAGTGCTCAGCATCTAACGCAACGTTTTAGCGAATGGCCGAAGAGGCCGTGGTAAACAGGGGAATTTCCATGAAAGTGTATTACGACAAAGACTGCGACCTCTCCATCATCCAAGGCAAGAAGGTCGCCATCATCGGTTACGGCTCCCAGGGCCATGCCCATGCCTGCAACCTGAAGGATTCCGGCGTCGACGTTACCGTCGGCCTGCGCCCGGGTTCCGCCACCGTCGCCAAGGCCCAGGCCCATGGCCTGACCGTCAAGAGCGTGCCGGAAGCCGTTGCCGCCGCCGATGTGGTGATGATCCTGACCCCGGACGAGTTCCAGTCCAAGCTGTACAAGGAAGAGATCGAGCCGAACCTGAAGAAGGGCGCTACCCTGGCCTTCGCCCATGGTTTCGCCATCCACTACAACCAGGTGGTGCCGCGCGCCGACCTCGACGTGATCATGATCGCGCCGAAGGCCCCGGGCCACACCGTTCGCTCCGAGTTCGTCAAGGGCGGCGGCATCCCGGATCTGGTCGCTATCTACCAGGACGCCTCCGGCAATGCCAAGAATGTTGCCCTGTCCTACGCCTGCGGCGTGGGCGGCGGCCGCACCGGCATCATCGAAACCACCTTCAAGGATGAAACCGAAACCGACCTGTTCGGCGAGCAAGCGGTTCTCTGCGGTGGCTGCGTGGAGCTGGTCAAGGCCGGCTTCGAAACCCTGGTCGAAGCCGGTTATGCGCCGGAGATGGCCTACTTCGAGTGCCTGCACGAGTTGAAGCTGATCGTCGACCTCATGTACGAAGGCGGCATCGCCAACATGAACTACTCGATCTCCAACAATGCCGAGTACGGCGAGTACGTCACCGGCCCGGAAGTCATTAACGCCGAGTCCCGTGCCGCCATGCGCAATGCGCTCAAGCGCATCCAGAACGGCGAGTACGCGAAGATGTTCATCAGCGAGGGCGCTTCCAACTACGCATCGATGACCGCCTACCGTCGCAACAACGCTGCTCACCCGATCGAGCAGGTTGGCGAGCGTCTGCGCGCGATGATGCCGTGGATCTCCGCCAACAAGATCGTCGACAAGACCAAGAACTAAGGTCTGACGAGCAAGAAAGAACGCGGCCTCGGCCGCGTTTTTTCGTTCAGGACGGGCTTCTGGTATAAAGCCAGGGGTCGAAACGGTCGAACCCTGACGGGGCGGCCCTGTCGAAAATCCTTTGAACCGTTGCAAGGTATTGTTCATGAACGAACACCCCGAGGAGCCGAATCAGGCCCCCGATAGCGAAAGCCTGCTACCGATCGACGAGCATATTGAAGAGAGCCAGGACGCCGAGGGGCGCAAGGTTCGCCATCGTGGCATCTACCTGCTGCCCAATCTGTTCACCACCGCCAACCTCTTCGCTGGCTTTTATTCCATCATCAACGCCATGAACGACAATTTCGCCGTGGCGGCGGCAACGATCTTCGTTGCCATGGTCCTGGATAGCCTGGACGGTCGCGTCGCCCGCCTGACCAACACCCAGAGCGCCTTCGGCGCCGAGTACGACTCGTTGTCCGATATGGTGGCGTTTGGCGTGGCGCCGGCATTGCTGGCGTTCGAATGGGCACTGGGCAGCCTCGGCAAGGTAGGCTGGATGGTCGCCTTCATCTATGTGGCCGGTGCCGCTCTGCGCCTGGCCCGCTTCAATACCCAGGTCGGCAAGGCCGACAAACGCTACTTCATCGGTCTGGCCAGTCCGGCCGCCGCGGGAGTGGTGGCCGGTACCGTTTGGGCATTCAGCGATTTCGGTATCCAGGGGTCCAACATGGCCTTCGTTGTCGCCCTGTTGGTGGCGGCCGCTGGCACCCTGATGGTCAGCAACATCAAGTACCACAGCTTCAAGGACCTTGATCTCAAAGGGCGTGTGCCTTTCGTGGCGATCCTGGTCGTGGTGCTGGTCTTCGCTGTGGTCTTCAGCGACCCGCCGCGCATCCTGCTGCTGATCTTCCTTGGTTATGCGCTGTCCGGCCCGTTGCAGTACCTCCTGCAGCTGCGTCGTCGCAAGCACGTCGAATAAGCTGGCCTCCTCGCCCCGCGACCTGCCTGGTCGCGGGGCTGCCTTTCCTGGCGCCTTTCTCTGTTCCTTCCTGCTCCAGCCCTGCGTGCCCCATCTATCTCTACTCTCTTGGTGCTCAGATACTCCATGACGCTGTGTGGAGTAGCTATGAACGTTCAGGGCAGGTTGGTGGTCGTATGCCTTCTCGATAGCTGGCCGATCAATACGCACAGGCCAATTGGGCGGTTGATTGCCCTGATTTGAATAAAACCTTCATTTAAGTGTTGACGTGGATTTCGTGGGGCCTATAATGCGCACCACTTCCGGTGCAGGCCTCTC
>NZ_JBSKHQ010000027.1:0-62836 GCF_057128665.1 Zestomonas ipomoeae
GTCATGCTTCTCTCGTCCTCATGGGGGGCTAATCATCCCCTAACGAGGTGTCCACGAGAATTAGACCAGGACACTTCGGCCTGCGTGAGCTGACGCAGTATTCCTATGACGAGGCGGTACGCCGCGAGGTGCTCAAGCCCGAGGATTTCAGCCTGAACAAGCGCAGCGAGATGCTGCCGCTGCTGGAGGCCATGGCCAAAGGCAAGAGCAACGTGCAGGAACTGATGCTCGGCGGGCGGCGACAACTGGTGGCCTGGAGCGAGATTCCGCAGACCGGTTGGCGGCTGATGTTGGTGGTGGACGAGGCCAACCTGTTTCGCGAAACCAATCGCCTGGCCGAGCGCTACCAGCAGATCGGCTACCTGCTGATCGCCGGGCTGGTGTTCTTCTACTCGGTGTTCTTCGCCTGGATGTGGCTGCGCTCGCGGCGCCTGAGCGACCAGTTGGCGCGTCCGATCGCCGGCATCGTCGGCATGATGCAGCGCATCGGCGAGGGCGATTGGGCTCCGGCGGCCCCCAGCAGTCGCATCACCGAGCTGAGCGATATGGCCGCGGCAGTGCAGCACACCGGCATGCAGCTGCAGGCCAGCGAGGAAGAGCGGGTGGAGGCCCAGCGGCTGTTGGAGCTGGTGTTGGAGAGCACCACCGAAAGCCTCTGGGAGGTGGAAGCCCAAAGCCGCACCATCAAGCTCAGCGAGCGCTTCATCAGCCGTTTCGGCCTGCGCGCCGAGCGCATGACCTTCGAAGAATTCAACCTGCGCGTGCATCCGGACGACCTGGAGCGGCTACGGCACCTGCGCATGAGTTTCATGATCAGCAGCGAGGATACGTTCGACGCAGAATACCGCTTCGCCGATGCCCATGGGCGGTACGCCTGGCTGCTCAGCCGCGGCAAGGTGCTGGAACGGGACATCGAGGGGCGCGCGCTGCGTGCCGCCGGTACCCATGTCGACATCACCCGCCTGAAGCAGGTGCAGGAGGAGTTGCGCCGTACCAGCCTGGAGGCGCAGGCCGCCAGCCAGGCGAAGAGCCGCTTCCTCTCCAGCATGAGCCACGAGCTGCGCACGCCGCTCAACGCCATCCATGGCTTTGCCCAGCTGATCGAGCTGGAGGCCGCGGAAAAGCCCGGCGCCCAGCAGCAGGTGGACTACGCCAGGGAGATCGTCAACGCCAGCCGCCATCTCACCTCGCTGGTGGACGACATTCTCGACCTGTCCAGCATCGAGAGCCGTCGTCAGCAGTTGCAGCTCAAACCGGTGGAAATCGGTGGGCTGCTGGCCGGCTGTGCCGAGCTGGTGCAGCCGGAGGCCCAGCAGCGCCAGCAGCAGTTGCAGGTGATGTCGGTGAGCACGCCGCTGTACGTGCAGGCCGATGCCCGTCGAGTGCGCCAGGTACTGCTGAATTTCCTTTCCAATGCCATCAAGTACAACAGCCCGCAGGGACTGATCAGCCTCGGCTACGAGCTGCGTTCGGATTGCGTGCGGCTGTGGGTGGAGGACAGCGGGCCGGGCCTCAGCGAGCAGCAGAAGGCCCAGTTGTTCCAGCCATTCCAACGCCTCGGGCGGGAGAACTCCAATATTCCCGGCACCGGTATCGGCTTGGTGTTGTGCCGCGAGCTGGCGACCATGATGAATGGCGAGATCGGCTTCAGCAGCGAACCTGGTATCGGTAGTCGGTTCTGGATCGACCTGCCGGGCGCCGCTCCGCCGAACCCCCTGGCCGATGTCGAGGAGGCTACGACAGAGGCCACGCCACAGCTGGCGAAGGTGCTGTGCATCGAGGACCACCCGGCCAGCCTCAAGGTGCTGCAGGAGGCCCTGCGTGGCATCGCCGAACTGCAAGGGGTGGGCACCCTGAAGCGGGCCCTGGCGCTGCTGGCCGAAAGCCGCCCGGACCTGGTATTGCTGGATCTGGACTTGCCCGATGGCAGCGGCCTGGAGGTGCTCGACGCGGTGAGCCGGCGTTCGCACCTGGCCGGGGTGCCGGTGCTGGTGGTCAGTGCGACCGCGGACCCGGCACTATTTGCCGAGGCGCGACGGCGCGGCGCTCACTGTTGTCTGGGCAAGCCGGTGGATTTGCAGCAACTGCGACGCCAGGCTACCAGCCTGCTGACCCGCGATACGGCGCGCTGAGTCAGGGCGCGGCGCGCAGCAGGTCCAGCGCCTGGCCGAGGACCTGGACCGAGCGGCTATGATCGCCGGCCTTGTGCAACTGCTCGCCTTCGGCGCGCAGCTTCTGCACCTGGGCCAGGGTGGCAGGGTCGCTGGGTGGGTTGGTGCGCAGCATCTCATCGATCTTGGCCATGTCGGCCGGGCAGTGCATGGCCCATAGCGGCGCGCTGAAGAGGCAGGCGGCGAGGAAGGCGGGTAAGCGGCGCATGGCGATTCTCCCCGATGCAGGGTTGGAAATCCGAGTATAGGAGAGAATGCCGAGCCGGCCGGACGACCGGCTCGCGGTGATGCCTACTGGGTGCCGCCGGCGTTTTCGCCGCCGGGCCGCTGCAATGCTTGCAGGGCTTTCTCGCTGTGGCTGATACAGGCCTTGGTATCGCCTTGGTCGCGGGCTTTCTTGGCTTCGTCGATGTATTCCTGGACCCGGCTTTCCAGCGGCTCGCCTTGCTTGATCTCGATCAGCTTGTTGTCGAGCTGTTGCAGGTTGGTGTCGCACAGCGTCTTGTCGTCGGCGAATGCCGGTGCGGCCAGAACGGCTGCGCTCAATAGCAGGATCGTGCGTTTCATCATGGTTACCTCGGTCTTGTTGACTGTTCGGACGCCGGCCGCGCAGGCCGGTGAACGGCGTGTGCGGCTACTGGCTGGCGGGGCCAACCACTAGCTGCATCGCTTGGTCGACGGTGGAGACGCATTCCTGATAACGCTCTTCGTCATTGTGGTTTTCGGCCTGGGCTTTCAGGCGTTCGACCTGTTCTTCGATGACGCCATCCAGGTCGCGCTCCTCACGCATGTCTTCCAGTTGCTCCAGCTTGCGTTCGCAGCTTTCTTCGTCGGCCATGTCGGCGGCAAAAACGGTAGGGCTGGCCAGCAGAACGGTGGCGATAAGCAGGGTGCTAGCTTGTCGTTGCATCGTCGGTCTCCCGCAGTCTCATTCGGCCGCGCGCTCGATGCTGCACGGCCGAGGTTAGGAGCCCGCTGCTGGAGGGCTCACAGAAAATGGGACTTCAAGCGCAGGGAGGGGTTTCATCTTTTTCGCGATCGGGCGCCTGTACGCCAGGTAGGCCGGGGCTTGCCGCTGCGCTGGGCCCATGGCGGAGCGTGTCGGCGTGGGCGGCCCCGGCGGCCTGCCCGCCGGGCGCGTGCTCAGGAGGGGACGGCTTTACGTCGGGTGACGCGGTCGAGCAGGTAGACCAGGCCGTGGTAGTCGATGCCGCCATACTGGCTCAGTCCGATTTCGCAGGTGCGGCTGGTGGAGATGCCTTCTTCGCACTGCTGCACCGCGTTCTTCAGGTTGCGCAAGGCATGGCCGTTCAGTTCCGGTGTGGTGAAGCCCTTGTCGCCGGCGAAGCCGCAGCAGTGGATGCCTTCCGGCACCACGACGGTCTTGGCGCAGCGCTGGGCGATCTCGACCAGCGCCTGGGCTTCTCCCAGGTGCTGGGTGCTGCAGGTGACATGCACGGCCACCGGCGCGTCCTGGGGCGCGAATTCCAGGCGGTCGAGCAGATGGCTGCGGATGAAACGCACCGGGTCGTAGATGTCCAGGCGCGTCTCCGCCAGCGCCTGCACCAGGCGCAGGGTGCAGGGGCTGGTATCGCAGTAGATCGGGTCAAGGCCGCCGCGGCTGGCGTCGAGCAGGGCGTCGAGGGTTTCCTGGCGCTTGCGCTCGGCCTGCTCGGCATAGCCCTTTGAGGCGAATGGTTGACCGCAGCAGAGGTTGTTCAGGTTGTCCGGGAAAACCACCTGGTAGCCAGCCTTTTCCAGCAGGGCGCGGGTCTTGTCGAGCAGCGGCACCTGCTCCGCATCGCTGGCGGCGGGGCCCATGGCGCGGGAGACACAGGCGGCAAGGTAGACCACCCGCGGGCGTTCGTCCTGGTTTGGCTTGGGCAGCCGCAGGCGCTGCAACGGCTGCGGCATGGCCGGGGTCCATTGCGGCAGCTTGCCGCCGCTGGCCCGGCGCAGGGCGGCGGAGGTCTTCGCCAGGCGCGGTGTACCCAGGAGCATCCGCGCACCATTGGCCACGTGCAGTATGACGCGTGTGCCCTGTACGGCCGTGGCAAAGTGATCCGCCAGCCAGCCGGCGGTCTTGGCCTGCCTGGCGTCCTGGCCACGCAGCTTGCGCACCAGGTCGCCGGTGTTGATGCCCACCGGGCAGCGCTGGGCGCACAGGCCGGTGGCGGCGCAGGTGTCGATGCCGTGGTAGCGGTAGTCGCGCTCCAGCGCGCCGGTATCGATGCCGGCACGCCGCTTGGCCTGGATGTCGCGCCAGACCACGATGCGCTGGCGCGGGGTCAGGGTCAGCCCGCGGGAGGGGCATACCGGTTCGCAGAAGCCGCATTCGATGCATTTATCGACGATCGCGTCGACGGCCGGCAGCGGCTTGAGGTGCTTGAGGTGGATCTGCGGGTCATCGCTGAGTACCACGTCGGGGTTGAGAATGCCCTTGGGGTCGAGCAGGCGCTTGATCTGCCACATCAACTGGTAGGCATCATGGCCCCACTCCAGCTCGACGAAGGGCGCCATGTTGCGCCCGGTGCCGTGCTCGGCCTTCAGCGAGCCGCCGAATTCCACCGCCACCAGTTGCGCCACGTCCTGCATGAAGGCTTCGTAGCGGGCGACCTGTTCGGCCTCGTCGAAACCCTGGGTGAAGACGAAGTGCAGGTTGCCCTCCAGTGCGTGGCCGAACAGGATCGCCTCGTCGTAGCCATGGCGGTCGAACAGTTCGATCAGGCGGTTGACGCCCTCGG
This sequence comes from Zestomonas ipomoeae, assembly GCF_057128665.1. Classification (NCBI taxonomy): domain Bacteria; kingdom Pseudomonadati; phylum Pseudomonadota; class Gammaproteobacteria; order Pseudomonadales; family Pseudomonadaceae; genus Zestomonas; species Zestomonas ipomoeae. The sequence goes on from NZ_JBSKHQ010000027.1 coordinate 4,916, forward strand.
CCAGGCGCTCCACCGGGAAGGTGACGTCCTCGATGATCACCGTGGTGCCGGCGGCACGCACCGCGCCGACCGCCGGGAAGGTGCCCTTGCGGATCGCCCACAGGCGGCCGTACTCGGCCGGGTCTTCGGTGAAGTCGATGCGCTTTTCCACCGTGAACGCCCGCAGCGCCGCCATGATCTGCGCCAGTTGCGCATGCAGCAGGCCCTGGCTGGCAGCACGGGACTCGATCAGCAGGGCGCAGGCTCCGGCCGATAGGCTCTTTACCCAGTCCGGCATGCCCGTCTGGTCTTCCACCGAGCGCAGGCTGCGCCGATCCAGCAGTTCCACGGCGGACACCGGCTGTTGCTTGAGCACGGTGACTGCCTGGCAGCAGCTCTCCACGTCGGGAAACACAATGAAGGCACTGGCCTTGTGCGGGTGCTCCGGTACCGTGTGGTAGGTCACCGCGCTGATGAAGCCGAGGGTGCCTTCGGAGCCGACCAGCAGGTGGGTGAGAATGTCCAGCGGTAGCTCGTAGTCCACCAGTGCGTTGAGCGACAGGCCGGTGGTGTTCTTCAGCCGGTATTTGTGGCGGATGCGCGCCGCCAGCTCGCTGTTGGCACGGGTCTGCCGGCCGAGCTCGGCGAGGCGTTCGAGCAGTTCGCCATGGGTGGCATGGAAGGCGGCGACACTCACCGGGTCTTCGCTATCGAGCACGGTGCCGTCGGCCAGCACCAGGCGCATGCCGGCCAGGGTGTGGTAGCTGTTGTGGGCGGTGCCGCAGCACATGCCGCTGGAGTTGTTGGCGACGATGCCGCCGATCTTGCAGGCGTTGATCGACGCCGGGTCAGGGCCGATCTTGCGCTGGTAGGGCGCCAATACACTGTTGGCGGCAGCGCCGATGACGCCCGGTTGCAGGCGGATCTGCTCGCCCTCCAGGCGGACTTCGCGGCCGGCCCAGTTGTCGCCGAGCACGATCAGCACCGAGTCGCTGATGGCCTGGCCGGAGAGGCTGGTGCCGGCGGCGCGGAAGGTCACCGGTACGCGCTCGGCGCTGGCCAGCTTGAGCAGCGCGACCACTTCCTGCTCCGATTCGACGCGCAGCACCAGCTTGGGAATCAGGCGATAGAAGCTGGCGTCGGTGCCGAAGGCCAGGGTCGACAGCGGGTCGTCGAAGCGCCGCTCGCGCGGTATGAGCTGCCCGACCTCGGCGAGAAAGTTCGCGGGCAGCGCGTTGGCTGCGGCGGGTAGGGCTGCGTTCATGCATCCTCCAGGATCAGCACCACCAGGTCCTTCGGCCCGTGGGCGCCATAGGCCAGCACCTGTTCGATATCGGCGGTCTTCGACGGCCCGGAAACCAGCAGGGCGTTGGTGGGCAGGCCGCCGGCCCAGTTCTGCGCACGCATTGCTTCGTAGAAATTGTCGAAGACGGTGCTGGCGCGCAGCAGGGCAAAGTGCGTCGGCGGCACGAGACTCATGCTGCGCGGCTCCTCGCGGCTCGGCCAGAGAATCAGGCTGCCGGTGGCGGCGATGGCGCCGAGGGTGCCGGTGAGGCTCGCCGGGGTGTCTTCAAACAGCTCGGTTTTCCAATCCTCGATGGGGCGGTCGTAGGCCTTCAGTGCAGGCAGCCCGTCGCGCCCGGCCCAGTGCTCGCCGAGCTGGCGGCCGTGAGGCGTGGTTGGGGCGACCAGCAGGCTGGGCAGCTGGCGATCAAGCAGCAACTGCTCCAACAGGGCAGGCCAGCCGGCCGAGGTGGTCAGGTGGATTTCCGTGTGCACCGCCTCCATCAACTGACGCAAGCGGGCGATGCGCTGCTCGGGGGCGTAGCGCCAGGGCTCGGTCACCAAGGCTTCGTCGAAGTCGTCGACCAGCGGAGTGGTGCCGGCCAGGCTGTGGCGCAGCTTGCTGAGAATCTTGGCTTTGGCGCTCATGTTGCCTCCGGGCGACGGGCCATGCCCGCGAACCTGCGGTGCGGGTGGTTCCAATCGCGGGCATGGCCCGCTCCTACTGGGTAGTTCATGCGTCGAGGTGCTCGCGGGCCAGTTCGTGCAGGGTGCGCGGGGCCGGCTTGGGCGCGCTGTGGTGTTCGGTCCAGGGGCCCAGCTTGCCCGGCGTCAGTCCGCGCAGGCGGGTGGCGAGGAAGCCGAAGGCACGGTACAGCAGGGGTGAGCGGTTGAGCAGCGCCCAGCCTTTCCACAGCAGCCGCTCGCCTGGTGAATACTTGCTGCCCTGGCCGCGCATCACGGCTGGCGCGGCATCCGGCTTCTTCACGTTTTCCTCGCGCAGGCGGCGCAGCAGCGACGGAATCGGAATCTTCACCGGGCACACCTCGCCGCAGGCGCCGCACAACGAGGAGGCGCTGGGGTGGTCCGGGACCTTGTCCAGGCCGACCAGGTGCGGCGTGATGATCTTGCCGATCGGCCCCGGATAGACCTCGCCGTAGGCGTGTCCGCCGATGCGCGTGTAGACCGGGCAGTGGTTCATGCAGGCCCCGCAGCGGATGCAGTTCAGCGTCTGGCGCAGCTCGCCGTCGGCAAAGGCCTGGCTGCGGCCGTTGTCCAGCAGCACCAGATGGACTTCCCGCGGGCCGTCGAGTTCATGGGGCTGGCGCGGGCCCGAGATCAGGTTCACGTAGGTGGTAATCGGCTGGCCGAGGGCGGAACGGGTCAACAGGGATAGCAGCGGCACCACATCGCGCAGGTTCTCCACCACCTTCTCGATGCCGGTCACGGCGATGTGCACCGGCGGCACCGTGGTGGTCATGCGGCCGTTGCCTTCGTTTTCCACCAGCAACAGGCTGCCGGTCTCGGCCACCGCGAAGTTGACCCCGGAGACGCCGATGTCGGCCTCGAAGAATTTCTTGCGCAGCACTCGCCGGCCGGTCTGGATCAGCTGGTCGACGTCCTTGGTATAAGGCTCGCCGAGCTTGTCGTGGAACAGCTCGGCGACCTGGCCGGCGTTCTTGTGGATGGCCGGCATGATGATATGGGAGGGCTTCTCCTCGTCGAGCTGGACGATGTACTCGCCCATGTCCGATTCCAGGCATTCGATGCCCCGGCCTTCGAGGAAATGGTTCATCTCCATCTCTTCGCTGACCATGGATTTGCCCTTGATCACTTGCCGTGCTTCGTGGGCGCGGATGATCGACAGGACGATGGCGTTGGCCTCGTCCACCGTCTCCGCCCAGTGCACGGTCACACCGTTGCGGGTCAGGTTGGTTTCCAGCCGCTCGAGCAGCTCGGGCAGCTTGGACAGTGCGCGGGCACGGACCCGGTTGCCCAGGGCGCGCAGCCGCTCGCGTTCGTCGGCATCGCTGAAGGCCGCGGCCCGCTTGGCCATCAGCGAGTCCATGGCGCTGCGGAAGTTGCGCCGCAGTTGTCCATCGGCCAGGGCCTGGTGGGCCCGTGCCTTGAAATCGTCCTGCAACTCGACGGCGGGAATGCGCACCTGGCCGTTCATGCCGCGCCTCCGCTGCGTTGCCACAGGAAGCTGGCCAGATGTTGCCCGCGCAGCGCCTGGTGTTGTTTCTCCAGGGCGCCATTTATGTTCATCAAACAGCCGCAGTCGGCGCTGACCACCTGTTGCGCGCCGGATTCGCGCAGCGCGCGGGTCTTGTCCGCGACCATGGCGCCGGAGATGTCCGGCATGCGCACGCTGAAGGTGCCGCCGAAGCCGCAGCACTCGCTTTCGTGGTCATGCTCGACCCGCTTCACGCCGGCCAGCTGCGCCAGCAGGGCGCGGCCGTGCAGATGGGTGTTCATCTCCCGCCGCGCGCTGCATGAGGTATGCAGCGCCACCGTGATCGGCTCGCCCTGGTCGCGCAACTCGACACGACAGACGTTGAGCAGGAACTCGGCCAGCTCGTAGGTGCGCTCGGCCAGGGCCTGCACCTGGGCCAGGATGTCCGGCTCGTCCTTGAACAGCTCGCCGTAGTGATGGCGGATCATGCCCGCACATGAGCCGGACGGCACCACCAGCGGCCAGTCTTCGCCGAACAGTGCCAGCTGCGCTCGCGCCACCGCCCGTGCCTCCTCGGTGTAGCCGGAGGTGTAGGCAGGTTGTCCGCAGCAGCTCTGCCCCTGGGGGAAGTGCACGCGAAGGCCTTCGCGCTGCAGCAGGCGGATCGCATCCATGCCGGCCTCGGGGTAGAACAGGTCGAGCACGCAGGTGCCGAACAGGTAGACCTGCGCCGGCTTCTGCGCCGGATAGCGGCGCGGCTCGGGCAGCGGCGGCGCAACGCGGGTGGCGTTGGGTGCGGCGTTGTAGAACAGCTCGCTCATGGATTCTCGCTCCGGACGCGTTGACCCGGCTGGCGGCGGGGGTGATCCATCGCAGCCGGGTTCAGTTCTTTCTTATAGCGCGGCGACCAGCGGGTCGCTCACGCCCAGCACGTAGATCGCGATCAGCGCGATCAGGCCGGTGGCCAGCAGGTAGTACAGCGTCGGCCAGACGGTCTTGCGCAGGGTCGCGCCTTCGCGGCCGAGCAGGCCGACGGTCGCCGAGGCGGCCACCACGTTATGGATCGCCACCATGTTGCCGGCGGCGGCGCCAATGGCCTGCACGGCGACGACCAGCGCGCCGGAGATGCCCAGGCTGCTGGCCACGCCGTACTGGAATTGGCTGAGCATCATGTTGCTGACGGTATTCGAGCCGGCGATGAAGGCACCCAGCGCGCCGATGCTCGGGGCCAGCAGCGGGTAGACGCCGCCGACGCTGTCGGCCACATAGCGCGCCATGGCGATGGGCATGCTTGGCAGGTCGGCGGCGTTGATTCCGGAGTTGATCAGGATGCGCACCATCGGCACGGTGAACAGCAACACGAACCCGGCACCCAGCAGCACGCTGGAAGATTCCTTCACTGCCTTGCCGAGGTCACGCAGCTGCATGCGGTGGATGAAGAAGGTGGCCAGCACCACCGCCACCAGGATGCCGCCCGGCAGGTACAGCGGCATGAAGTCGGCCTTGATGCCGGTCTCGCCGAGAATGTCGGGGAACACCATTACCACGGACTTCAGCGCCGCGCCGACTTCCGGGAGGACTCGGCTGACCACCAGCAGGGCGCCGACCAGCACGTAGGGCAGCCAGGCGCGCAGCGCGCTCATCGGCTTGGCGGTCAGCTCGTCCAGCTTCATCTCGATGCTGCCAAACCATTCGCTGGGCCAGTCCTGGGCCGGCGCGAAGTCCCATATGGACTTCGGCATCAGGAAGCCGAAGCGGGCGGCGGCGGTGACAATGGCCAGACCAATCAGCCCACCCCCCAGCGAGGGGAACTCGGGCCCGAGGAACACGCCGGTGGCGGCATACGGCAGGGTGAACGCCAAGCCGGCGAAGATGGCGAAGGGCAGCACCTCGAAGCCGGCCCTCCAGCTTTTCTCCTTACCGAAGAAGCGGGTCAGCATCAGCACCATGAGCAGCGGCATCGCGGTACCGACGATGGCATGGATGATCGCCACGTTGCTGGTGATCAGCTGCAGGAAGACCTCCCAGCTCGAACCCTGTGCCGTGAGCTGGCCACCCAGGGTGGCGGTGTCCATGCCGCTGTTCAGACCGATGATGATCGGCGTGCCCACGGCGCCGAAGGATACCGGGGTGCTCTGCACCAGCATGCCGAGCATCACCGCCGCCAGCGCCGGAAAACCGACCGCCACCAGCAACGGCGCGGCGATCGCCGCCGGGGTGCCGAAGCCGGACGCACCCTCGATGAAACAGCCGAACAGCCAGGCGATGATGATCGCCTGCACGCGCCGGTCCGGGCTGATGGTGGTGAAGCCGGCGCGGATCGCGGTGATCGCGCCGGAGTGCTTGAGCGTGTTCAGCAGCAGGATGGCGCCGAAGATGATCCATAGCACGCCGGCGGTGATCACCAGCCCCTGCACGGTGGAAGCGAGTACGCGATTGAAACTCATGTCCCAGACGTACAGGGCGATGCCGGCGGTCAGCAGGTAGACCAGCGGCATGGCACGTCGGGCCGGCCAGCGCAGGCCAATCAGCAGCACCGCGGCGAGCAGGATGGGAGAAAAGGCGAATAAAGCGAGCAGGCCCGGTTGCATGGCAATTCCTCCGTCAGGCGCGCGCGATGCGCGTGGGGAGTGGGCGGAACAGGGCGACGCTGACGGCTGGCAGGGGCGACATGGAGTACCTCTCTTGTTTTTGTTGGTATGTATAAATTGGTAATACCAATTTACAAAACAGCCTGCTCAGGGTAGAAGCGTGGCGCTGGCCCTGTCAATCCGCTGAGCTGCGACTTTGGTCTGAGTCCGTTGGCTTGTCGGCGTGTGGCTGGGTCGATAGGCTTGCCGGTAATGGCTGTGGCAGAGCGCCCGGCAGTGGTCAAACCAGTGAGGGTGAGTATGGAAGTGGGGCAGGTGCGTCAGCGCCGTTTGTCGGACGACATCGTCGCGCAGCTGGAGGCCATGATTCTCGAAGGCACCCTCAAGGCTGGCGAGCGGCTACCGGCGGAGCGGGTCCTGGCCGAGCGCTTCGGCGTGTCGCGGCCATCCCTGCGCGAGGCGATCCAGAAATTGGCGGCCAAGGGCCTGCTGCTCAGCCGGCAGGGTGGTGGTACTTACGTCGCGGAGTCCCTCGGCTCCACCTTCAGCGATCCTCTGCTGCATCTGCTGGAAAGCAACCCCGACGCGCAGCGCGATCTGCTGGAGTTCCGCCATACCCTGGAAGGTTCCTGTGCCTACTACGCGGCGCAGCGTGCCACCGAACCCGATCATCGACGCCTGACCGAGGCATTCGAGGCGTTGCAGGACTGTTACCGGCGCGAGGGCAAGGTCAGTCGCGCCGAGGAGGGCGCCGCCGACGCGCGCTTCCACCTGGCCATCGCGGAGGCCAGTCATAACGCGGTGCTGCTGCACACCATCCGCGGCCTGTTCGACCTGCTCAAGCGCAACGTGGTGACCAATATCGGCGGCATGTACGCACAGCGTGGCGAGACCCGCGACATGCTGATGCGCCAGCATCGCGAGCTGTACGAAGCGATCATGGCGGGGCGTGCGGAAGAAGCGCGCGAGGTGTCCAATCGGCACATCCACTATGTGCAGGAAGTGCTGGCGGAGGTGCAGCAGGAGGCGCAGCGCCTGGCGCGGGCGCAACGTCGACAGGGGCATTAGTCAATAGCCGCAGGCCACAAGCTGCAAGCAGGGCCAGTAGCCCTGATTTCAGCCCAGGGCTGCACTGGGTCGCCGGGCTGAAGCCCCGGGCTACGAAAGGTGACGAGGTGGGGGAGGGTTGCAAGCGGCGGCGCCTAGCTCTTGCTTGCAGGCGCTCTAGTCTTCCTTGCCCTTGCTGCGCATGACCCGCTGGATCTCGCGGTCGGAGTCGCGCTCCTTCTCGGTATGGCGCTTGTCGTATTCCTTCTTGCCTTTGCCGAGGGCGATTTCGCACTTGATCAGGTGCTTCTTCCAGTACAGCGACAGCGCCACGCAGGCATAGCCCTTCTGTTGCACGGCCCCGAACAGCTTGCCCAGTTCGCGCTGGTTCAACAGCAGCTTGCGGGTACGGGTCGGGTCGGCGATGACGTGGGTGCTGGCGGTGGTCAGCGGGGTAATGTGGCAACCCATCAGCCAGGCCTCGCCATCCTTGAGCAGCACGTAGCTGTCCACCAATTGGGCTTTGCCGGCACGCAGGCTCTTCACTTCCCAGCCGGCGAGGACGAGGCCGGCCTCGAACTTCTGTTCGACGAAATAATCGTGCAGCGCCTTTTTGTTCAGCGCGATGGTCCCGGAGGGATGTTTCTTCTGTTTAGCCATAGGGCGCGCATTATAGGCAGTCGCCGGGCCGCTGGCGATACGCAGACGCATCGCATATGCGTTGGGTCGCCGAACTTGAGGGGCTTCGGTTAATGCCGGACAATGCGCTCCTTTGCACGCATTACGGACGCATCATGGCGAACGAGAAGGTTTCGATCCACGGCCACTGGGCCAGTCGCTGGGTCTTCATCATGGCGGCCACCGGCTCGGCGGTGGGACTCGGCAATATCTGGAAATTCCCCTACATGACCGGCATGTACGGTGGCGGGGCGTTCGTCGTCATGTACCTGGTGTGTATCGCGCTGGTCGGCATGCCGATCATGCTGGCGGAAACCCTGATCGGTCGACGCGGTCGGCAGAGTCCGGTGAACTCGCTGCGCAGCCTGGCCGTCGATGCCGGCGCCTCGCCGCGCTGGTCCTGGGCGGCACTGATGGGCATGATCGCCGCCCTGCTGATCCTCTCCTTCTATAGCGTGGTCGCCGGCTGGTCGCTGGAATACATCCTCGACATGGGGCGCGGCAGGTTCCAGGGTGTCGATCCGGCAGGCGCGGGCGCAGCCTTCGGCGGGCTGACCAGCGATCCCTGGCGGCTGACCCTGTGGCACACGCTGTTCATGGCGCTCACTGCCTTCGTCATTGCCAGGGGTGTGGTTGCCGGCCTGGAGCGCAGTCTGCGGGTGATGATGCCGCTGCTTTTCGTCTTGCTGTTGGTGCTGCTGGGCTACAGCGTCACCACCGGGCACTTCATGGAAGGTTTCCACTTTCTCTTCAATTTCCAGCCGGACAAGGTCGCCGAAGGCGTGCTGGCGGCTATGGGTCATGCCTTCTTCACCCTCAGCGTCGGTGTCGGTTCGATCATGGTGTACGGCTCGTACATGCCGAAGCAGGCCTCGATCGGCGGCACCGTGCTCACCGTCGGTATCCTCGACACCCTGGTGGCGCTGACCGCCGGCCTCGCGCTGTTCCCCATCGTGTTCGCCGGGGGAATGGAGCCGGCGGCCGGTCCCGGACTGATGTTCGTCACCCTGCCGGTGGCTTTCGGCAACATTGCCTTCGGCCAGGTCATGGGCACGGTGTTCTTCGTTCTGGTGCTGGTGGCGGCCTGGAGTTCGTCGATCTCCATGCTCGAGCCGGCAGTGGCTTATCTGGTTGAGCGCACCCAGCGCAGCCGCACGCAGATTACCGTGGTGCTGGCGCTGCTCTGCTGGCTGGTTGGACTGGGCACGGTGTTCTCCTTCAATATCGGTGCCGAGGCCAAGTTCTTCGTCTTCGCCGAGGACGGTTTCCACCTGTTCCAGTGGGGCGTAGAGGGTGGCAAGACCTTCTTCGATAGCATCGACTACCTGACCAGCCGCATCCTGCTGCCGCTCGGTGGTCTGGCCTTCGTGCTCTTCGCCGGCTGGGTGCTGGGCCGCGAGGCGGTACGCGACGAATTGGCGATGAGGAGCCCTGTCCTGTTCGGGGTGGTCTACTGGCTGATGCGCCTGGTGGCGCCGATTGGCGTGCTGGTGGTTTTTGTCGCGGAACTGAGCAAGTAGGCGCAGAATTCGATCATGACGACTCGTATCCATCGTTCCGCGCTGCTGCCCTACCCAGCGCGCGCGCTCTACGATCTGGTCAATGACGTGGCCGGCTATCCGCAGTTCCTTCCCTGGTGCACGGACAGCGAAGTGCTGGATGTCAGCGAAACCCACATGCGTGCGCGTCTGGTGGTCGCCAAGGCCGGTTTGAGCCAAAGCTTCCTCACCCGCAACGCCCTGCAACCGGGCGAGCGTATCGAGATGACGCTGGAGGAAGGCCCCTTCAGCCATCTGCATGGCATCTGGGAATTCAAGGCGCTTGGCGAGAAAGCCTGCAAGATCAGCCTCGATCTGTCCTTCGACTATGCCGGGCCATTGGTCAAGGCGACCCTTGGGCCTTTGTTCAATCAGGCGGCCAATACCTTGGTCGACGCCTTCTGCCAAAAAGCCAAAGACCTGTATGGATAAGTCCAGCATCGCCATTGAGGTGGTCTACGCCCTGGCCGACAAGCAGAAACTGCTGCGCCTGACCGTGCCCCAGGGAACTACAGTGCGGGAGGCGGCGCTGCGTTCCGGCATGGAGGCCTATTTCCCAGGGCTGGACTTGGCCGGCAGTCCGCTCGGTATCTTCGGCAAGGCTGTGCCTAAGCCGGATGAGCGTGTGCTGGAGGACGGTGAACGGGTAGAAATCTACCGGCCGTTGATCGCCGACCCGAAGGAGGTGCGCAAGCAGCGCGCAGCCAAGGCGGCGAGGGCCAAGGCGGGCGATGCCGCGGAGTAGACTGGATCGAATTCAATAAAAAGCCCGGCGATTGCCGGGCTTTTTTGTTCGGTGCTTACTGCGGGTCGGTGTCCAGCGGTTCGGGGATCGGAACCGGTACCGTCTGCACCTCGTCCACCTCGCGCTGGATCTGTTCCAGCAGCGAACCCGGCTTGGCAGGTTGCTCGGTGTGGGGTGCCTTGGGCGTGACCACCTGGCTGCTGCCGTCCTGGCCGAGAATCGCCTCGTCACGGCTCACGCCCGGCAGGAAGTCCCCTGCGAGGCCGATCAGTTGGTCGTTCTCGCCGAACACCAGGCTGACGCGTTCTTGCAGGCGCTGGCGGCCGCCGGGTTGGATGCTGTAGAGGTAATCCCAGCGATTGGCGTGGAAGGTGTCGGTAATCAATGGGTTGCCCATGATAAACCGCACTTGGCGTCGGGTCATTCCCGGGCGCAACTGGTCTATCATGTCCTGCGTCACGACATTGCCCTGCTGAATGTCGATTTTATAAACCCCGGGGAATGAACAACCGGCGAGTGCGAACAGTCCTGCGAGGCTGAGGCTGGTCAGCAAGAGCTTGGTTTTTTGCATCGGTGGGTGACTTCCACTATCTTGGCTGGGCAACTTAAGTCCCTGATCATACCCGCATTAAAGGAAGCTGCGAAGCAGCATCCAAGAGAAAGCTGACCATGGTTGAAAATAGCGAATTACGCAAAGCCGGCCTCAAGGTGACCCTGCCGCGGGTCAAGATCCTGCAGATGCTCGATGCCGCCGAGCAGCGCCACATGAGCGCTGAGGATGTCTACAAGGCGTTGATGGAAGCGGGTGAGGACGTCGGCCTGGCTACCGTATACCGCGTGCTGACCCAGTTCGAAGCAGCCGGCCTGGTGGTTCGCCACAATTTCGATGGCGGCCATGCGGTATTCGAATTGGCCGACAGTGGCCATCACGACCACATGGTCTGCGTCGATACCGGCGAGGTGATCGAATTCATCGATCCCGAGATCGAGAAGCGGCAGAAGGAAATCGTCCGTGAGCACGGTTTCGAGTTGGTCGATCACAACCTGGTGCTCTATGTGCGCAAGAAGAGCTGATGGCTCGGTGTGAATGATTGAACAGGCGGCCTCAGGGCCGCCTTCTCGTTTCCGGGGGCGGTGAAGGGGTCACGCCTGCGCGGTATCGACCATCTTGCGGGCGTGCGCCAGTGATTCTTCGGTCAGATCCAGGCCGCCGAGCATGCGGGCAATCTCTTCGATACGCTGCGAACCGTCGAGTTTGGCTACCGCCGTGCGGGTCTCGTCGCTGCCGCGCAGCTTGTGCACGAACAGGTGCTGATGTCCCTGCGCAGCGACTTGCGGCAGGTGAGTAACGGTGAGCACCTGGCCGCGCTCGCCAAGGCGGCGCAGCAACTGACCCACTACTTCGGCGGTGGGGCCGCCAATGCCGACGTCCACTTCATCGAATACCAGGGTCGGCACCCGTGAGGTTTGCGCGGTGATGACCTGTATCGCCAGGCTGATGCGCGACAGCTCGCCTCCGGAGGCGACCTTAGCCAGCGCCTTCAATGGTTGGCCGGGGTTGGCGCTGACCAGGAACTCTACCTGTTCCAGGCCGTTCGGCAGCGGCTCTTCGGCGACGTTGTCACGCAGCTCGATGCTGAAGCGCCCGCCGGGCATGCCCAGGCGCTGCATTTCCGCTTCCACAGCGGCGGCCAGTCGTCCAGCCGCCTCGCGACGCAGTCCACTGAGTTCGCCGGCCTTCTCCTGGAAGTGGCGCGCGTAGGAGGCCAATTCCTCGTTCAACCGCTCAACCGCCTCGTCATCGGCACTCAGGCTTTCCAGCTCTTCCAGCAGACGTTGTTGCAGTTCGTGCAGTTCGGTGGGTTGGATGCGATGCTTGCGCGCCAGCGTATAAATAGCATCGAGACGCTCCTCCAGTTGCTGCTGGCGCTCGGGGTCGGCATCGAAGTGGTCAAGAAAGCGATTGAGCTCGCCGACTGCTTCTTCGACTTGGATCTGCGCACTGCTCAGCAGATTGGCGGCTTCGCCGAGTGCGCCCGGTTGGCTGTGGAACGCATTGAGTCGATTCAGGCTGGCGGTCAGGGCGGAGAGCACATTGCCGGCATCGCTTTCACTGCAGAGTTCCAATACCTGGCGGCAGGCGCCAAGCAATTGCTCGGCATTGCTCAAGGCCTTGTGCTCTTGCTCCAGATGGTCCAGTTCGCCTTCGCCCAGGGCGAGATTCTCCAGTTCCTCCAACTGGTAGCTGAGCAATTGCTGGCGCGCGCGCTGCTCATCCCCGCTGCTGGATAGCCGCTCCAGCTCCTGGCGGGTTTGTCGCCAGCGCTGCGCGGCAAGCTGCACCTGGCGGGCCAGTTCGCCGGCGCCGGCGTAGGCGTCGAGCAGGCGTCGGTGGGTGTCGGTTTTCAACAGCGACTGGTGTTCATGCTGGCTATGGATATCGATCAGCAGCTCGCCCAGGCTTTTGAGATCGCCTTGTGGGCAGGGGGCGCCATTGATGTAGCCCCGGGAACGCCCTTCGGCAGTAATCACCCGGCGCAGGATGCAGGGCCCGTCGTTGTCCAGGTCGCGCTCGTCCAGCCAGGCGCGGGCTTCGGGAATGTCCGTCAGATCGAAGCTGGCGAGGATGTCCGCCTTGTCCGCGCCGGGGCGCACCACGCCACTGTCGGCGCGGTCGCCGAGGCACAATCCGAGGGCGTCGAGCATGATCGATTTGCCGGCGCCGGTTTCGCCGGTGATCACCGACATGCCGCCATCCAGTTCGAGATCGAGGTGCTCGACGATGGCGTAATTATGAACGGACAGGTGGACCAGCATGGCGCGGCTCCCGAGGTGCGATGACTGTGTATTTGTACAGTACAATGAGAGGCGTGTTCAAGTGTCTGGCTACCGGTGGTCGAGAAAAGTCTGTCGCGCCTTCGCTGTGACGGCCTTGAATCGGCGTTTTCTGTCCCCATATAGGCGACACCGGCGGGCTACGGCCTGCAACCCGTTTTCGAGAGGAGAGAGGCATGGCTGACGAACAGACCCTGGATACGCAATCCGCCGAGGCGAACGCCGCGGAGGCTACCCCGAGCGACGACCTTGCTGCCCGCGTGCAGGCACTGGAAGAGCAGCTCGCGGCCGCTCAGGATCAGGCTCTGCGCGTGGCGGCCGATTTGCAGAACGTGCGTCGCCGCGCCGAGCAGGATGTCGAGAAGGCGCACAAGTTCGCGCTGGAGCGATTCGCCAACGACCTGCTGCCGGTCGTCGACAGCCTGGAGCGCGGCCTCGAACTGTCGAGCGCCGATGACGAGTCGCTGCGGCCGATGCGCGAGGGCATGGAGCTGACCCTGAAGATGTTCCACGACACGCTGCGCCGTTATCAGGTCGAGCCGGTCGACCCCCATGGTGCGCCGTTCAATGCCGAGCACCATCAGGCGATGGCGATGGAGGAAAGCACCCATGCCGAACCGGGCAGCGTGCTTAAGGTGTTCCAGAAGGGCTATCTGCTCAACGGGCGCCTGCTGCGCCCGGCGATGGTCGTGGTCAGCAAGGCGCCGGAGCAGGCGCCACCGTCGATCGACGAGCAGGCTTGAAATTCGCCGTCAGGCCCCCATCTGTTGAGTCAAGCGTTTACCTACTACCGCGGCTTGCATCGTGAGCCGCTGCAAAAGCCAAATTTCGGGAGAATGAAACATGGGCAAAATCATCGGTATTGACCTGGGGACCACCAACTCCTGCGTCGCCATCATGGAAAACGGCAGCGTCAAAGTGATCGAGAACGCCGAGGGTGCGCGTACCACGCCGTCGATCATCGCCTACACCAACGACGGTGAAACCCTGGTCGGCCAGTCCGCCAAGCGCCAGGCGGTGACCAACCCGCATAACACCCTGTATGCGGTGAAGCGCCTGATCGGCCGCCGCTTCGAAGAGGGCGTGGTGCAGAAAGACATCCAGATGGTGCCGTACAAGATCGTCAAGGCCGACAACGGCGACGCCTGGGTGGAAGTGAAGGGCCAGAAAATGGCGCCGCCGCAGATTTCCGCCGAAGTGCTGAAGAAGATGAAGAAGACCGCCGAAGACTACCTCGGCGAGGCCGTGACCGAAGCGGTGATCACCGTGCCGGCCTACTTCAACGACAGCCAGCGCCAGGCCACCAAGGACGCCGGGCGCATCGCGGGCCTGGACGTCAAGCGCATCATCAACGAGCCGACCGCCGCCGCGCTGGCCTACGGCATGGACAAGGCCAAGGGCGACCACACCGTGATCGTCTACGACCTGGGGGGCGGTACCTTCGACGTGTCGGTGATCGAGATCGCCGAAGTCGACGGCGAGCACCAGTTCGAAGTGCTGGCCACCAACGGTGACACCTTCCTCGGTGGCGAGGACTTCGACATCCGCCTGATCGACTACCTCGTCGACGAATTCAAGAAAGAAACCGGCATGAACCTCAAGGGCGACCCGCTGGCCATGCAGCGCCTGAAGGAAGCCGCCGAGAAAGCCAAGATCGAGCTGTCCTCCAGCCAGCAGACCGATGTCAACCTGCCGTACATCACCGCCGATGCCTCCGGGCCGAAGCACCTGAACGTGAAGATCTCCCGCGCCAAGCTGGAGTCGCTGGTGGAAGACCTGGTGGAGCGCACCATCGAGCCGTGCCGCATCGCTCTCAAGGATGCCGGTATCGATGTGGGCAAGATCGACGACGTGATCCTGGTCGGTGGTCAGACCCGCATGCCGCTGGTGCAGAAGAAGGTGGCCGAATTCTTCGGCAAGGAAGCGCGCAAGGACGTCAACCCGGACGAGGCCGTGGCCATCGGTGCTGCCATCCAGGGCGCGGTGCTGGCCGGCGATGTCAAGGACGTGCTGCTGCTCGACGTTTCCCCGCTGACCCTGGGCATCGAAACCCTGGGCGGGGTCATGACCCCGCTGATCGAGAAGAACACTACTATCCCGACCAAGAAGTCGCAGGTGTTCTCCACTGCCGACGACAACCAGAGTGCGGTGACCATTCATGTGCTGCAGGGCGAGCGCAAGCAGGCTGCGCAGAACAAGTCGCTCGGCAAGTTCGACCTGGCCGAGATTCCGCCGGCACCGCGTGGCGTGCCGCAGATCGAGGTGACCTTCGATATCGACGCCAATGGCATCCTGCATGTGGGGGCGAAGGACAAGGCCACCGGCAAGCAGCAGTCCATCGTGATCAAGGCTAACTCCGGCCTGTCCGAGGAAGAAATCGAGCAAATGGTGCGCGATGCCGAGGCCAACGCCGAGGAGGATCGCAAGTTCGAGGAGCTGGCAACCGCGCGCAACCAGGGCGACCAGCTGGTGCATGCGACCCGCAAGATGGTGGCCGATGCTGGCGACAAGGTCAGTGCCGATGAGAAGGGCGCCATCGAGAAAGCCATCGGCGACCTCGAGGTCGCGCTCAAGGGCGACAGCAAGGACGAGATCGAGGCCAAGATGAACGCCCTGTCCCAGGCCACCACGCCGCTGGCGCAGAAGATGTATGCCGAGCAGGCGGAGCAGGGCGCCGCGGCGCCGGGTGCCGAGGAGGCCAAGCCGGCCGGTGACGACGTGGTCGACGCCGAGTTCGAAGAGGTCAAGGAAAACAAGTAAGCGTCACGTTTGCTTCCGTCCTGTGCGCGTCGTTCAATGGCGCGCGCCTGATCCGCCACGCGGGAGCTTGCTCCCGCGTTGGCATGTCTGGAGGGGCGACAGAGGAATTCGAGGATTATGGCAAAGCGAGACTATTACGAAATTCTGGGTGTCGAGCGGGGCGCCAGCGAAGCTGAGCTGAAAAAGGCCTATCGGCGTCTGGCGATGAAGCACCACCCGGACCGCAACCCCGGCGATAAGGCGGCCGAGGAAAAGTTCAAGGAGGCCAACGAGGCCTACGAGGTGCTTTCCGATGCCGGCAAGCGCGCGGCCTACGATCAGTACGGCCATGCTGGCGTCGATCCGCAGATGGGCGCCGCTGGTGCTGGTTTTGGCGGGGCCAGCTTCTCCGACATCTTCGGCGACGTGTTCAGCGACTTCTTCGGCGGGGCCCGCGGTGGCCAGCGTGGCGGTGCCCAGCGCGGCAGCGACCTGCGCTATACCTTGGAGCTTGACCTGGAAGAGGCGGTGCGCGGCACCAGCGTGACCATTCGCGTGCCGACCCTGGTCAACTGCAAGACCTGCGACGGCTCCGGGGCGAAGAAGGGGACCTCACCGGTGACCTGTACCACCTGCGGCGGCATCGGCCAGGTGCGCATGCAGCAGGGCTTCTTCTCGGTGCAGCAGACCTGTCCGCGCTGCCATGGCAGCGGCAAGATGATCGTCGAGCCCTGTGGCACCTGTCATGGCCAGGGGCGAGTGGAAGAACACAAGACCCTGTCGGTGAAGGTGCCGGCCGGTGTCGATACCGGCGATCGCATCCGCTTGTCCGGCGAGGGCGAGGCGGGCGTCATGGGCGGTCCGCCGGGTGATCTCTATGTCGTGGTCAGCGTGCGCGAGCATGCGATCTTCCAGCGCGACGGCAAGCATCTTTACTGCGAGGTGCCGATCAGCTTCGCCGATGCGGCGCTGGGCGGCGAGCTGGAGGTACCGACCCTGGACGGGCGCGTCAAGTTGAAGATTCCCGAGGGTACCCAGACCGGCAAGCTGTTCCGCCTGCGTGGCAAGGGCGTGGCGCCGGTGCGGGGCGGTGGCGCGGGCGACCTCATGTGCCGGGTGGTGGTGGAAACCCCGGTCAACCTCAGCAAGCGTCAGCGGGACCTGCTCGACGAGTTTCGCAAGAGCCTGCAGGACGACGGTTCCCACTCGCCCAAGGCCAGTAGCTGGTTCGAGGGTGTGAAGCGTTTCTTCGGCGACATGTGATCCAGGGTGCGAGCGGCGGGCATCAGGTGCCGCTTGCAGCTTCAGACTTGCAGCTTGGAGCTGACTTTATGCGACGTATAGCAGTGATGGGCGCCGCCGGGCGCATGGGCAAGACCCTGGTCGAGGCCGTGCAGCAGGCGCAGGGCGCCGGGCTGACCGCGGCAATCGATCGTCCCGACAGTAGCCTGATCGGTGCCGATGCGGGCGAGCTGGCGGGTATCGGGCGGATCGGCGTGCCGCTGGCCGATGAGCTGGTCAAGGTGCTTGACGAGTTCGACGTGCTGATTGACTTCACCCACCCCAGCGTGACCCTGCGCAATCTGGCCATATGTCGTCAGGCGGGCAAGGCCATGGTCATCGGGACCACGGGTTTTTCTGTGGAAGAAAAACGCCAGCTGAGCGAGGCCGCCAAGGAGATTCCCATCGTCTTCGCCGCCAACTTCAGCGTCGGCGTCAACCTCTGCCTGAAGCTGCTGGACACCGCGGCGCGGGTGCTGGGCGATGATGTGGACATCGAGATCATCGAGGCGCATCACCGACACAAGGTGGACGCGCCTTCCGGGACTGCGCTGCGCATGGGCGAGGTGGTGGCTGGTGCCTTGGGGCGCGACCTGCAGCAGGTGGCGGTCTACGGACGCGAAGGCCAGACCGGCGCGCGGGAGCGCGAAACCATCGGCTTCGCCACGGTGCGTGCCGGCGATGTGGTGGGCGACCATACGGTGCTGTTCGCCGCGGATGGCGAGCGGGTGGAAATCACCCACAAGGCTTCCAGTCGCATGACCTTCGCCCGTGGCGCGGTGCGTGCGGCGCTCTGGCTGGATGGCAAGCCCGCCGGCCTGTACGACATGCAGGACGTGCTGGGTCTGCACTAAGTCCGTGCAGGGTGACGAAACGCCCATTGGGCGGTGGACCCAAAAGGCGAATTTCTGTAAGCTACAGCTTTAGTGTGTCCACTAAAAGCATGCAGACAATTCGAGAAGAAGCGGGATGATGTGTTCACACGTCATTCCGCTTTTTTGCAACCTGCGTTTGCGTGAAACGGCTTGATTTACGGGAGGTCTTCTTGACTAAGCCAGCCATACTCGCCCTTGCTGACGGCAGCATCTTTCGCGGCGAATCCATCGGCGCCGATGGTCAGACCATCGGTGAAGTGGTGTTCAACACCGCCATGACCGGCTATCAGGAAATCCTCACCGATCCTTCCTATGCGCAACAACTCGTGACCCTGACGTATCCGCACATCGGCAACACCGGCACCACGCCGGAAGATGCCGAGGCGCGCCAGGTATGGGCGGCGGGCCTGATCATCCGCGACCTCCCGCTGATCGCCAGCAACTGGCGCAGCAAGCAAGCGCTGGACGAGTACCTGAAAGAGAACGGCACTGTCGCCATCGCCGGTATCGATACCCGTCGCCTGACCCGTATTCTGCGCGAGAAAGGTGCTCAGAATGGCTGCATTCTCGCCGGCGACGACGCCACCGAGGAGAAGGCCCTGGAGCTGGCACGCAGCTTCCCCGGCCTGAAGGGCATGGACCTGGCCAAGGTGGTAAGCGTCAAGGAGCGCTACGAGTGGCGCTCCAGCGTGTGGGATCTGGCGAACGACAGTCACCCGGAAATCCCCGCCAGCGAATTGCCCTACCACGTGGTCGCCTACGACTACGGCGTCAAACTGAATATCCTGCGCATGCTGGTCGCCCGCGGTTGCCGCATCACCGTGCTGCCGGCGCAAACCCCGGCCAGCGAAGCGCTGGCGCTGAACCCGGACGGCATCTTCCTGGCCAACGGCCCAGGCGACCCCGAGCCCTGCGACTACGCGATCAAGGCGATCCAGGAAGTCCTGGAAACCGACATCCCGGTATTCGGCATCTGCCTTGGCCATCAATTGTTGGCCCTGGCCTCCGGCGCCAAGACGGTCAAGATGCCCAATGGCCATCATGGTGCCAACCACCCGGTGCAGGACCTGAAGACCGGCGTGGTGATGATCACCAGCCAGAACCACGGTTTCGCCGTGGACGAGGCGAGCCTGCCGGCCAATGTGCGCGCTACCCACAAGTCGCTGTTCGACGGCACTCTGCAGGGCATCGAGCGCACCGACAAAGTCGCCTTCAGCTTCCAGGGCCACCCGGAAGCCAGTCCGGGTCCGCACGACGTGGCCCCGCTGTTCGACCGATTCATCGAAGCCATGGCCCAGCGCCGCTAAGCCAGACGACTGACCACAGGATTCGAGAGTAAGAAAATGCCAAAACGTACAGACATCAAAAGCATCCTGATCCTCGGCGCCGGCCCCATCGTCATCGGCCAGGCCTGCGAGTTCGACTACTCCGGCGCCCAGGCCTGCAAGGCGCTGAAGGAAGAGGGTTTCCGCGTCATTCTGGTGAACTCCAACCCGGCCACTATCATGACCGATCCGGCCATGGCCGACGCGACCTACATCGAACCGATCAAGTGGGCCACCGTGGCCAAGATCATCGAGAAGGAGCGCCCCGACGCCCTGCTGCCGACCATGGGTGGGCAGACCGCGCTGAACTGCGCCCTGGATCTGGAGCGCCACGGCGTGCTGGAAAAATTCGGCGTCGAGATGATCGGCGCCAACGCCGACACCATCGACAAGGCCGAAGACCGCTCGCGCTTCGACAAGGCGATGAAGGACATCGGCCTGGCCTGCCCGGTCTCCGGCATTGCTCACAGCATGGAAGAAGCCTACGGCGTGCTGGAGAAGGTCGGCTTCCCCTGCATCATCCGTCCGTCCTTCACCATGGGTGGCACCGGCGGCGGCATCGCCTACAACCGCGAGGAGTTCGAGGAGATCTGCGCCCGCGGTCTGGACCTGTCGCCGACCAACGAGCTGCTGATCGACGAGTCGCTGATCGGCTGGAAGGAATACGAGATGGAGGTGGTCCGCGACAAGAAGGACAACTGCATCATCGTCTGCTCCATCGAGAACTTCGACCCGATGGGCGTGCACACCGGTGACTCCATCACCGTGGCCCCGGCCCAGACCCTGACCGACAAGGAATACCAGATCCTGCGCAACGCCTCCCTGGCGGTGCTGCGCGAGATCGGCGTGGAAACCGGCGGTTCCAACGTGCAGTTCGGCATCTGCCCGAACACCGGGCGCATGGTCGTCATCGAGATGAACCCGCGGGTGTCGCGTTCCTCGGCGCTGGCATCCAAGGCCACCGGCTTCCCGATTGCCAAGATTGCCGCCAAGCTGGCCGTCGGCTACACCCTCGACGAGCTGTCCAACGACATCACCGGTGGTCGCACGCCGGCGTCCTTCGAGCCGGCCATCGACTACGTGGTGACCAAGGTCCCGCGCTTCGCCTTCGAGAAGTTCCCCAAGGCCGATGCCCGCCTGACCACCCAGATGAAGTCCGTAGGTGAGGTGATGGCCATCGGTCGCACCTTCCAAGAGTCCGTGCAGAAGGCCCTGCGTGGCCTGGAAGTCGGCGTGTCCGGCTTCGATCCGAAGCTCGATCCGGGCGACGCCGAGAGCGAAAGCATCCTCAAGCGCGAACTGACCGTGCCGGGCGCAGAGCGCATCTGGTACGTCGCCGATGCCTTCCGTGCCGGCAAGACGGTCGCCGAGGTGTTCGAGCTGACCCGTATCGACGAGTGGTTCCTGGTGCAGATCGAAGACCTCGTCAAGGAGGAGGAAAAGATCAAGACCCTCGGCTTGTCGAACATCGACCGCGACCTGATGTTCAAGCTCAAGCGCAAGGGCTTCTCCGACGCTCGTCTGGCCAAGCTGCTCGGCGTCACCGAGAAGAACCTGCGCAGCCATCGCCACAAGCTGAAAGTGCTGCCGGTCTACAAGCGCGTCGACACCTGCGCCGCCGAGTTCGCCACCGATACCGCCTACATGTACTCGACCTACGAGGAAGAGTGCGAGGCCAATCCGTCCAGCCGCGACAAGATCATGGTCATCGGAGGCGGCCCGAACCGCATCGGCCAGGGCATCGAGTTCGACTACTGCTGCGTGCATGCCGCGCTGGCCATGCGCGAAGACGGCTACGAGACCATCATGGTCAACTGCAACCCGGAAACCGTGTCGACCGACTACGACACCTCCGATCGCCTGTACTTCGAGCCGGTGACCTTGGAAGACGTGCTGGAAATCGTGCGCGTCGAGCAGCCCAAGGGCGTGATCGTGCAGTACGGCGGCCAGACTCCGCTGAAGATCTGTCGCGCCCTGGAAGAGGCCGGCGTACCGATCATCGGCACCAGTCCGGACGCCATCGACCGCGCCGAAGACCGCGAGCGCTTCCAGCAGATGGTCGAGCGACTGAACCTGCGCCAGCCGCCGAACGCCACTGCGCGCAGCGAAGACGAGGCGATCGCCGCCTCCAAGGCCATCGGCTACCCGCTGGTGGTGCGTCCGTCCTACGTGCTGGGCGGTCGTGCCATGGAAATCGTCTATCAGGAAGACGAGCTCAAGCGCTACATGCGCGAAGCCGTGCAGGTTTCCAATGACAGCCCGGTGCTGCTCGACCACTTCCTCAACTGTGCCATCGAGGTCGACGTGGATGCCGTCTGCGACGGCGAGCAGGTGGTGATCGGCGCGATCATGCAGCACATCGAGCAAGCAGGCGTGCACTCCGGCGACTCGGCGTGCTCGTTGCCGCCGTACTCGCTGCCGGCGCACATCCAGGACGAAATCCGCGAGCAGGTCAAGAAAATGGCCCTGGAACTCGGTGTGGTCGGCCTGATGAACGTGCAGATGGCGGTGCAGGGCGAGGACATTTATGTCATCGAAGTGAACCCGCGGGCTTCGCGTACCGTGCCGTTCGTTTCCAAGTGCATCGGCGAGTCGTTGGCGAAGATCGCTGCCCGTGTGATGGCCGGCAAGACCCTCGAGGAAATCGGCTTCACCAAGGAAATCATCCCGCCGTTCTTCAGCGTCAAGGAAGCGGTGTTCCCGTTCGCCAAGTTCCCTGGCGTCGACCCAATCCTCGGCCCGGAAATGAAGTCCACCGGCGAGGTGATGGGCGTCGGCGACAGCTTTGCCGAAGCCTTCGCCAAGGCCCAGCTGGGCGC
The DNA here is from genome assembly GCF_057128665.1 of Zestomonas ipomoeae. Classification (NCBI taxonomy): domain Bacteria; kingdom Pseudomonadati; phylum Pseudomonadota; class Gammaproteobacteria; order Pseudomonadales; family Pseudomonadaceae; genus Zestomonas; species Zestomonas ipomoeae. Next base: position 26,828 of record NZ_JBSKHQ010000027.1, read on the forward strand.
CAGCGAAATTCTGCCGAATTCCGGCTGCGCCTTCATCAGCGTGCGCGAGGATGACAAACCGTTCGTCGAGCGTGTTGCCCGCGATCTGATCGACCTCGGTTTCGAGGTGGTGGCCACTGCCGGTACCGCCAAGGTGATCGAGGCGGCCGGCCTGCCGGTTCGCCGGGTCAACAAGGTGACCGAAGGCCGTCCCCATGTGGTCGATATGATCAAGAACGACGAAGTCACCCTCATCATCAATACCACTGAAGGGCGTCAGTCCATTGCTGACTCCTATTCCATTCGTCGCAACGCCCTGCAGCACAAGATCTGCTGCACCACCACCATTGCCGGTGGTGAGGCGATCTGTGAGGCGCTCAAGTTCGGTCCCGAGAAAACCGTGCGTCGCTTGCAGGATCTCCACGCAGGAATCAAGGCATGACTAAATTTCCCATGACCGTCCAGGGCGCGCGCGCCCTGGAAGAAGAACTCAAGCATCTGAAGACCGAATTGCGTCCGCAGATCACCCAGGCCATCGCCGAAGCCCGTGAGCTGGGCGACCTGAAGGAAAACGCCGAATACCATGCTGCCCGCGAACAGCAGGGCATGGTCGAGGCGCGTATCCGTGACATCGAAGGCCGCCTGCAGAATGCCCAGGTCATCGACATTGCCAGCATTCCGCATACCGGCAAGGTGATCTTCGGCACCACCGTGGAGATCGCCAATGTCGAAACCGACGAAACGGTGACCTACCAGATCGTTGGCGACGACGAAGCGGACATCAAGAAAGGCAAACTATCGGTGAGTTCGCCCATCGCCCGAGCCCTGGTGGGCAAGGAGGAGGGTGACGTGGCAGTGGTGAAGACGCCCAGCGGCGTGGTCGAGTACGAGATTGTCGAGGTTCGCCATATTTAAGCCACAGCCACTCCGGGCTGGCGGTATCAGCTGGCAGCTGGCCCAGGTGTTCTGGGTTGGCGGCCTCTGGCTCTTGCACTTCGTGCTGCTGCCCGCATTGGACAAGGTCGGTTTTGCGCCGATGCTGGTCGAGGATGCCGCCGGCATCCTGAAACCCCTGCTGGTGGGGTTTGCGGCGTTCTGTGTGGTTTTGCAGTCGTTGATCCTGGTGCAGGCCGAGGGCCTGTCCAGCCTGTGGCGCGATCTGCGTGGCCAAGCCCTGCTGGCTGCGCTGGCGCTGGCGGCAGCCTTTTTTGCGATCCGCCACTGGCAGCCCGAAGCGGTCTGGTCGTTGCGGTTCACTTACCTGTTGCTGGCGTTTTGCGGCTTGTTGCTGGTATTGCAGCCGTTGCCGGGAAGGGCGGCTCGGGGCTAGGGGCAGCAGCGCTGCCAGCCCCGATTTTTCCAGTCAGGCCTGGTGCCGGTAGATGTTCGACAACTGCCGGTTCGGCTTGGGATTCTTGCGATAGATCAGCGCCATCTTGCCGATGGTCTGCACCAGTTCGCAGCTACCGACTTGGCAAAGCTCGTCGATCAGGGCTCGGCGGTCGTCGCGCTCGGCGACGCGGAACTGGACCTTGATCAGTTCATGGTCGTTGAGTGCGCGATCGAGTTCGGCCAGCACGCCTTCGCTCAAACCGTTTTCAGCCACCGTCAATACCGGCTTCAGGTGGTGGCCGATAGATTTGTACTGTTTCTTCTGCTCCTGAGTGAGCGGCATAATCTGACCCCTAATGAAAAGTCGGCTAGTTTACCTGAGCCGTCGCACCTGAGGTATTCCGTGGCCCGTTCCAAGACTAGTCAGCGTTGGCTGAAAGAGCACTTCGACGACCCCTATGTGAAGATGGCGCAGAAAGACGGCTATCGCTCCCGCGCCAGCTACAAGCTGCTGGAGGTCCAGGAAAAGGATCGCATCCTGCGTCCGGGCATGACCGTCGTCGATCTGGGCGCCGCGCCGGGTGGCTGGTCGCAGGTGACCAGTCGAGTAATCGGCGATCGTGGCCGCCTGATCGCCTCGGACATCCTGGAAATGGACAGCATTCCGGATGTTACCTTCATCCAGGGCGACTTTACCGACGACCAGGTGTTTGCCCGTATTCTCGAGGCCATCGGCGAATATCCGGTAGACCTTGTGATTTCCGATATGGCCCCCAATATGAGTGGGGTAAGGGCCGCCGATCAGCCGCGCGCCATGTACCTGTGCGAGTTGGCGCTCGATCTGGCGGCGCGCGTGTTGCGTCCGGGTGGTGATTTTCTGATCAAGATCTTCCAGGGCGAGGGCTTCGATCAGTACCACAAGCAGGTGCGGGCCATGTTCGAAAAGGTGCAGATGCGCAAGCCGCTGTCCTCGCGTGATCGCTCCCGTGAGCAGTACCTGCTGGCCCGAGGCTTTCGCGGTGAGTGAGCGATTTTCGGACGCGCTGCGTGGCAGTGCTCATAAAGGGTTACAGACGGTGCCTGCCAGGGGCGGCACTTGTGTAGTAAGTTAGACGAGTGAACAACCAGTCGTCATGCGGGGCTCGTCCGGTGACGGGCCTGCTTCAGAGGGTAGCTAATTGAACGATATGGCAAAGAACCTGATCCTGTGGCTGATCATCGCAGCCGTGCTGGTGACGGTGATGAACAACTTCTCCAGCCCGAGCGAACCGCAGACGCTGAATTACTCGGAATTCATCCAGCAGGTTAAGGAAGGTAGGGTCGAGCGGGTCACCGTCGATGGCTACGTGATCACCGGCAAGCGTGCCGATGGCGATACCTTCAAGACCGTCCGTCCGGCGATTCAGGACGGCGGGCTGATCGGCGACCTGATCGACAACAATGTCATCATCGAGGGCAAGCAGCCCGAGCAGCAGAGCATCTGGACCCAGTTGCTGGTGGCCAGCTTCCCGATCCTGGTGATCATCGCCGTGTTCATGTTCTTCATGCGCCAGATGCAGGGCGGCGGCGGTGGCCGCGGGGGGCCGATGAGCTTCGGCAAGAGCAAGGCGCGGCTGCTTTCGGAAGACCAGGTCAAGACCACCTTCGCCGACGTTGCCGGTTGCGACGAGGCCAAGGAAGAAGTCAGCGAACTGGTGGAGTTCCTGCGCGATCCAGGCAAGTTCCAGCGCCTTGGCGGGCGCATCCCGCGCGGCGTGCTGATGGTCGGCCCGCCCGGTACCGGTAAGACGTTGCTGGCCAAGGCCATCGCCGGCGAGGCGAAAGTACCGTTCTTCACCATTTCCGGTTCCGACTTCGTGGAGATGTTCGTCGGCGTCGGCGCCAGCCGCGTGCGGGACATGTTCGACCAGGCGAAGAAACATGCGCCCTGCATCATCTTCATCGACGAGATCGACGCCGTCGGTCGCCATCGTGGCGCCGGCCTCGGTGGTGGTCACGACGAGCGCGAGCAGACCCTCAACCAGTTGCTGGTGGAGATGGACGGCTTCGAGATGAACGATGGCATCATCGTGATCGCCGCTACCAACCGCCCCGACGTGCTCGACCCGGCGCTGTTGCGCCCCGGTCGCTTTGATCGCCAGGTCATGGTCGGCCTGCCGGATATCCGCGGCAGGGAGCAGATTCTCAAAGTTCACATGCGCAAGGTGCCGATGGGCGACAACGTCAATCCGGCGGTCATCGCCCGCGGTACGCCGGGTTTCTCCGGCGCCGACCTGGCGAACCTCGTCAACGAAGCCTCGCTGTTCGCGGCGCGTGCCAACAAGCGCATCGTGGAGATGAAGGAGTTCGAGCTGGCCAAGGACAAGATCATGATGGGCGCCGAGCGCAAGTCGATGGTCATGTCGGAAAAGGAAAAGCTCAATACCGCCTATCACGAGGCCGGACACGCAATCGTCGGGCGCTTGGTGCCTGAGCACGACCCTGTCTACAAAGTATCGATCATTCCTCGAGGCCGGGCCCTGGGTGTGACCATGTACCTACCGGAAGAGGATCGCTACAGCACCTCCAAGCGGGAGCTGATCGGGCGGATCTGCTCGCTGTATGGCGGCCGCATCGCCGAGGAAATGACCTTGGGCTTCGATGGCGTGACGACCGGTGCATCCAACGACATCATGCGTGCCTCCCAGTTGGCGCGGAACATGGTTACCAAGTGGGGGCTGTCCGAGAAGCTTGGCCCGCTGATGTATGCCGAGGAGGAGGGCGAGGTTTTCCTTGGTCGCAGCGCCGGTAGCCAGCACACCAATGTCTCGGCCGATACCGCCAAGCTGATCGATCTGGAAGTTCGCAGCATCATCGACGAGTGCTATGGCACGGCCAAGCGCCTGCTCGAGGAGAATCGCGACAAGCTGGACATCATGGCCGAGGCCTTGATGAAGTACGAGACCATCGATGCCGATCAGATCGACGACATCATGTCCGGGCGTCCCCCGCGCGAACCTCGTGACTGGCAGGACGACTCCTCCGGTCCGAGCGGTACGCCGGTGACGGCGAAGCCGGTGGAAGCATCGGAGAAACCGATCGGTGGGCCGGCTGGCGAGCACTAAGGCCAGGCTATGACAACGGCGCAGTACCCGACCCGGTTGCCTTGCGGCAGCCGGGTTCTTGATTTGTCCCAGCCCCAGGTCATGGGCATTCTCAATGTGACACCCGATTCGTTCTCCGACGGAGGGCGTTTCAGTCAGCGCGATGCCGCATTGCGCCATGCCGAGGCCATGTGGCGTGCAGGCGCCGCGCTGATCGATATTGGTGGTGAATCCACGCGGCCGGGTGCGCGCCCGGTTTCACCTGTCGAAGAGCTGGAGCGCGTTGCTCCGGTGGTCGAGGCCATTGCCGCCGAGCTGGATGTGATCATTTCGGTGGATACCTCGACGCCCGCGGTCATGCGCGAATGCGCGCGCTTGGGGGCCGGGCTGATTAACGATGTGCGGGCCTTGCGCCGCGATGGTGCGATGGACGCGGCGGCAGACACCGGCCTGCCGGTTTGCCTGATGCATATGCAGGGCGAGCCGGGCACCATGCAGCAGAGCCCGCACTATCATGATGTCACCGTGGAGGTGAGCGCCTTTCTTGCCGAGCGGCTTGCCGCCTGCGCGGCGGCGGGTATCGCCGCGGAGCGACTGGTGCTCGATCCTGGTTTTGGCTTCGCCAAGAATCTCCAGCATAACCTCAGCTTGTTCAAGCATATGGAGAGACTGCATGTGTTGGGCCGGCCGCTTCTCGTCGGCGTGTCCCGCAAGAGCATGATCGGCCAGGTGCTCGGTTGCGAGGTCGATCGGCGCCTGTTCGGCAGCCTCGGGCTGGCCGCTCTCGCGGTGGCCAAGGGGGCGCGCATCCTGAGGGTGCATGACGTGGCCGAAACGGTCGATATGGTTCGCATGATCGCCGCAGTCGACGCGGCGGAATAGGAAGGACGCAAGCAGCTATGGCTAGAAAATATTTCGGCACCGACGGCATCCGTGGGCGCGTGGGCGAACACCCGATTACCCCGGATTTCGTGCTCAAGCTGGGTTGGGCTGCCGGCATGGCATTCCGCAAGCAGGGTGCCTGTCGGGTACTGATCGGCAAGGACACGAGGATATCCGGCTACATGTTCGAGTCGGCGCTGGAGGCCGGCCTGTCCGCCGCAGGTGCCGATGTCATGTTGCTCGGACCTATGCCGACCCCGGCCATTGCCTACCTGACCCGTACCTTCCATGCCGAGGCTGGCATCGTCATCAGCGCCTCGCACAACCCGCATTATGACAACGGCATCAAGTTCTTCTCCGGCCAAGGCACCAAGCTGCCCGACGAGGTGGAGCTGATGATCGAGGAGTTGCTCGATCAGCCGATGACCGTGGTCGAGTCGGCGCAGCTCGGCAAGGTCTCGCGTATCAACGATGCGGCGGGCCGCTACATCGAGTTCTGCAAGAGCAGCGTACCCACTAGCACCAGTTTCGAAGGCTTGAAGGTGGTGCTGGACTGCGCCCATGGGGCTGCCTACAAGGTTGCGCCCAGCGTATTTCGCGAGCTGGGGGCGGACGTCTCCGTGCTGTCGGCGCAGCCCAACGGCCTCAACATCAACGACCAGTGTGGTTCCACCCACATGGAAGCCTTGCAGGCGGCTGTGGTGGCCCAGCAGGCTGATCTTGGCATCGCCTTCGACGGAGACGGCGACCGGGTATTGATGGTCGACCACACCGGCATGCTGGTGGATGGCGATGAGTTGCTGTTCGTCATCGCACGTGATCTGCACGAGCGGGGCAAGCTGCAGGGTGGCGTGGTGGGAACCCTGATGAGCAACCTGGGCCTGGAGCTGGCGCTGGCAGAGCAAGGCATTCCCTTCGTTCGCGCCAGTGTCGGCGATCGCTATGTCATGGCTGAACTGGCTTCGCGCGACTGGCTGCTGGGTGGCGAGAACTCTGGGCATATCGTCTGCTGCCAGCACACCACCACCGGCGATGCGATCATCGCGGCCCTGCAGGTATTGATGGCACTCAAGCGTCGTGGTCAGCGCCTGGCCGAGGCTCGTCAGGGCTTGCGCAAGTGCCCGCAGGTTCTGGTCAACGTGCGCTTCGCGGGCGGGGAGAATCCGGTCGAGCATCCCGTGGTGAAAGAGGCATGCGCGCAGGTCACCGAGCGCATGGCCGGGCGGGGTCGGGTCCTGTTGCGCAAGTCCGGCACCGAGCCGTTGGTGCGGGTCATGGTGGAGGGTGACGACGAGTCGCAGGTGCGTGGCTATGCCGACGAGCTGGCCAAGGTCGTTGCCGAAGTCTGTGCCTGAGCGGCGGTGTGCGTGGCTGCTCGAGGGCTGGTTGCGTGACCCGTCTTTCAGGCTCTTGTCTTGCCCGTTGCTATGTTGTTGATTCGCTTGCTAGTGGATGAGCTCTTGGGTAACATCTGCGCCCACTTTGATCGACGAGGTATGGCATGCGTCGCCCCCTGGTAGCCGGTAACTGGAAAATGCACGGTACCCGCGCCAGTGTCGCAGAGCTGATCCAGCGGTTGCGTGGACTGGAGCTGTCGGTTGGTGTCGAAGTTGCCGTCATGCCGTCGAGTCTGCACATTCAGCAGGTAGCTGCTGGGTTGGCTGGTGTGTCCGTGTCGGTAGGTGCGCAGGATTGCGCGGTGCAGCCCGAGCAGGGTGCGCTGACCGGCGAAGTCGCCGCGAGCCAGTTGGTGGATGTGGGTTGCCGCTATGTGCTGGTTGGCCATTCCGAGCGTCGCGCCATTCTTGGTGAGAGCGACCAGGTGGTGGTGCGAAAGTTTGCCGCCGCACAGGTTGCAGGCTTGAGTCCGCTGCTGTGTGTCGGTGAAACCCTCGCTGAGCGCGAGGCTGGCGAGACGCTCCATGTGGTTGGGCGCCAGTTGGGTGCGGTAATCGAGGAATTGGGTGTGTCTGCCTTCGCTGATGCGGTGGTGGCATACGAGCCGGTCTGGGCCATTGGTACCGGGCTGACTGCTTCGCCGCAACAGGCTCAGGAAGTGCACGCGGCAATTCGCGCGCAGTTTGCAGCGGCTGATGTTGCGGTGGCGAGCGCTGTGAGGATTCTCTACGGCGGCAGCGTGAAGGCGGCCAATGCGGCCGAGTTGTTCGGCATGCCGGATATCGATGGGGGGCTTGTGGGTGGGGCCTCCCTGAATGCTGATGAGTTCGGCGCGATCTGTCGTGCCGCAGGAAGCTGAAGAGATGCTGGAAACAGTCGTAATTGTGGGTCATCTGCTCGTGGCGATCGGCGTTGTCGCGCTGGTTCTGCTGCAGCAAGGCAAGGGTGCGGATGCGGGGGCCTCCTTTGGTTCCGGCGCTTCGGCTACCGTTTTCGGCAGCCAAGGTTCTGCTACCTTTTTGAGTCGAGTTACTGCTATACTCGCCACCGGTTTTTTCTTGACCAGCTTGGGCTTAGGCTTCTTTGCTAAGGAAAAGGCTGATCATCTGAGCGGTGCGGGGCTGCCTGATCCGGCGGTTCTCGAAGTGCCTCAGGGTAAGCCGGCAGCTGACGATGTGCCGGTGCTCGAAGCGCAAAAGCCGGAGAATGGTTCGGCTGACGTGCCGGAGGCTCCCGAGCAGCAGTAAAAGGGTTTTTGCCGAGGTGGTGGAATTGGTAGACACGCTACCTTGAGGTGGTAGTGGCCATAGGCTGTAGGGGTTCGAGTCCCCTCCTCGGTACCAAACACAAGAAAGCCCGCCGTTCGCGGGCTTTCTTGTTGGCGGAAGGTGTTCGGTTGACCCTCATGGGGGAACGGTCGTATACTTCCGCCCCAGCTTTGGCGCGGGGTGGAGCAGTCTGGTAGCTCGTCGGGCTCATAACCCGAAGGTCGTTGGTTCAAATCCAGCCCCCGCAACCAGTCGTTGCAGAGCCCCTTTTTAGGGGCTTTTTGCTAGCTGGGCGGTAGTGCCGCCGGCATTCGCAGGCGGTTCACAGGCATGGGCGTTTCGCCCATTTTTTATTTGTACGGCATGCGCGAGGGGTTCAGGTGTCGAGCAAGCTAGAACAGTTGCAGGCCTTGCTGGCCCCGGTAGTCGAGGCCCTTGGTTACCAGTGCTGGGGCATCGAATTCCTGTCCCAGGGGCGGCATTCGCTGTTGCGGGTCTATATCGATCATGCCGACGGCATCCTGATCGATGATTGCGAAAAGGTCAGTCGCCAGATCAGCGGCGTGCTCGATGTCGAGGACCCGATCAGCAGCGACTATACCCTCGAGGTTTCTTCTCCGGGCATGGACCGACCGCTGTTCACGCTGGAGCAGTTCGCCGCCCACGCTGGCGAACAAGTGAAAGTCAAGCTGCGTTCGCCTTTCGAAGGGCGGCGCAATTTCCAGGGGCTTCTCCGCGGGGTGGAGGAGCAGGACGTGGTGCTGCTGGTCGAAGAGCACGAATTCCTCCTGCCGATCGATCTGATCGACAAGGCCAACATTATTCCCCGTTTTGACTGAGACGCGGATCCCGCGGGTCCAATGGATTGCGAAAGGCGAGGCGTACGATGAGCAAAGAAGTACTGCTGGTTGTTGAGTCGGTATCCAACGAAAAAGGTGTACCGGCCGGTGTAATTTTCGAGGCACTGGAGTTGGCCCTGGCCACCGCCACCAAGAAACGTTTTGAAGACGAAGTGGACCTGCGGGTGGCGATCAACCGCCACAACGGTAGCTACGAAACCTTCCGTCGCTGGGCCGTGGTTGAGGACGAGGCACTGGAAAATCCGGCTGCCGAGTTGACCGTGGAAGAAGCGCAGGAGCGTGAGCCCGGCGCCAAGGTCGGCGACGTGCTGGAAGAGAAGATCGAGTCCATCGAGTTCGGCCGCATCGCGGCGCAGACCGCCAAGCAGGTTATCGTGCAGAAGGTGCGCGAAGCCGAGCGCGCCCAGGTGGTGGAAGCGTATCGCGAGCGTCTCGGCGAGATCATTTCCGGCACCGTCAAGAAAGTCACCCGCGACAGCGTCATCGTCGACCTGGGCAACAATGCCGAGGCGCTGCTGGCTCGCGAGGACATCATTCCCCGCGAGACCTTCCGCGTCGGTGCCCGCGTGCGTGCCTTGCTGAAGGAAATTCGCACCGAGAACCGCGGCCCGCAGCTGATCTTGTCGCGCACGGCCCCGCAGATGCTGATCGAGCTGTTCCGCATCGAAGTGCCGGAAATCGCCGAGGAGCTGATCGAGGTGATGGCTGCTTCCCGCGATCCGGGTTCGCGCGCCAAGATCGCCGTGCGCTCCAAAGACAAGCGCATCGACCCGCAGGGTGCCTGTATCGGCATGCGCGGGTCGCGCGTGCAGGCGGTATCCGGTGAGCTGGGCGGCGAGCGGGTGGATATCGTGTTGTGGGACGACAACGCGGCGCAGTTCGTGATCAACGCCATGTCCCCGGCCGAGGTGGCGGCGATCATCGTCGACGAAGACGCCCATGCCATGGACATCGCGGTTGCCGAAGACAATCTGGCCCAGGCCATCGGCCGTGGCGGGCAGAACGTGCGCCTGGCCAGCCAACTGACCGGCTGGACCCTGAACGTCATGACCGAGGCTGATATACAGGCCAAGCAGCAGGCGGAAACCGGCGACATCATGCAGAGCTTCATCGACGAGTTGGAAGTCGACGAGGAGTTGGCCCAGGTGCTGGTGGAGGAGGGCTTCACCAGCCTGGAAGAAATTGCCTACGTTCCGATGGAGGAAATGCTCAGCATCGACGGCTTCGACGAGGAAATCGTCAACGAGCTGCGTGCCCGCGCCAAAGATCGCCTGCTGACCAAGGCAATCGCCACCGAAGAGAAGCTGGCCGATGCCCAGCCGGCCGAAGACCTGCTTTCCCTCGAGGGCATGGACAAGGAGCTGGCGGTGGAACTGGCGGTGCGCGGCGTGGTTACCCGCGAAGACCTGGCCGAGCAGTCGATTGACGACCTGCTCGACATCGACGGCATCGACGAAGAGCGTGCCGGCAAGCTGATCATGGCCGCCCGAGCCCATTGGTTCGAGTAAGCAGTCGCGGCCTGAGGAGAGAGATGCATGACGCAAGTCACGGTGAAAGAACTGGCCAAGGTGGTCGATACACCGGTCGAGCGCCTGCTACTGCAGATGCGTGAAGCCGGTCTGGCGCACACCAGCGCCGAGCAGGTAGTGACCGATAGTGAGAAGCAGGCCCTGTTGGCCCATCTCAAGAGCAGCCACGGCGAGAAGCTGGAGGAGCCGCGCAAGATTACCTTGCAGCGCAAGACCACCAGCACCCTGAAGGTTGCCGGCAGCAAGACCATCAGTGTCGAGGTTCGCAAGAAGAAGACCTTCGTCAAGCGCAGCCCGGCAGAGATCGAGGCCGAGAAGCAGCGCGAGCTGGAAGAGCGCCGCGCGGTCGAAGAGGCTGCGCGTCTGAAGGCCGAGGAAGAGGCCAAGCGCCAGGCCGCCGAAGAGGCGCGCCGCGAGGCTGACGCCCGTGCCAAGGCTGCGGTCGCGCCGGAAGGCGAGGTGGTCGCCGAGCCGGTGGTCGCTCCGGTGGTCGAGGAACGCAAGGTCGAGGAGCGCAAGAAGGAAGAGCCGCGCCGTCCGGACAAGGTTCGTGGCGACGAGGACGAGCGTCGTGATCGCAAGCATGCCCAGCACCGTCCTTCCCTCAAGGAGAAGGAAAAGGTTCCGGCACCGCGCGTCGCTCCGCGCACGACCGATGACGAAAGCGATGGTTTCCGCCGCGGTGGACGTGGTGGCAAGGCCAAGCTGAAGAAGCGTAACCAGCATGGGTTCCAGAGCCCAACAGGACCCATTGTGCGCGAAGTAAGCATTGGTGAAACCATCACCGTGGCCGAACTGGCCGCGCAGATGGCAGTCAAGGGCGCAGAAGTCGTCAAGTTCATGTTCAAGATGGGCACGCCGGTGACCATCAACCAGGTGCTCGACCAGGAGACCGCACAGCTGGTCGCCGAAGAGCTCGGCCACAAGGTCAAGCTGGTCAGCGAGAACGCCTTGGAAGAGCAACTCGCCGCCTCGCTGAAATTCGAAGGTGAGGCGATTCACCGTGCGCCGGTGGTGACCGTCATGGGTCACGTCGACCACGGCAAGACCTCGCTGCTCGACTACATTCGCCGCGCCAAGGTCGCGGCCGGCGAAGCCGGTGGCATCACCCAGCACATCGGTGCCTACCACGTGGAAACCGACCGCGGCATGGTCACCTTCCTCGACACCCCGGGCCACGCGGCGTTTACCGCCATGCGTGCACGCGGTGCCAAGGCGACCGACATCGTCATCCTGGTGGTGGCGGCGGACGACGGCGTGATGCCGCAGACCCAGGAAGCCGTGCAGCACGCCAAGGCGGCTGGCGTGCCGATCGTGGTCGCGGTGAACAAGATCGACAAGCCTGAGGCCAATCCGGACAACATCAAGAACGGCCTGGCCGCGCTGGACGTCATTCCGGAAGAGTGGGGCGGCGATACCCAGTTCGTGCCCGTGTCGGCGAAGGTCGGTACCGGGGTGGACGAGTTGCTGGAAGCCGTGCTGCTGCAGGCTGAGGTTCTCGAACTCAAGGCTGTGCCGAGCGCCCCGGGGCGTGGTGTGGTCGTCGAGTCGCGACTGGACAAGGGCCGTGGCCCGGTGGCTACCGTGCTGGTTCAGGACGGTACCTTGCGTCAGGGCGACATGGTGCTGGTCGGCGTCAACTATGGCCGCGTGCGCGCCATGCTCGACGAGAACGGCAAGCCGGTGAAGGAAGCTGGTCCGTCGATTCCGGTGGAAATCCTCGGCCTCGACGGCACCCCGGATGCGGGTGACGAGCTGACCGTGGTTTCCGACGAGAAGAAGGCCCGTGAAGTGGCCCTGTTCCGTCAAGGCAAGTTCCGCGAAGTCAAACTGGCTCGTGCCCATGCCGGCAAGCTGGAGAACATCTTCGAGAACATGGGCCAGGACGAGAAGAAGACGCTCAACATCGTGCTCAAGTCCGATGTACGCGGTTCTCTGGAAGCTCTGCAGGGCGCGCTGTCCGACCTCGGCAACGAGGAGGTGCAGGTTCGCGTGGTCGGTGGCGGTGTCGGTGGTATCACCGAGAGCGACGCCAACCTGGCGCTGGCTTCCAACGCCGTACTGTTCGGCTTCAACGTGCGTGCCGATGCCGGTGCGCGCAAGATCGTCGAGCAGGAAGGCCTGGACCTGCGCTACTACAACGTCATCTACGACATCATCGAAGACGTCAAGAAGGCGCTCTCCGGCATGCTCGGCAGCGACGTTCGCGAGAACATCCTCGGTATCGCCGAAGTTCGCGACGTGTTCCGTTCGCCGAAGTTCGGCGCCATCGCCGGTTGCATGGTGCTCGAGGGCGTCGTCTACCGTAACCGTCCGATCCGCGTACTGCGTGACGACGTGGTGATCTTCGAAGGCGAACTGGAATCCCTGCGCCGCTTCAAGGACGACATGTCCGAGGTGCGTGCCGGCATGGAGTGCGGTATCGGCGTGAAGAGCTACAACGACGTCAAGGTCGGCGACAAGATCGAAGTGTTCGAGAAGGTCCAGGTGGCTCGTACCCTGTAAGGACGCCACGCAGGACAGCACGCCCGGCCCCGCTTCAGCGCGGCCGGGCGTTTGCCGCTTTTGAGCCCCCGGATAGCACGGCGGGTGAGGTAGGAATTGATGGCCAAAGAATATAGCCGTACCCAGCGCATCGGCGATCAGATGCAGCGCGAGCTGTCGCAGCTGATCCAGCGCGAGGTCAAGGACCCACGCCTCGGCCTGGTGACCGTAACCGCCGTCGACGTGAGTCGCGACCTGTCCCACGCCAAGGTGTTCGTCACCGTGATGGGCAAGGACACACCGGAGGACATCGCCGAGAACCTGGAGGCGCTGAAAAGCGCGGCCGGCTTCCTGCGCATGCAGCTCGGCAAGTCGATGAAGCTGCGCAGCGTGCCGCAGTTGCACTTCCACTACGACGCCAGCATTCGTCGTGGCGCCGAGCTATCGGCGCTGATCGAGCGTGCGGTGGCGGAAGATCGCAAGCAGGGCGAGGAGTAGGCGTGGCCCAAGTCAAACGTATCCGCCGCGCTGTCAGCGGTGTTCTGATTCTCGACAAGCCCCGCGGTTTGTCCTCCAACGCTGCATTGCAGAAAGTCCGCTGGTTGCTGAATGCGGAGAAGGCCGGCCATACCGGCAGTCTCGACCCGCTGGCCACTGGTGTGCTGCCGCTGTGCTTCGGCGAGGCGACCAAGTTTTCCCAGTACCTGCTGGACGCCGACAAGGGCTATGAGACCGCAGCCCAGCTGGGCGTCACCACCACCACCGGCGATGCCGAGGGGGAGGTGCTGGAACGTCGCGAGGTGACCGTTGGTCAGGCCGATATCGAGGCGCTGCTGCCGCGTTTCCGTGGCGAAATCCAGCAGGTTCCGCCGATGTACTCGGCGCTGAAGAAGGATGGTCAGCCGCTGTACAAACTGGCCCGCGCCGGCGAAGTAGTGGAGCGCGAGGCGCGTTCTGTTACTATTGCGCGCTTGGATTTGCTCGGCCTGGAAGAATCGCACCTGCGATTGTCCGTGGCCTGCAGCAAGGGCACCTATATTCGCACGCTGGTCGAGGATCTTGGCCAGTTGCTGGGGTGCGGCGCACATGTCGCCGAACTGCGGCGGACCCAGGCCGGACCGTTCTCGCTGCAACAGGCAATAAGCCTGGAGACGCTGGAACAGGCCCATGCCCAAGGCGGCGCCGAGGCGCTGGACCGCTTCCTGCTGCCAGTCGACAGTGGCCTGGAGCATTGGCCGCTGTTGCAGTTTTCCGAGCACAGCGCCTTCTATTGGCTGCATGGGCAGCCGGTTCGCGCACCGGAAGCGCCGAAATTCGGCATGGTGCGGGTGCAGGATCACAATGGTCGCTTCATCGGTATCGGTGAAGTGAGCGACGACGGGCGTATAGCGCCGCGTCGACTGATTCGGTCTGAATGACCGAGCGCGCCGCCAACGGCTTCGGTTGTGGCGGCTCGCATACGAGGGTGGCTGTCAGCAGGCACGGTCATGCCTCTTTTTAAAACACGGGATTCGTCCCGGCCTGTTCACTCAAGGAGCCCATCATGGCACTGAGCGTTGAAGAAAAAGCCCAGATCGTTAACGAGTACAAGCAAGCTGAAGGCGACACCGGTTCCCCGGAAGTGCAGGTTGCACTGCTGTCCGCCAACATCAACAAGCTGCAAGGTCACTTCAAGGCCAACGGTAAAGATCACCACTCCCGTCGTGGTCTGATCCGCATGGTTAACCAGCGTCGCAAGCTGCTGGACTACCTGAAGGCCAAGGACACCACTCGTTACAGCAACCTGATCGGTCGCCTGGGTCTGCGTCGCTAAGCGATGCTTGCGCGAAGCTGATTGTCGAAGCTGGAAGTGGGGCGCGTCCCTGCTTCCAGCTTTTTGTCATTCAGCTTCCTGCGTTTTGGGCAGGTACGGGGCCGACTCCCCGGCGCTGTCCACGAATTCCGATTTCCCCCAAAGGCAACAAAGAGAAGGAAAACACCGTGAACCCGGTAATCAAGAAATTCCAGTTCGGTCAATCGACCGTCACCCTCGAGACTGGCCGCATCGCCCGTCAGGCCTCCGGCGCCGTGCTGGTCACCGTCGACGACGACGTGACCGTGCTGGTGACCGTGGTCGGCGCCAAGACCGCCGACCCGAGCAAAGGCTTCTTCCCGCTGTCCGTGCACTACCAGGAAAAGACCTACGCAGCCGGCAAGATCCCCGGCGGCTTCTTCAAGCGCGAAGGCCGTCCTTCCGAGAAGGAAACCCTGACCTCGCGCCTGATCGACCGGCCGATCCGCCCGCTGTTCCCGGAAGGCTTCATGAACGAAGTGCAGGTCGTCTGCACCGTGGTGTCCACCAGCAAGAAGACCGATCCGGACATCGCAGCGATGATCGGCACCTCGGCCGCTCTGGCCATTTCCGGCATTCCGTTCGACGGCCCGATCGGCGCCGCTCGCGTGGCCTTCCATGAAAGCACCGGCTACCTGCTGAACCCGACCTACGAACAGCTCAAGGCCTCCAGCCTGGACATGGTCGTGGCCGGTACCGAAGACGCGGTGCTGATGGTCGAGTCGGAAGCCAAGGAACTGACCGAAGACCAGATGCTGGGCGCGGTGCTGTTCGCCCACGACGAATTCCAGGCCGTGATCAAGGCGGTCAAGGAACTGGCCGCCGAAGCCGGCAAGCCGACTTGGGACTGGCAGCCGCCGGCCAAGAACGTGGCCCTGCTGGACGCCATTCGTGCCGAGTTCGGCGCGGAGATCTCCAAGGCCTACACCATCACCATCAAGCAGGATCGCTACAACCGTCTCGGCGAGCTGCGCGACCAGGTGGTGGCCAAGTTCTCCGGCGAGGAAGGCCAGCCTTCCGCCAGTGAAGTGAAGGATGCCTTCGGCGAGATCGAATACCGCACCGTGCGCGAGAACATCGTCAACGGCCAGCCGCGTATCGACGGTCGCGACACCCGCACCGTGCGTCCGCTGAAGATCGAAGTCGGCGTGCTGCCGAAGACCCACGGCTCGGCCCTGTTCACCCGTGGCGAAACCCAGGCCCTGGTGGTCGCCACCCTCGGCACCGCCCGCGATGCCCAGTTGCTGGACACCCTGGAAGGCGAGAAGAAAGATCCCTTCATGCTGCACTACAACTTCCCGCCGTTCTCGGTCGGCGAGTGTGGCCGCATGGGCGGCGCCGGTCGTCGCGAGATCGGCCACGGCCGCCTGGCCCGTCGCGGTGTCGCTGCCATGCTGCCGAAGGACGACGAGTTCCCCTACACCATTCGCGTGGTGTCGGAGATCACCGAGTCCAACGGTTCCAGCTCCATGGCATCGGTCTGCGGCGCGTCCCTGGCGCTGATGGATGCCGGTGTGCCGATGAAGGCGCCGGTGGCCGGTATCGCCATGGGCCTGGTCAAGGAAGGCGAGAAGTTCGCCGTGCTGACCGACATCCTCGGTGACGAAGACCACCTGGGCGATATGGACTTCAAAGTGGCCGGTACGACCAAGGGTGTGACCGCGCTGCAGATGGACATCAAGATCAAGGGCATCACCGAAGAGATCATGGAAATCGCCCTGGGCCAGGCCCTGGAAGCGCGCCAGAACATCCTCGGTCAGATGAACCAGGTCATTGCCCAGTCGCGCAGCGAGCTGTCGGCCAATGCCCCGACCATGCTGGCGATGAAGATCGACCAGGACAAGATCCGCGACGTGATCGGCAAGGGCGGCGCCACCATTCGCAGCATCTGCGAAGAGACCAAGGCCTCCATCGACATCGAAGACGACGGCTCGATCAAGATCTTCGGCGAGACCAAGGAAGCCGCCGAGGCTGCCAAGCAGCGCGTGCTGGCGATCACCGCCGAAGCGGAGATCGGCAAGGTCTATGTCGGCAAGGTCGAGCGCATCGTCGACTTCGGCGCCTTCGTCAACATCCTGCCGGGCAAGGACGGTCTGGTGCACATCTCGATGCTGAGCGATCAGCGCGTGGAGAAGGTCACCGACGTGCTCAAGGAAGGCCAGGAAGTGAAGGTGCTGGTACTGGACGTGGACAACCGCGGCCGCATCAAGCTGTCCATCAAGGACGTGCCGGCTGCCGAGGCGTCTGGCGTGTAATACGTCGGTACGACCCTCGCGTCATGGAAAAGCCCGTGCTCTGCACGGGCTTTTTTATGGTTCTCCGCATAATTCCGGGGGACAGGTTTCTTGGCACTGGACTGGCAAGGTTGTCGCAGCCTGTTGGGCTATTGGTCTGTGCGTCAGCCGATTTCTGTGTATTGGCGATGCATCTGGTTTCGCCTCCCGGCGAGTCACTTCTTCTTTGAAGTGCGGATCGCCGCCCGGCGCAAAGAAGAAGTAACCAAGAAGAAAGCGCACCCCACATCCGAACTAGGCTTCCCCGCCCGGCTGCGCCGGGGTTCCCTCGCTGCATCGCAGCTCTCGCGACATCCATGTCGCTCAACCCCTTCCACAACGATTCCGCTCGGCCTCCTGAGGGACCCGAGTCCCGGCCCAGCCTCTTGCGCAGAAGCAAACAGGCTCGAGTTGGCTTTCAGCTTTTCAGCTTTTGGGCTTTTGGGCTTTTGCCGCAGAACTGTCAGGCCCAGAGAAGTCCCCGTCAGGAGGCCGAGTGGAGGCGCTGCGCAGGGGGACGAGCGGCAGGATGCCGCGAGATACCGATGGCGGCCCCGCGTAATGGGCCATGGATGGCCCTTGTACGCCGGCCCCCGGAGCAGTGCCGGAAGGAGGGGAGTCGAGCGCAGCGAGACCCGGATGCCGGGGTGCGCTTTCTTTTGCTTACTTTTCTTTGCGCATTTCAAAGAAGAAGTGAGGCGCCGGGAGGCGCAACAAGAGGTGTCGGCAGAACGCGATAAGCAGCCAGCGCACTGACCAGCCGGCACAACCACACAACCTTGCCAGTCCGGTATCAAGGCCGCCTTTCCCGAAAAGGCGTATTGGTTCAGGCAAAGGCTATAGCGAGCGCACGGGATGCCGTGGTCGGTTAGCCGCTGCGCTGGCGGTAGACCTCCCTCGTCGCGCCGCCCGGCATCTGCCGAGAAAGCGCGAAGAGCCTGTGCCTTTCCAGGCTCCCCGCGCGTGGCTCAAAGCGTGCGGCACTGCCGTCGGCGCATCAGTAGGTAGGCCGCCGGTACCACGAACAACGACAGCAACGGCGCGCTGAGCATGCCGCCGACCATGGGCGCGGCGATGCGGCTCATCACTTCGCTGCCGGTGCCGCCGCCCCAGAGGATTGGCAGCAGGCCGGCGATGATCACCGCCACCGTCATCGCCTTGGGCCGCACGCGTTGCACCGCACCTTCGCGAATGCTCTCCAACAATCCCAGCGGTGATTCGTCACCCTCGTCGCGGCGCTCCTGCCAGGCGTTTTTCAGGTACAGCAGCATGATCACGCCGAACTCGGCGGCCACGCCGGCCAGGGCGATGAAGCCGACGCCGGTGGCCACCGACAGGTTGAAGTCCATCCAGTAGAGGAACCACACCCCACCCGTGAGGGCGAAAGGCAGCGTGGCCATGATCAGCAGCGCCTCGTCGAAGCGGCTGAAGCACAGGTAGAGCAGCACGAAGATGATCAGCAGGGTGGCCGGCACCACCAGCTTGAGCCGCGCGTTGGCCCGCTCGAGAAACTCGAACTGGCCCGAGTAGCTCAGGCTCATGCCCGGCTGCAACTGGACCTGCTCGGCGATGGCCTGGCGCAGGTCGCCCACCACCGAGGCCAGGTCGCGACCGCGCACATCGATGTAGACCCAGCCGGATGGCCGCGCATTCTCGCTCTTGAGCATGGGCGGCCCATCGCTGATCTTGATCCTGGCCACGGTGCCGAGGGTGATCTGGCTACCCTGCGGGGTATAGATCGGCAGTTGCGCCAGGCCCGCCAGCGAGTCGCGCCACTCCCGTGGATAGCGCAGGCTGATGGGGAAGCGTGCCAGCCCCTCGATGGTTTCGCCGATGTTCTCCCCGCCGATGGCGCCGGCGACGATCGCCTGCACGTCGGCCACGTTCAACCCGTAGCGCGCGGCGGCGCGGCGGTCGATGTCGACATCGATGTAGCGCCCGCCGGTCAGGCGTTCGGCCAGGGCGGAACTGACCCCCGGCACCGTCTTCGCTACCCGCTCCACCGCCTGGGTGACGGCGTCGATCTGTGCCAGATCGACGCCGGCCACCTTCACGCCGATGGGGCTCTTGATGCCGGTGGCGAGCATATCGATGCGGTTGCGGATCGGCGGAATCCACAGGTTGGCCAGGCCCGGTACCTGAACTACCCGATCCAGCTCTTCCACCAGCTTCTCCGGGGTCATGCCGGGGCGCCACTGATCGCGCGGCTTGAACTGGATGGTGGTCTCGAACATCTCCAGCGGCGCCGGGTCGGTGGCCGTCTCGGCGCGGCCGGCCTTGCCGAACACATGGGCGACCTCGGGCACGGTCTTGATCAGGCGGTCGGTCTGCTGCAGCAGCTGCGCGGCCTTCTGCGCCGACAGGCCCGGCAGGGCTGTGGGCATGTACAGCAGGTCGCCCTCGTCCAGCGGCGGCAGGAACTCCCCACCGAGCCGCGACAGCGGCCAGAGGGTGGTGAGGAACACCAGCAGCGCTAGCGCAAGAGTGACCTTCGGCCAGCGCAGCACCCATTCCAGCGCCGGCTGGTAGAGGCGAATCAACCCGCGGTTGAGCGGGTTACGCCGCTCATCCGGGATGCGTCCGCGAATCCAATAGCCCATCAATACCGGCACCAGGGTCACCGACAAACCGGCGGCCGCGGCCATGGCGTAGGTCTTGGTGAAGGCCAGCGGGCCGAACAGCCGGCCTTCCTGGGCCTCCAGGGTGAACACTGGGATGAACGACAGGGTGATGATCAGCAGACTGAAGAACAGCGCCGGGCCGACCTCCACCGCTGCCGCGGTGATTACCCGCCAGTGCTCGACGCCCTTGAGTTCGCCGTCCGGGTGCTGCTCGCGCCAGTGCTCTATGCGCTTGTGGGCGTTCTCGATCATCACCACCGCGGCATCGATCATCGCGCCGATGGCGATGGCGATGCCTCCGAGGGACATGATGTTGGCGTTGATACCCTGCTGGCGCATGACGATGAAGGCCAGCAGGATGCCGATAGGCAGCGAAATGATCGCCACCAGCGAGGAGCGCAGGTGCCAGAGGAACACCAGGCAGACCAGCGCAACCACCACGAACTCTTCCAGCAGCTTGTGGCTGAGGTTGCGTACCGCGCGGTCGATCAGCTTGCTGCGGTCGTAGGTGGTGACGATTTCCACCCCATCCGGCAGGCCCTTCTGCAGCGCCTCCAATTTGCTCTTCAGTGCGCCGATGGTCTCGCGGGCATTCTTGCCGCTGCGCAGGATCACCACGCCGCCGACCACTTCGCCTTCGCCATCCAGCTCGGCGATGCCCCGGCGCATCTCCGGACCGAGCTGGATGTGCGCCACGTCGCCAAGGGTGACCGGAACGCCGCCGGCATCCAGGCGCAGCGGGATGCTACGGAAATCCGCCAGGCTGGCCAGGTAGCCGGAGGCGCGCACTATGAACTCGGTTTCGGCCAGTTCCACCACGGCGCCGCCGGTCTCCTGGTTGGCCCTGCCGACGGCCTCGCGCACTTCGCTTTGGGTGATGCCGAGGCTGGCCAGCTTGAGCGGGTCGAGCAGTACCTGGTACTGCTTGACCATGCCGCCGATGGTGGCTACCTCGGCGACGTTGGCCAGGGTCTTCAGCTCGAACTTGAGGAACCAGTCCTGCAGGGCGCGCAGTTGCGCCAGGTCGTGGCGGCCGCTGCGGTCGACCAGGGCGTACTGGTAGATCCAGCCGACCCCGGTGGCGTCCGGCCCCAGCGCCGGCTTGGCGCTGGCCGGCAGACGGCTCTGGATCTGACTGAGGTACTCCAGCACCCGCGAGCGGGCCCAGTAAAGGTCGGTGCCGTCCTCGAACAGCACGTAGACGAAGCTGTCACCGAAGAACGAATAGCCGCGCACGGTCTTCGCCCCCGGCACCGAGAGCATGGTAGTGGTCAGCGGGTAGGTGACCTGGTTCTCGACGATCTGTGGCGCCTGGCCGGGGAAGGGCGTGCGGATGATCACCTGCACGTCGGAGAGGTCCGGCAGGGCGTCGATCGCCGTGCTCTGCATCGACCAGACACCCCAGGCGCTGGCGAACAGGGTGGCGAGCAGCACCAGGAAGCGGTTGGCTACCGACCAGCGGATCAGGGCCGCGATCATGGCTGCACCCCCAGCTTCTCGATGCGCTCTATCAGCAGACCGTCGTCGGTCTCACGCACACCGAAGCGCACGCGATCGCCCACCTTCAATCCCTTGCCCAGTGCCGGGTCGGCCAACTCGAAGCTCATGGTCATGCCGGGCATGCCCAGGGTCTTGAATGGACCGTGGCTGAGGGTCAAGGCATTGTCCTCGACCTCGTCGATGCGCCCTTCGGCATCATGCAGGGCCGGCTCCGCTTGTGCCTGATCGAGCCCCTGGGCGAGTACGCCACGCAGGCTGGCTTCGGAATCCAGCAGGAACTGTCCGGAGGCGACTATTTGCTGGCCTTCGGCGAGGCCGTCCAGCACTTCCACCTTGTCCAGGGTTTCCCGGCCCAGACGGACCTCGATCGGCCGGTAGCGGCCCTCGGCTTCGGCGAGCATGACCAGTGCTCGGCGGCCAGTGCGGATCACCGCCTCGTTGGGTACGAACAATGCCGTCTGCCCGTTGTCGCGATGCAGCCGTACCTGGGCGCTCATGCCCGGTCGCAGGCGGCCGTTCGGGTTGGGTAGCTCGGCCCGCAGGCGAACGGTTCGGCTATCCAGGTTGGCTTGCGGTAGAAAGGCGTCGACGCTGCCGCTCAGCACTTCGCCAGGGAAGGCCGATAGTCGGGCCTCGACGGTCTGGCCGAGGCGCACGCCAGCGGTTTCGGCCTCGGGTACCGCCACTTCCAGCCAGACGCTGTCCAGGCCGTTGATCGTGGCCAGCGACTCGCCGGCATCCAGGGTCATGCCTTCGCGCACGTCGAGTTCGGTGATCACGCCAGCGATGGGGCTGACCACCGTCCATACCGGCTGGGCCTTGCCGCTGCGCTCGATGCGGGCGATGAGATCGGTCGGCATCCCGGCCAGGCGCAGACGCTGCCGCGCGGCGGCGACCAAATCGGCGTCGCCGATGGCGCGCAGGGCGAGAAACTCTTCCTGCGCCGCGGCCCACTCGGGCACCAGCAGGTCGGCCAGCGGCGCGCCGGCATCGATCAGATCCTCCGGTGCGTGCGGGTAGACCCGCTCGACGAAGCCGCCGCGACGGGCCTGCACCACCGCCACGTCGCGGGCGTTGAACTGCAGGGTGCCGACGACGTCAAGCTCGCCATGCAGCGCTTCGCGGCTGACCTTGGCCAGCCGCACGCCGAGGTTCTGGGCGATGCTGGCATCGATGCTGACCGCGGCACCGTCGCCACCTCCATCGGCATAACGCGGTACCAGATCCATGTCCATGAAGGGCGACTTGCCGGGCTTGTCGAAGCGCTGCTGCGGGTACATCGGGTCGTACCAGTAGAGCACTTCGCGTTCCGCTTTTGGTTCGGCATGGGCAGCGCTCCAGCCGAGGGTGATGAGCAGCGCCAGCAGCGGCGGGCCGATCAGCAGGGTGGTTGTGTTGCGTCGCTGGCTCATTGCGCATTCTCCCCATAGGCGAAATGCAGGCGTGCGCTGGCCAGCGCACGCTGCTCGGCCAGGTCGATCTGGTTCAGACGGGCTTCGATCAATGCGCGGCGGGCGTCGATCACGCTGCCCAGCTCGCCGCTGCCGGCGCGATAGTCGGCCAGCGCCAGGCGTACCCGCTTTTCGGCCAAGGGCACCAGCGTTTCCCGGCTGCGTTGCACGGCCCGGTCGAGCCGCTGGTACTCGGCCAGGTCGTCTTCCAGTTGCTGGTTGTGTTCGCGGGTCAGCGCTTCGCGCTCGGCCTCCAGGCGCAACACCTCGGCGCGGCGCGCGGCGATCTTCGGGTCCTGGCGGCTGCCGGCGAACAGCGGCAGGTCGAAGCTGAACTGTACGGAGACCATGTCGCCGAAGGCCGGGTCGCGCCGTTGGTAGGCGAGCTCCCAACTCCAGTCCGGACGCTTGTCGGCCTCGGCGAGGCTGACCCGGGCCTGTGCCTCGCGGGTCATGGGGGCGAAGCTGCTGAGTTCGGGGTGATGGTGCAGGCTCTGCCGGTAGCGCTGTTCATCCACCGGCCAGTTCGGCCAGTTGCCGTTGACCGGCTCGTCCGCCGCCGCGCCGACCCAGCGGCGCAGCGCGGCGCGGGTCTGCCTGCGGGTGCTTAGCAGCAGGTCTTCCTGCTCGGCGAGCAGCGCCGCTTCCTGCTTCGGTACCAGGCTGTCGGCGGACTGGCCGAGGCCACCGGCCAGTCGCGCTTGCACGGCTTTGTCCAGCAGACGGTTCTCGTCGTAGAGGGCCTGGAATGCTTGCAGCTTGCGTTCGATGGCCAGTGCGGCGATCCACGCCTGGGCAGTCTCCCGGCGCACGCGCAGGCGTTCGACCTGCTGCTGCGCGCCGGCGCTATCCACCGCGGCGGCGGCGACCTCGACCCGGGCACGGCGCTTGGCGCGGTTGGGCACTTCCTGCATCAGGCCGACCATCTGCATGGTCATTGGCTCGCGGTCCAGTCGCCAGCGGTCGGCGCCTTCGATCGGCACGTTCTGCAGGCCCAGGGCGAGTTTCGGGTCCGGCAGTTCGCCGGCGGGAATGGCCTCATGGCGGGCCGCCTCCAGATTGGCCGATTGGGCAGCCAGGGAGGGAGCTTCGTGTTCGGCCAGGCGCAAGGCTTCGTCAAGGGTCAGCGCCGCCGCCAGGCCGGGTAGGGCCAGCAGCCACGCAGCGAGGATCGCCCGGTAACGGGTAACGCTCATGTTGCGGATTCCTGTATGAATCGCGCGTCCTCAGGGACGCGCAAACGCCATGCCCCGACAGGGGGCGGCACTCAAGGCGAAACAGGAATCAGGCGCGGGGAGGGCGCCAGACGTCGGCGGGGGCGCCGTTGGGTAGGATGTCGCTATAGAGCGTGAGGCTGGGCAGATGGGGCAGGCTCAGCGTCGGCTTGCCCAGGGAGGCTTGCAACAGGTTCCCGCTCTTGCATTCCTGGCCGCTCTTGCAGGGCTTGCCGGCCAGGGATCGCTGGTCCGCATCCTCGCAGCAGTCCTCGGCCATCGGCATGCCGGCGGCTTGCATCGGGCAGGGTTGCGCCGGCAGCTGCAGGCTCGCCATGCCGCTAACGGGCAGCGTCAGGCAGAGCAGCAGGAGCAGGCAGCGACGCAGGAATGGGTTCATGCGCCGGAGTCTAGTCGCGGCAGCGGGGGCGGGGCAATCGGCCCGCTGCGGCTGTTCGTCGCGCTCCAGGGCTGGTGCGGGTTTCCGGCAGATTACATTTTTGTCAGCTGCCTCCATGCCCATCGCGAAGGCTGCATACTGCGCCGCGTGCCCGTCTGTGGGTCTGCATCAAGGAATCGAGCTGCATGTCGCCTGCCTTCTCGCCTACCGCTCAGCGTGCCCTTCGCGCTCGACTGCTGGGGAGAGTGCGTCTGGCGCTAATGCTGGCATTGATGCTGGCGTTGCCACTGCAGACCATCGCCGGCGTACTGATGCCCTTCTGCGGAGCGGCCCATCACGGGAAGGCTGCGCCGGCTATCGAGTTGGTTGCTGCGCAACACGATCACGCCCAGGCCAGCGCAGAGCACGACCACCAGCACAATAGCAATGCCGCAATGGACGAGGGTCGCTGTAGTGCCTGTCTGGCCTGCTGCGGCGCGGCCGCGTTGGTCGGCGGTGTGGTGGCCCTGAGCCCGGCGCCCAGCGTTGTTCCCTTGCAGTCCCGTTCCTACTGCTTCGACGGTTTCATCGCCGACACTCCCGAACGTCCACCGCGCGACTCTTTCGCCTGAATTCGAGCGCGCCCGTTTGTGGCGCAATCCGAAACCGGCCGCGGATGCCTCCCGGTATCCACTGGCCCAAGCGAGAGAAAATGCCATGCCTTGTCATCTTTTGCGGGCGCTTGCCTGCCTGGGCCTGTTGGCCGCTGCCGGGCTGACCTGGGCCGAGCCCGATCCGGCCGACCCGAGCGCCACCGTGCCTCCACTCGACTACCGCTCGCCGTTGGCGGACTACCCCGGTGCCGCAGAGCAAGCCGTCGAGTCCTGGCGCGACGCCAACGACAGGGTCGGCCGCATCGGCGGCTGGCGGACCTACGCCCGTGAGGCCTGGGAAGAGTCCCCGGTCGAGCCGCAAGACGGGCAATCCCACCAACACATGCATTGAGGTGCGCGCATGAACACCGTGCAATCGCTGTTCGCACTGGCTTTGGGCGCCGCCTTGCTGTCCGGCTGCGCGAGCTTTTCAGAGGATGGAGGCTTCACCCCGGTGGCGCAGCAAGCCACCGAACGGCTCGACAAAGAGGTGGTTTGGGCGCGCTCGGACGCCGAGCGTGAGCTGATCGGGCAACGCGTCGGCGAATTGCTGAGCAAGCCGCTGTCCGTCGAAGACGCAGTGCAGGTCGCGCTATTGAACAATCCGGGCCTGCAGGCCTCGTTCTATGAACTTGGCATCGCCGAGGCCGATCTGGTGCAGGCCGGGCGCCTGGCCAACCCGGGGTTCTCCTTCGGCCGCCTGACCCGTGGCGAGGAAGTGGAATACGAGCGCGGCGTGCACCTCAACCTGGCCCGGCTGATCGCCATGCCGCTGACCCGGCGCATGGAGTCCGCACGCTTGCAGCAGATACAGCAGGAGGCCAGCCTGGCGCTGTTCGAGCTGGCCAGCGCGACCCGCAAGGCGTATTACCGAGCGGTCGCCGCCGAGGAGACCGTGCGCTACATGGGGCAAGTCATGGAGGCGGCGGAATCCGGTGCCGAGTTGGCCCGGCGCATGGCAGCAGCCGGCAACTTCAACCGCCTGCAACTGGCCCGCGAACAGGGCTTCTATGCCGACGCCGCGCTCAACCGGGCGCGTGCCGAACAGGCGCGGGTGCAGGCTCGCGAGCAGCTGACCCGTCTACTCGGCCTGTGGGGCGGGCAGACCGCCTTCCAGCTGCCCGAGCGCTTGCCTGATCTGCCCGAGCAGGTCGAGGAGCAGCCGGACGTGGAGCGCACGGCCATGGCCCAGCGTCTGGACATCCAGGCCGCGCGCCAGGGCACCGAGCGCCTGGCCAGAAACCTCGGGCTGAGCAAGACCACCGGGCTGATCAACGTGCTGGAGCTGGGCGTGATGCGCAATTCCTCCAATGAGGAGCCGACCCAGCGTGGCTACGAGATCAGCCTGGAACTGCCGCTGTTCGACTGGGGCGGCGCCCGCGTGGCCAAGGCCGAGGCACTCTATCGGCAGGCGCTGCTGCGCACCGCCGAAACTGCCGTGAACGCCCGCTCCGAGGTGCGCGAAGCCTACCTCGGCTACCGTGCCGCCTATGACATCGCCCGTCATTATCGCGAGCACATCCTGCCGCTGCGCCAGCGCATCGCCGAGGAAAACCTGCTGCGTTACAACGGCATGTTGATCGGCGTGTTCGAGTTGCTCGCCGATGCCCGCGCGCAGGTAACCACCGTCAATGCCGCCATCGAGGCGCAGCGGGATTTCTGGCTGGCCCGCGCCGACCTGGATATGGCCATGGTCGGCACTCCCAGCCTGTCCTCCGCCCCGCAGATCGCTGGCCCGGCTGAAGCCGCCGGCGGCGGCCACTAACTGAGGAATACCGACCATGGTTTCTCGACGCGATTTCTTCCTCGGCGCCGGCGCCATTACCGCGGCAGTGGCCGCCTCCTCGGTGAGCCGGGTTTCCCTGGCTGGGCTGCCCGAGCCGGTCATGCAATCCAGCGCAGATACCCAGCCGCCGCTGGAGCCGAGCGATGGCAGGCCCTATCGCCCGGTGGTGACGCTCAACGGCTGGACCCTGCCGTGGCGAATGAACGACGGGGTCAAGGAGTTCCACCTGGTGGCCGAGCCGGTGGTGCGGGAGATGGCACCCGGTTTCAAGGCCCACCTGTGGGGCTATAACGGCCAGTCACCGGGGCCGACCATCGAGGTGGTGGAAGGCGACCGGGTACGCATCTTCGTCACCAACAAGCTGCCCGAGCACACCAGCATCCATTGGCACGGGCAGCGCCTGCCGAATGGCATGGACGGCGTCGCCGGGCTGACCCAGAAGGCGATTCCGGTGGGCAAGACCTTCGCCTACGAGTTCGTTGCGCGCCGTCCCGGTACTTTCATGTACCACCCGCATGCCGACGAGATGACCCAGATGGCCATGGGCATGATGGGCTTCTGGGTCACCCATCCGAAGGAGCCGCACCCGTTGATCGAGGAGGTCGACCGCGATTTCTGCTTCCTGCTCAGCGCCTACGACATCGAGCCGGGCAGCTACACGCCGAAGATCATGACCATGCTCGATTTCAACCTGTGGACCTTCAACAGCCGCATCTTTCCCGGCATCGACCCGCTGGTGGTGCGGCAGAACGACCGGGTGCGGCTGCGCGTCGGCAACCTGACCATGACCAACCACCCGATCCACCTGCACGGCCATGAATTCGAGGTCACCGGCACCGATGGCGGGCCGACGCCCAAGGGCGCGCGCTGGCCGGAAGTGACCACCGACGTGGCGGTGGGGCAGATGCGCCAGATCGAGTTCCTCGCCGACGAGCCGGGGGACTGGGCGCTGCACTGCCACAAAAGCCACCACACCATGAACGCCATGGGACACGACGTGCCGACCCTGATCGGCGTCGACCACAGCGGCCTGACCCGCAAGATCGCCGGGCTGGTGCCCGACTACATGGTGATGGGCGAGCGCGGCATGGCGGACATGGCCGAGATGGAGATGCCGCTGCCGGACAACACCGCGCCGATGATGACCGGCGACGGCCCGTTCGGCTCGGTGGAAATGGGCGGCATGTTCACCGTGCTCAAAGTGCGCGCTGAGCAGAAGCCCGGCGATTACCGCGACCCGGGCTGGTTCAAGCATCCGCCCGGCACTGTGGCTTCCGAATGGCGCGGTGCCCTGGCCGAGCCGCCGCGTAGCGGCGATGCCGGCGGGCAGAGCATGCCGCGAGTTCAGCAGGTGCCCGAGGTCGAAGTACAGGTACGCAAACCCGGCGGTCATGCCGGGCATTGATTCATGAGAGGACGGTAAACATGCAAGCGAAAAGCGGAAAACAGCGAGCGTTCGGATATGCCATGGGCGTGCTGGTGCTGTTTGGTTTCGGCGTCGTGAATCAGGCCGTTGCCCATAGCGAAAAGATGCACGGCGCCCCTGCCGAGGCGGCGGTGCTCAAGGAGCAAAAGCCCTGGGGCATCGCCGGCGATGCCGCGGAGGTGGACCGAACCATCGAGGTGCGCATGAGCGATGCCATGCGTTTCACTCCCGAACACATCGAAGTGCGCGCAGGCGAGACCATTCGCTTCGTGCACCACAACGACGGCAAGGTGCTGCACGAATTCGTCTTGGGCACCAAGCAGGAGCTCGATGAACATGCGGCCTTGATGACGAAGTTTCCCGGCATGGAGCACGACGAGCCCTATATGGCCCATGTGGCGCCGGGCAAGCGCGAGGAGATCGTCTGGACCTTCAACCGCGTGGGCGAATTCGATTTCGCCTGCCTGATCCCCGGGCATTACCAGGCGGGCATGGTCGGCAAGATCAAGGTACTGCCCAGCGCCCAGCAATGAACCAGGCGTTACTGATATTTCACCCTTGAGGAGATTGACCGATGAAAAAACTGCTGATCGTTGCTTTGCTTGCCAGTGGTCTGGCCCTGCCTGCCCTTGCCCAGGAAGACAACGCCGCAAGCCACGACGCCCACCATCCGGTGGCCCAGGGCACGGCGGCCATGACCCAGGGCGAAGTGCGCAAGATCGACCTGCAGAACGGCAAGGTCACCCTGCGCCATGGCCCGATCGAGAACCTCGGCATGCCACCGATGACCATGGTGTTCAGGGTCGACGACAGCGCACGGCTGAAAGACCTCAAGCCGGGCGACAAAGTGCTGTTCCAGGCCGAGCAGCAGGGCGGCGCCATCGTCGTCACCGACATCCAGCCGCAGTGACGCGGTGTTGATGGCGGAACTCGCCGCCTACGCCGGGCTGTTCCTGCTGGCATTCGGCGCCGCCAGCCTGCTGCCGTTGCAGTCGGAGGCGGCGCTGGTGGGGCTTCTACTCAGTGGCAGCTATCCCCCGTGGGCATTGCTGGCGGTGGCTTCCGTCGGCAACACCCTGGGCTCGGCACTCAACTGGCTGCTCGGTCGCTACATCGAGCACTTCCGCGAGCGGCGCTGGTTCCCCGCCACGCCGCAGCGCCTGGAACGGGCCCAGGCGTGGTATCACCGCTACGGCCGCTGGTCGCTGCTGCTCAGCTGGCTGCCGGTGGTCGGCGACCCGCTGACGCTGATCGCCGGGGTGATGCGCGAACCCTGGTGGAGCTTTCTGCTGATCGTCGCGCTGGCCAAGAGCTTGCGCTATCTGCTGCTGACCGGCTTGACCCTGGGCTGGCTGGGCTAGCAGCCGCTCGTCATCTTTCGCGCACTATTCCGGCGCGCTGCGCTCACAGAATCAGGATCTCCAACCCCATAAGGAACCTACGGATGTTGGACTTACTGATCGTGCTCGCCTTCGTGGCCTATGGCCTCTTCGCCGGCTTGCGGGCCCGCAACAAGGCCTCGCAGAGCTTGCAGCAGTACTTCCTCGCCGGTCGCAGTATCAAGGGTTGGCAGGCCGGCACCTCGATGGCGGCCACCCAGTTCGCCGCCGACACACCGCTGCTGGTCACCGGCCTGGTCGCCACCGCCGGGGTCTTCGCCCTCTGGCGCCTGTGGATCTACGGGCTGGCCTTCCTGCTCATGGCGTTCGTCTTCGCCGCCGGCTGGCGCCGTGCCGGCGTGCTCACCGATGCCGAGCTGACCAAGGTGCGCTACAGCGGGCCCGGGGTCGTGCCGCTGCGCCTGCTCAAGGCGATCTACTACGGCACGGTGATCAATTGCGTGGTGCTGGCGATGGTGCTGGTGGCGGCGATCCGCATCGCCGAAGTGTTCCTGCCCTGGCACACCTGGCTACCGGATGCGCTGTACCAGCCGGTTCTCGGCTTCGTCACCGCCACCGGCCTGCAACTGGGCGAGAGCGTCACCGGGTTGGATGCGGCGGTGATGACGGCGAACAACCTGATCTCGATTCTGCTGATCTTGCTCTTCACCGCCACCTATTCGATCACTGGTGGCCTGCGCGCGGTGATCCAGACCGACGTGCTGCAATTTGCCCTGGCCATGCTGGGGACCATCGCCTATGCCTGGTTCGTGATCGATGCCGCCGGTGGCCTGGGCGGGCTGACCGAGCGCATCGTCGACTTGTACGGTGCGGAGCAGGCCGGGCGCATGCTGTCCTTCAGTCCGCCCGATACGGCCGGCGAGGTGCTGATGCCGTTTCTGGTGATCATCGGCCTGCAGTGGTTCTTCCAGATGAACTCAGACGGCACCGGCTACCTGGCGCAGCGTTCGATGGCCTGTCGCAACGACCGCGATGCGCGCACCGCTGGCGTGGTTTTCGCCTGGCTGCAGATTTTCTTCCGCAGCCTGTTCTGGCTGGCCATCGCCATCGGCCTGCTGGTGCTCTATCCGTTCACGCCGGAGCAGGCGAGCGGCGCCGGCTTTGCCGCCAGCCGCGAAATCCTGTTCGTCCAGGGCATCGACGACCTGCTGCCACCGGGCATTCGCGGGCTGATGCTGGTGGGCCTGCTGGCGGCGCTGGCCTCTACCGTCGACACCCACCTCAACTGGGGCGCGTCCTACTGGAGCAACGATGTCTACGACGGCGTGGTCTGCCGGCACCTGCTCAAGCGCACGCCCAAGGGGCGCGAGCTGGTGCTGGTGGCGCGGCTGTCCAACGTGCTGATCCTGCTGATCGCCATGGCCATCATGGCCAACCTCGGTTCGATCCAGACCGCCTGGTTCATCTCCCTGCTGTTCGGCGCCGGCATGGGGTCGGTGCTGGTGCTGCGCTGGCTGTGGGAGCGCATCAACCTGTGGTCTGAGCTGGCGGCCATGGTGGTGTCGCTGATCACCGCGCCCCTGCTGCTGTATTACCTCGGTACCGAGCCGCAGGACGAATGGATTCGCCTGGGCGTCATGGCCTTGGCGACCACCACGGCAGCGATTCTGATTACCTTCGTCACGCCGCGCACGGACACGGCGACGCTCGACGCCTTCTACAGCCGGGTGCGGCCGTTCGGCTTCTGGGGCGCTACCGCGCAGCGCTGCGGCGACCGCCGGCTGGCTCCGCGCCGGGCGCTGGGCCTGCGCCTGTGGGCGGCGATTGCCACCGCGCTGTCACTGTTCGGCATGTTGCTCGGCGTCGGCCGCCTGCTGTTCCCGCCGCCGGGCGGCAGCGACGCCCTCAGTTGGGCGTGTATCGCCGTGGGGGTGCTGCTGATGCCGGTGTGGCTGCGCATGGTGATGGCCAAGGACCTGAGCATCGAGCGGGGCGAGCCGGCGTTCGCCGGGGCCACGGTCAGTCCTCGATCAGGCGCCGGCCCAGGCTGATCACCTCGTCCTGCACATAGCCGAGGCTCCGGTAGAACGACAGGGCTTCGGCATTGGAGCTGCGCACCTGCAGGTTGAGCTTCGGGCAGCCACGCGCGCGCAACTGGCGCTCCACTTCCGCCATGAGTTGGCGGCCGAGCGACTGCCGCTGCCGCTCCGGCGCCACCGCCAGGTAGTTGATCCAGCCACGATGACCATCGAAACCGGCCATCGCCGTGGCGACGATCTCGCCTTGCACTACCCCGACGAGAAACAACTCCGGTTGCTCGGTGAGCTTGCGCGCAATGTCCTTGCGCGGGTCGTTCCAGGGACGGGTCAGGCCGCAGCGTTGCCAGAGCTGGATGACTGCCGCTTCATCCGCCGCTTGAAAGGCACGTATTTCCATGGGTTCTTTCGCCTCAGCCGATAAGCAGGTGAACCAGCAGCCCGAGCAGTGCACAGCCCGCGAGCACCTCGATCACGCCACGCTTGTAGCGCAGCAGTGCCGCGGCGGCGGCCAGGGCGATTAGCGCTGAGGGCCAGTCGAAGGGGCCGGCGAAGCCTTGCGGCCAGAGCACGTGGAAACCGAAGAACAGCGCCAGGTTGAGGATCACCCCGACCACCGCCGCTGTGATCGCGGTCAGCGGCGCGGTGAATTTCAGCGTGTTGTGGGTCGACTCCACCAGTGGCCCGCCGATCAGGATGAACAGGAACGACGGCAGGAAGGTGAACCAGGTGACCAGGCCGGCGGCCAGGGCGCCGGCCAGAAAGGCCTGGTCGGGGCCGAACACCGGGTGCACGTAGGCGCCGACGAAGCCGACGAAGGCCACCACCATGATCAGCGGTCCCGGTGTGGTTTCGCCCAGGGCCAGGCCATCGATCATCTGCGTCGGCGTCAGCCAGCCGTAGTGGTCGACCGCGCCCTGGTACACGTAGGGCAACACCGCGTAGGCGCCACCGAAGGTGAGCAGGGCGGCCTTGGTGAAGAACCAGGCCATCTGCGTTAGCGTGCCCTGCCAGCCGAACAGTGTGCTGAGCAGGGCCATCGGCAGCAACCAGAGCAGGGCACCGATCACCCCGATCAGCAGCAGCCGCGTCCAGCGAAAGCGCGCATGGTCGGGCGGCGGGGAGTCGTCGTCGATCAATGCCGGGCCGAAGGAGGCCGCGCTGGCGCCGTGGCCGCCACCGATGCTGAACGCCTCCGGGGCCAGCCGCCCGCCGAGATAGCCGAGCGCCGCCGCGCCGAGCACGATGGCGGGGAAGGGCAGCTCGAGGGCGAAGATGGCGACGAAGGACGCCGCGGCCATCGCCCATAGCCAGCGGTTCTTCAATGCCCGCGTGCCGATGCGATGGGCTGCCTGCACCACGATGGCGGTCACCGCCGGCTTGATGCCATAGAACAGCCCGGCTACCAGCGGCACTTCGCCGAAGGCGATATACAGCCAGGACAGCGCGATCAGGATGAACAGCGAGGGCAGCACGAACAGGGCGCCGGCGACGATGCCGCCCCAGCTGCGGTGCATCAGCCAGCCGATGTAGGTGGCCAGTTGCTGGGCTTCCGGGCCGGGCAGCAGCATGCAGTAATTCAAGGCATGGAGAAATCGCCGTTCGGAAATCCAGCGCCGTCGCTCCACCAACTCCTGATGCATGATCGAGATCTGCCCGGCCGGCCCGCCGAAACTGATGAAGCCGAGCTTCAGCCAGAACAGCAGCGCCTGGCCAAAGGTGATCGGCTGCAGGTCGGTTGCGGCCGGCTCGGCCTGGGGGGCGCTGGGGTGGCTCATGGAAAATCCTTGCGGCGGGAGCGGCCGATGATTGGCGAGTCGCCGGGGAAAATAAAGAGGGCAGATGACAAGCAGGCCGCTTTGGCTCCATGGAAATGGCCGTTGGCCGCCCGCGGCTTGCACCCTGGCTTCGCTTGCCCGGACAATGCCGGCCTTTTTCGCCGTATCGCTCAAGGACGCAGCATGGATATCACCTACTGCCACTATCACCCCACGCAGCCGTCAACCTGGCATTGCCTGCCCTGCCAACGGTACTACGGCGACTGCTGCGTGCCGCTCAATGCCGATGCGCCGGAAGAGGCGCCGCAGTGCCCGCTGTGTCGCGGCTCGCTGAGCTTTCTCGGCGCCGCCAACAGCGCGCAGCCGTTCTGGCAGCGCACCGGGCAGTTCTTTCTCTATGGCCTGCAGACCGGGCCGCTGGCCTTCGCCGCGTTGCTGGCGCTGGCCAGCCTGTTCATGCCGCGCTCGTTGTTGCTGTGGATCGGCCTGTTCAGCGTGGCAACCAAATACCTGCACAGCGTGATCGAGGCCAGCAGCCTGGCGGAAAGCCAGGCGCCCAGCTTGCAGTCCGCATTCCGCGCCGAAGGCTTCGCACTGTTCTTCAGGCAACTGGTGGTGTTTTTCCTGGCATTCGCCGCCCTGTGGGTGGCCAGCGACTTCGACAGCGAAGCGGTGTTCTGGTTGGTCAACATCGCCCTGATGCTGGTGCTGCCGGCGAGCATCATCCGCCTGGCGCTGGACAAGACCCTGGGCGCGGCCCTGAGCCCGGAGGAGGTCGGCCAGGTGATCCGCGCCATGGGCTGGCGCTACCTGATCCTCTGCCTGTTCCTGTTCATGCTGCGGCAATCGCCGGACGCGGTGCTCTACCTGCTTTCCCACGGTCTGCCGTCGGTGGTGCTGGTGCCGGTAGGGGCATTCCTGTTCGGCTACTTCGGCGTGGTCATGTGCGCCATGATGGGTTACGCGGTGTTCCAGTATCAGGGCGCACTCGGCTATGCGGTGGCGGACGAGGAGGGCCTGCCGGCCTTCCCGGCGGACGAGTTCCTGCGTCGCCGTGCCCTCGCCGAGGCGGAGATTCGCCTCAAGGAAGGCCAGAGCGGGCAGGCCCTGGAAGTGCTCAACGCCGCCCTGAATCGCGAGCCGAACGACCTGCGCCTGAACGAGCGCATGCACCAGTTGCTCTTCGGGCTGAACGACCGCGAGCGCTGCCTGCGCCACCTGGATCACTACCTGCCGCTGGTGGCCGTGGCCAACCCCGCCCTGGGGGCCACGGCGCTGCTCAACGGCCGGCAGCTCAAGGCCGACTACCTGCCGGAGGACGGTCTGGTCTGCGAGAAGATCGCCGGCGCATTGCTGCAGCGGCACAAGCCCCGCGAAGCCTTGAGCCTGCTGCGCAACCTGCACCAGCGCTGCCCGGGTTACCCGCATGTCCCGCGGGCCTATCTGCTGGCCGCGCGGGCCTTCGCCGAGGACCTCGGCCAAGTGGAACCGGCGCGCAAGCTGCTCGCATTCATTCGCGCGCGCTATCCCAACTGGCCGCAGATGGCCGACGTGACCGCGCTGGAGCAAACCATCGCCCGGCTGTCGACTAGCGCCTGAGTGCCATCATGCAAGTTGCAAGCGCCAGAACCCGGCAGCATGCAACTTGCACGGGGACTGCCGCCTCGACTGTTTGGTAACTTATTGTTTTTAAAGGAGTAATTTTAGCCTGCGGCTTGGCATGGCCCTTGCGATTCAAGTAGCGCTGTCCCCGAAAGGAGTGTGCAGCCTTTTTGAATGAACAGGAGTGAATCGCTATGAAACAGCCCTTCAACATGTGGGCCATTGCTGCCTTCGCCGCCCTGAGCATGCCCTTGGCCAACGTTTACGCGGATACCCATGCCGCCCCTGCCCAGGACGCTGTTCAGCCGTTGCTGCTGGCCGCCGATGACACCATGGACGAGGTAGGGGATGCGGTTTCCGATACCTGGATCACCGGCAAGGTGAAGTCGAGCTTCCTGGCCGACGACGACATCAGCGGTCTGAAGATCGAGGTCGAAACCAAGGACGGCATCGTGTCGCTCTCCGGGACCGTGAATACCGATGCCGAGCGTGAGCTGGCGATCCAGAAGGCCCGCAGCATCGAGGGTGTCCGTGAAGTCTCGGCAGACGGTTTGAAAACCGCCAGCTGATTGCCGCCCGCGCCCTGATCGCCAAACGATCAGGGCGCCTGGAGGAGGATGACGCCGAGGCGCAGCGGGTATCGCCAAGCGGCACGAGCGCCAAGGCCGGAGCGAACCCTCAACATGAACCGTGGGATTCGATAGCGGGGCCGTGACCCTGTGACCGATCCCGAATGAATTGCGCCGTCTCAAGGCAATCTTGAATGGCGGCGGTGTGGGCTGGGCAGGGAAGGCTCGGAGCCCTTGGGCTATTGATAGGGTGTCAGTAAATTCTGTGAATCACCTCTCATTTGGTCAGATCAATATTTGACCAGTCAGGGGGTGGTAAAGAGAATGCGCGCCCTAATATCGAAGTGCCACTATTTCCCCAGGGATGGTTGCGATGCGCCCGCTGCTGTACGTGTCCGGCTTTGCCGTTGTTCTGTCCGCCTTTCCCGTTTTTGCCGCCGAGCCCCTGCCGGGCGAACTGGACCTGATCCGCGACCGCCAGGAGCGCCTGCTCGACGAGCAGCGCCGCCGCCTCGAAGAACTGCAGCAACTGCCCGGCCGCGAGGCCGCCATCGAGCCGGCCGCGCCGGTGGCCGGCGAGCAGTGCTTCGACATCGCCTCGATCCGCCTGCAGGGTGCCGAGCTGTTCGCCGAGGCCGAGCAGCGCGCCCTGCTCGAGCCCTTCGAGGGCCAATGCCTGGGCGCCAGCCGCCTCAACGAGCTGCTCAAGGCCATCACCCAGCAATACATCGAGCG
>NZ_JBSKHQ010000028.1:0-57240 GCF_057128665.1 Zestomonas ipomoeae
TGCTTGAGGGCGTTGTCCTGGTCGACGTGCTCGTAGCGGTAGCGGGCGTCGAGAATGGGCTTGCCTTCGGTGAACAGGTCGCTGAAGGCTTGCCCGGCGGCGGCCTGGGAAAGCCCGGTTCCGGCAAGGGCGAGCAGGAGCAGTGCGGGTTTGCGGGTAGGCATGGCGTTACATCCTCAACAGACAGAAAAACTCAGAGGCATTGGCGCGCCGCGGCGGCAACAAGCAGCCACCGGGGGCAGGCAAAACGAAGACATGCGGGCTCCTCTCCGGCCACGACAGCCGGTCGGCGAAGCTAGGCGACACGAAGTGAGGCCACTCTAGGGCGCGCGGTGGAAAACGCCCTTGATGATGGTCAAGCGGCTCAGTGCAACAGCTCGGCGAAGCTCAGGAACGGCACCGGCTCACCCGCATGTAGCGTGCGGTCGCACTCGACGATGGCCAGGCCATCGGCCCAGCAGGCGGAGGTCAGCATCGCCGAGCCCTGGCGCGGGTGCAGCACGACGCGCAGGGCCCCGGTCGCATCCGGCTCCAGCCGCGCCCGCAAGTACTGCCGGCGCGGGTTCGGCTTGAGCCAGTCGAAACCGGCCGGCAATGTCAGCGGCGTCGGCACCAGCGAATCGCCGACGCCCTGCGCCTTGAGCAGGAACGGCCGCGCCACCACCAGCGCGGTGATCAGCGCCGCCGCTGGATTGCCCGGCAAGCCGATCCACGGCTTACCGCCCACCTCGCCGAATGCCAGCGGCTTGCCCGGCTGGATCGCCAGGCGCCACAAGTGCAGTTGGCCGAGTTCGCGGATCGCCTGCTTGAGATGGTCCTCCTCCCCCACCGAGACGCCACCCGACGTGATCAACAGGTCCCACTCGGACGCCGCCAGGCTCAGCGCATCGCGGCTGGCGGCCAGCTCGTCGGCCATCACCCCGTAGTCGTGCACCTCCATGCCCAGGCTGCGCAACACAGCGCCCAGGCTGTAGCGGTTGGCGTTGTAGATCTGCCCAGGCGCCAGGCTCTCGCCGGGCTCGCGCAACTCGTCGCCGCTGCTCAGCAGGCCGACGCGCAGACGCCGGTAAACCAGCACCCGCGCCAACCCGAGGCTGGCCAGCAGGCCCACCTCTTGCGGGCGCAACCGCTGGCCAGCCGGCAGCACCGCCTCGCCCTGCTGCACCTCCTCGCCTTGCGGCCGCACATGGGCGCCGCGCTTGACCGACGGCAGCCAGATACGCTCGCCCTCGACCCGACAATCCTCCTGGGCCACCACGCTGTCGGCCCCCGGCGGCAACGGCGCACCGGTGAAGATGCGCACCGCATGGCCGGGCGGCAGCGGCGCCAGCGCCGGATCGCCGGCGGCGATGCGCCCGGCCAGCGGCAGACAGCCGCCATCGGCGGACACGTCGGCGGCGCGCAGGGCGTAGCCATCCATCGCGCTGTTGTGCCAGGCCGGCACATCGAACGGTGCGCGCACCTGCTCCGCCAACACCCGGCCAAGGGCATGCTCCAGCGCCACCCACTCCATCGGCGGCGCCTTCGGTACCCGTTCCAGCAGCGCGGCGATGGCCTCGTCCACCGGGCGCAGGCCGCTGCCCTGGGTGGTGCAGGCACAGGCACTCATGACCGGCTCCCGCAGTAGGCGCGGGCCTGCTCGGGCAATTGCTTGAGATGGGCGACGAAGTTGCACGGCCGCGTGCGGCTATCCAACTGCGGCTTGAGAATCTCCTGCCAGGCGGTGCGGCAGGCATTCGGCGAGCCAGGCAGGCAGCACACCAGGGTGCCGTTGGCGAGCCCGGCCAGGGCGCGGGACTGCAGGCTGGAAGTGGCGATCTCGGCGTAGGACACCTGGCGGAACAGCTCGCCGAAGCCCTCCACGCGCTTGTCCAGCAGCGGCTCCACCGCTTGCGGCGTATTGTCCCGCGCGGTGAAGCCGGTGCCGCCGGTGACCAGCACCACCTGCACCAGCGGATCGGCGATCCACAGCGAGAGCTGGGCGCGAATCCGGTAGATATCGTCGATCACCAACGCCCGCTCGGCCAGCGCATGGCCGGCCTCCTCCAGGTTGGCAATCAGGGTCTGCCCGGAGGTATCGGTCTCCAGGTTGCGGGTGTCGCTGACCGTCAGCACCGCGATGCGCAGCGAGCGGAAATCCTGTTGAGCCAGATGGGCCATGACGCAATCCTCGAATCAGATTGCGCTAAAGCCTGACCCGGAACGCGCGCCGGACCTATTCCCCGGTGGAGGTAGCCGGGTGGTGCAGAGGGGGTATGCCCAAGGGTGCGACCGAGTGGCCCAGCAGTCAGGTCGGAGCGCCCCTGCCCGATCCAACGACGCGTGGAAATCATCAAAACGAACCGGCTACCCACACCGTCATACCGGCGAAGGCCGGTATCCAGGGCAGGCAACGCGATGCGCTCGAAAAAACTGTGAAACTACCAGGCACAAAACGGCAAATTCTCACCACTGCGCGTCAGCAAGCAGGAAACCCGTAGGCTGGGCTGAACCTGCGATACCCAACAACCCGCGCAATCCAGCAAATGTGACTCCAGCCTTGCATTAAGGATGCGGCCTTAGCCCTTCTCGAGCGAGCAACTTGAACCGTTTGCTGCGCCGCGATAAATAGCGAAATACCAGAGTGCATAGCCGAACAGAAAATACAGCAGCGACCCTATGATGTTGCCAAAAGAGCGATTGGATACCAGCGACGGGTCTATAAACTTATCTATTACCAACAATGCCGGAAATGAAAAAAATATCCCAATGAAATTGAAGAGGTAAAACTTCCTGCCAAAGCGAAGCGCGGCCTGCTGGCGGCCAGGCATCCAGAAAAGCCAAACCAATATTGGGGCAATGCCAAGGGCTATAAAAAACACAAGTCGCACATACCAGAATAAATGCCCTTCAACCGAAGCCTTCATGGCTGCGAGCAATGCCACCCAGAAACCAAGTGTTGGCACCAATAGAAGAATAGTTAGCCACAGCATTAGGCTAAGGCCTCCGAATTTTTGATTAATAGGCATGTCCTGTCACCGGGGATATCCCCCATTGTTAGGTATCTGGTGAGCTTGTATAGCGACACGTCCTAGCTCATGCGGCACTTCTACGACGTTACAGCTCTTTGCAGGGTCTAACGCTGCGTTAAACGGCCTCTAGCAAGATAGTTCAACACAGGAGCTGCGCGAGCTTGACCGCTTGGCTAGCTCTTACAAAATCTAGACCTGAGTACTTGCATGCGAACGTAGATTCTCTGCGACTCACCTACTTCTAAGGAATCTTTATAGCTTAGCAGCCAAAGGGCACGTAACTGCTTCGGCCCTTCCGCACTCTTTGAAATCCTCTCAACTTGACGCCAAAAGCCGCTGCTGCCTAGCTTGTTCATAGCGCGGCACATATACCAAAACTCACGACGCAGCTTCCTATCGAGAAATGCAAGTGACAAAAACTCCAGCCTTTCCAATTGACCGTGGTTAATAGTGAATTTAGGTAGCCGACTCCAAATACACTCTTTCTGATAGCCAGATCCGTCATAGAGAGGATCTACAATTAAAAAAGCTATACAGTCGTCTATATGTGACTGCGAGCGGAGCTTAAGCGCTTCAGTGACTCCGGACAGAGCCATAGCAATTCCATCTCGATAATTATCCTCAAAACATATAAGACGATAGCGCCACCTTGATGCATTTAAATTACAACGATAGTCGTGGTAGGCATCGAAAATATGTGCAGCAAGCTCGTTCATCTGTGCCTAGCACCATACCCAGAAAATTCATAAATTAACGTTTTAGCTCAACGACAGCTTTACCAAAGAAGAAGACGGATTTCGAACCCAGGCAGAGCGTCAACTAGTATCCCCCGCAAGGTCACCAAGGGAAAAATAAATCCACCTCATCTTCTTCCGCTTAGCCATTATATGTATTTGTGCACAACGCCTTCCGCTCTGCTTTATCCAGGACATGCGGAGATACAACCGGAGTAACGCCATCCTGGGCAAAGAACGGAGATGGCTTGGCCTTTTTCATCAGCATGCCTTTCAGCATGAACGGCATCACCGTCGCAAAAGCCTTCAGGTTAAAGGTCTGGGGGGTGCCCTCGGGCGGGGTGCCTTTCGCGTAGCGGCCCATGATGCGACTGCGGACCGGCCCCAAGGCCTGATCGAGTTGCTGGGCATCACCGGCCGCATACGCACAACGCAGGAACCCCGCCCACGGCGCATTGGGCCGGAGATTGGCGATGGGCGTGTTGCAGCATGACGTGGAGAAACGAAATAGCCCGCGAGGCGACAGGCGTGTGCATTTCAGATGCTCTTGCCCGCGAACGATCTCGACATCGGCAGGATAGGCGGGGATCACCTCCGTGCCGCCATTGGGGTCGAGCAGATCTTCGCGCTTGAGGTGGCGCAGATAAGCCTGGCAATCATCGCAATAACAAACCAGGCGCCCCGGCGTGCTATTGGGAAATGCCTTGAGCCTGGCGCAGAACTTTCCACATTGGCACTGTATTTCCATGTTGAGGCTCTCCTTGGCATCGAAGCCAAAAGGGGAAACATTCATTTTTCGGAACGGGACCCAGTGACAGAACAATCCACCTGCGAGGTCGACCAGAGGGAACTAAAAATATAGCTATCCCTTATCTCCGCCAGCTTAGTCTAGAAAATCTACTGGAATGGTTTTCATGAACACCTTGGCACTATCAATCAGAGTCTCCCACTCGGCTTTAGGCCTCCCAGTGATACCGTTCTCGACTAGCGCGTTTTCAAGCAAGTCCGTTAATCCCCATACAGCCCTTTTCTCTTCTTCTGAAAGATCATCATGGGATTGCAAATCCGAAAACCTGTCAGACATGACTTGCCAGGCAAGAAGAAGGTGACCAAAAGTTATTTTGACAGATACTTCTCTGGATAAATATCCAACTTCCATTCCCGGAGACCTCCACAAGAAAAATACAACCATGCACCAATCCAAGCCTTGGGTGGACCCAGTGCGTAGGGTGGGTTGAGCCTGCGATACCCACCAGCGATGCCCAACAACCCGCGCAAAAGCCTGGTAGTCCGCCTGCCGGGTATCGCTGCGCTCAACCCAACCTTTGAGCTGATCGTTCCCACGCTCCGCGTGGGAATGCCGCCAAGGACGCTCCGCGTCCGGGACGCGGAGCGTCCCAGGCTGGGCTACCACGCGGAGCGTGGGGAGCCATCAAAAATCTACGAGTCTCAAGTAAACAGGATGAAAAACGGGGCAACGACAGTAGCCAAAATTAGGCCGGAAAACCACACCGCGCAGAATATAGCTCCATACCAACCCACAATCAGTTCCCAGAAATATTTAGCTTGCGAGAGCCGCCCGACCGGTTTTACAGGCAAGGTCCGATACATCCATCTTATAAGCAACAGGCCAGCGCACCAGAATAGCAAAAGGAACGACAGCCATAGCATAAGGAAAAGCCATTTGTGGTAATCCTTTAGCAGCATCGCCGTACCGAACATAGCCTGGGTCAAAATCAATCCGAACAAAACACCAGCTACAAGTCTCCGCTTGAAAGGCTCCGTCTTTCCGCTGATGTAATGCCAAAATCTTGGTGTCATTTCCAACCAACCATTAACTTCCCATTGAACAGCCTATAGAGTGGATTAAGTCTGCGATACCCACCAGCGATACCCAACAATCCGCGCAAAAGCCTGGTAGCTCGCTAGGTATTGACTGCACTCTCAATCACAGCAATAAGATCATTAAATTCATCGCCAATTTCCGTGATGTACCGCTCTATGGCAATCGTTCTAATAACACTCTCTTCGGTTTCCGCTTCAGACGCAAGACATTGAGCATACTTGTGATGATCCGTAACTTCTTCTCTCTCAAGCACCCAATCCACATCTAATCCATATTTACTCTTGAGCAGGGACTTTACTTCTGGATTTCGAAATACCTCTACCTCCGGCGGCTCCTGCCCAGGAAAAGAATAGAGCATTTCTTGTGGCGCCTTGCCAACATCCGCATCTCTTACGGCAATAGCTTTCTTTCCTGTTTTGTTTAGGACGCGCACGGCCTCGCGGACGGCATACGTGTCTCCAACATCGTGGATTGCAACGGCTTTTAGTAGCTCTTTCTTCTTAATGCGTATCACCTCGGTCAGCAATACCTTTGCAAATATATCTTCAACGCAAATATCAAGCTGCCTAACATGGCCCGATGACAAGATGGAGCGAACCTGATTTGAAGATATTCCATTTCTTATATCAACACCAGATTCGTCTCTAAGAATTAGCTTTCTTGATTCGGAAGGGAGAGCATTGAGTATTACACTGGAGTGCGTTGAAAGAATAATCTGATGATGCCGCCTACTGCACACATCAAGTAGATATTTTGCAAACTCATATTGAGCGCTTTCATGGAGTGAAGTCTCCGGCTCCTCAAGAACAAAAAGACTCTGCTCCGGTGATGTTTCAAGCTTATCAACAGTATAAAGAATTCGACCTTCACCGAAGCCCATATTATTTTCGGAGTACGAATACCCAAGCCTTGATGCTATGCCAACTTCCGATTCTTTCCCTTTATGCGAAACACCTTGAAAAGTGACATCATCATACTTATGGCCGATGATTCGAGCCATCTTATTAATTACTTCTCCATCGATCTCCCGCCTCTCCGTGAACTGGAGATTTGCGCCACCATAAACACTTAGGTCTCGACGCTCAACCTTCGGTATGTAGACTGTGAAGCCTACATAATAGCAATGTCGTTCTGGCTGCCTCTTGTAGCCTGACCAAGCTGAGCTTGCTCGGGATACCGTTACTTCTTGCGGTTTTTTGTGATCATCAGTCTCGTAGAAGTAAATTACTTTTGCGCCATCCGAGATTGGCCTAGGGTCAGCCGGAGAGATCGGAAAAAAGTCCTTTATGTACTGCCTCTTGTAATCCACGGACGTAGATGGCTTCTTATAAGCGCAAATCGCCAACTGCCCTAGCGTACTCTTTCCTGCGCCATTTAACCCAGAGATCACCGTTATCGGAAAATCGAGATCTAGATTAATAGAGTAGATACCTCTAAAACCATCGATGTAAATTCTACGCAAGCATGGACCAAAATTCGCGTAGCGGTTCTTCTCGGCGTATTTTGATTGTAGCTTCTTGATTATATCGGCCAACATTGACTCCTTGTTTGCCTAACAACAATCACGCTCCCCGAAATGGGTGTACGAACAAACCACAGATGGCGCCTATACATTCCATTGCAGGCTAACTCGTTGAAAGCATCACGGAGGCCTGCGTGAGGGAGTGACTTGGGACGCATTAGGCACCTCGGAAACAAAATTCAAACTAGCCACTCCGCTGCGCTTTGTCAGGCAAGCACTGGCAATTTGCCGCCAAACGGTCCGCTTGTTTTCGCCGCGGTGGTGTGTCGCTCGTGTCCTTCTTTCTTCGCCGCTCTGTGCAACCTGTAGCTTCCCCCTCTCCCCCGGCCCCTCTCCCACAAGGGGAGAGGGGTGGTTGAGCGTGCGGGGGTTTTGCCGAGTGCACGGGGGCGGCGCCGT
This sequence comes from Zestomonas ipomoeae, assembly GCF_057128665.1. Lineage (NCBI taxonomy): Bacteria > Pseudomonadati > Pseudomonadota > Gammaproteobacteria > Pseudomonadales > Pseudomonadaceae > Zestomonas > Zestomonas ipomoeae. Next base: position 7,513 of record NZ_JBSKHQ010000028.1, read on the forward strand.
GAGGCGCGGTTACTTCACTCCCAGTCGCTTCGCCAGCTTGTGCAGGTTGCTGGCATCGATGCCCAGCAGGCGGGCGGCGTTGGCCCAGTTGTTGGCGCTGGCGGTGAGGGCCTGGTGGATGCTTTGGCGTTGGCAGGCGTCGACGGCGTCGCGCAGGGGGAGCAGCGGGGCGCCGGCTTCGGGGGTGAGGGGGATGTGTTGCGCGGCGATGCTCTGGGGGATGTCGAGGTCGAGCAGGTCGGGTTCGAGGGTGAGGATTTCGCTGCGGGAGGCGCCGCGGCTGAGCAGTTTGAGGGCGGCGCGGCTGATGACGTGTTCCAGCTCGCGCACGTTGCCGGGCCAGGGGTAGGCGCGCAGGGCGCGTTCCGCCGCGGGGGACAGGCGCACGCTGCGCAGGCCGAGGCGGGCGCGGTTCAGTTCGAGGAAGTGGCCGGCGAGGATCAGGACGTCGTTGTCGCGTTCGCGCAGCGGCGGGATCGGCGCCGGGTAGACGGAGAGGCGGTGGTAGAGGTCGGCGCGGAAGTGGCCGTCGCGCACGCCATCGCCGAGCTGGCGGTTGGTGGCGGCGATGATGCGCACGTCGACGTGGCGCGGTTTGTCGGCGCCGAGGCGCTGGATTTCACCATTCTGCAGGGCACGCAGTAGCTTGGCCTGCACGGTGAGCGGTAGCTCGCCCACTTCGTCGAGGAACAGCGTGCCGCCGTTGGCCGCTTCGAAGCGGCCGGGGCGGTCGGTGCTGGCGCCGGAGAAGGCGCCTTTCACATGGCCGAACAGTTCGCTCTCGGCCAGGGATTCCGGCAGCGCAGCGCAGTTCACGTGCACCAGCGGTTTGTGCTTGCGCCGCGAGTGGCGATGCAGCCAGCGGGCGAAGAGTTCCTTGCCGACGCCGGTTTCGCCGAGCAGCAGCACCGGCAGTTCGGAGTCCGCCACCACTTCCAGTTCGCCGAGCAGTTGGCGGATGGCCTTGCTCTGGCCGAGGATTTCGCCTTCGTCCAGTTGCACCGAGCCGCTGGCGTCGCTGCGGGCCAGGCGCAGGCTGCGGTTTTCGTGTTCCAGGCGGGTAATGCGCACGGCGGCTTCGATCAGCAGGGTATAGCGCTGCAGGTCGCGCCGCGCCTGGTCGTCGAAGGTGCCGGCGTGCAGCGCGTCGAGGGTCAGGGCGCCCCAGGGAGCGCCTTCGACGAACAGGCTGACGCCCATGCAGTCGTGCACCGGCAGGGGTTCGCCGATGTGCTCGTCGAGCAGGCCGTCGTAGGGGTCGGGCAGGCGGCTGTCGGGCTCGAACCAGGTCGGCTCGCGGCGCGCCAGGATGGCCGCCAGACGCGGATGCTGGGCGATCACGAAGCGCCGGCCGAGGGCCTCGTGCACCAGGCCAACCGCCGCCACCGGGCGCAGGCAGTCGCCGTCCAGCCGCAGCAGGCCCACCGCGCCGCACTGGAAGCGCTCGCGCAGGGTCTGCACCAACCGTTGCAGGCGCACGGCGTTGGGTAATTCGGTGATCAGGTCGGCCAGCAGCGCTTCTTCCATCATGGTTATAAATACCCAGCACGGTTTTATTAACCCTATCCGCGATAGGTATTTTTTACCACGACAAATTTAAAATCCTTTAATTTCAGTCAGTTGCGTATGGCACGCTGCTTGCCCCGGTAAAGGTGTCTTTCTCGCCTCACTGGAGATACCTATGAGCAGCAGCTACCTCGACCACAGCCTGGGCAACCTCGCCTGTGCCATACCCGGCGCCACCCGGATATTCCATAACCATCGCCTGGACTTCTGCTGCGGCGGGCAGAAATCCCTGCGCCAGGCCGCCGAGCAACGCGGCCTGGACCCGCTGCAGATCGCCGGCGAACTGGAGGCCCTGCAGATCCAGCAGAATAGCGAGCCGGACTGGCGCAACGCACCTTTCAACGACCTGATCGCTCATATCCTCGCGCGTTTCCATGCGCGCCACCGCGAGCAGTTACCGGAGCTGATCCGCCTGGCCAGCCGCGTCGAGCAGGTCCACGGTGCACGCCCCAGTTGCCCGAACGGCCTGGCCGACCATCTGCGACAGACGCTGCAGGAGCTGGAAAGCCACATGCTCAAGGAGGAGCAGATCCTCTTCCCCATGCTCACCCGCGGCCTGGCCGGGCAGACCCAGGGGCCGATCGCGGTGATGCGCTTCGAGCACGACCAGCACGGCGATTCGCTGGAGCGCATCATGGAGCTGACCGACGACATCACTCCGCCGGCCAACGCCTGCAACACCTGGCGCGCGCTCTACACCGGCCTCGCCGAGCTGCGCGAAGACCTCATGCAGCACATCCACCTGGAGAACAACGTGCTGTTCGCCCGAGCCCTGAGCGGTGCGCAGGAGGTGGCCCATGGCTGAATATCGCAAGCTCTGGGCGCTGCTGATCGCGGTGCTCGGGGTCACCTTCTGCCTGCTCGGCTGGTTCGGCCGCGAGGTCTATCGCCAGGCGCCGCCGATCCCGCAGCAGGTGACGACGACAAACGACGAGGTGCTGTTCGGTGCCGAGGACATTCTCGACGGCCAGACCGCCTGGCAGAGCGTCGGCGGCATGCAACTGGGCTCGATCTGGGGCCACGGTGCCTACCAGGCGCCGGACTGGAGCGCCGACTGGCTGCACCGCGAGCTGGTCGCCTGGCTCGATCTGGCGGCCAACGACACCTACGGCAAGCCCTTCGCCGAGTTGGACGACGAGGCCCAGGCCGTTCTACGCCAGCGGCTGAAGCGCGAGTACCGCGGCAACGACGTCAACGCCGACCAGGTGCTGGTGCTCAGCGAGCGCCGCGTCGAGGCCGTGCGCCAGACCGCCGCCTACTACTACAGCCTGTTCGGCAGCACGTCGGAGCTGCAGAGCACCCGCGAAAGCTACGCGATGAAGGAAGGCACCCTGCCCGACGATGCCCGCCGCGAGCAGCTCACCCGGTTCTTCTTCTGGACCTCGTGGGTCGCCGCCACCGAGCGCCCCGGCAGCGAGGCCACCTACACCAACAATTGGCCCCACGAGCCGCTGATCGACAACCGGCCGACGGCGGAGAACCTGATGTGGTCGATCGTCAGCGTGGTGCTGCTGATCGCCGGTATCGGCTTCCTGGTCTGGGCTTGGGCGTTCCTGCGCGGCCAGGAGGAAGAAGAGCCGGCGGCGCCGGTACACGACCCGCTGACCCTGGCCGGGCTGACCCCGTCGCAGAAGGCGCTGGGCAAGTACCTGCTGCTGGTGGTCGGGCTGTTCGCCTTCCAGGTCTGCCTCGGCGGCGCCACCGCGCACTACACGGTGGAAGGCCAGGAGTTCTACGGCATCCCGCTGTCACAGTGGTTCCCCTACTCGCTGCTGCGCACCTGGCACATCCAGAGCGCGCTGTTCTGGATCGCCACCGGCTTCCTCGCCGCCGGGCTGTTCCTCGCGCCGCTCATCAACGGCGGCAAGGACCCGAAGTTCCAGAAGCTGGGCGTGGACGTGCTGTTCTGGGCGCTAGTGCTGGTGGTGGTCGGTTCGTTCACCGGCAACTACCTGGCCATCGCGCAGATCATGCCGGCGGAATGGAATTTCTGGCTGGGCCACCAGGGTTATGAGTACGTCGACCTCGGCCGCCTGTGGCAGATCGGCAAGTTCGCTGGCGTCGCTTTCTGGCTGCTGCTCATGCTGCGGGGCATCCTCCCGGCGTTCCGCCAGCCTGGCGACAAGAACCTGCTGGCCCTGCTCTCCGCTTCGGTGATCGCCATCGGGCTGTTCTACGGTGCCGGCTTCGGCTATGGCGAGCGCACCCACCTGTCGGTGATGGAGTACTGGCGCTGGTGGGTGGTGCACCTGTGGGTGGAAGGCTTCTTCGAGGTGTTCGCCACCACCGCGCTGGCCTTCATCTTCTCCAGCATGGGCCTGGTGTCCAAGCGCATGGCCACCACCGCCAGCCTGGCGTCGGCCTCTCTGTTCATGCTCGGCGGCGTGCCGGGCACCTTCCACCACCTGTACTTCGCCGGCACCACCACCCCGGTGATGGCGGTCGGTGCCACCTTCAGTGCGCTGGAAGTGGTGCCGCTGATCGTGCTCGGCTACGAGGCCTGGGAGAACTGGCACCTGAAAAGCCGCGCGGCCTGGATGGAGCGGGTCAAGTGGCCGCTGCTGTGCTTCGTCGCCGTGGCGTTCTGGAACATGCTCGGTGCCGGGGTGTTCGGCTTCATGATCAACCCGCCGATCTCGCTGTACTACGTGCAGGGCCTCAACACCACACCGGTACACGCCCATGCCGCGCTGTTCGGGGTCTACGGCTTCCTCGCCCTGGGCTTCACCCTGCTGGTGCTGCGCTATATCCGCCCGCAGATGCAGTTCAACGAGCGGCTGATGAAGACCGCCTTCTGGTGGCTTAACGGCGGCCTGGTGCTGATGATCGCCACCAGCCTGCTGCCGATTGGCATCCTGCAGTTCCACGCCAGCGCCAGCCAGGGCCTGTGGTATGCCCGCAGTGAAGCGTTCATGCAGCAGGACATCCTGGAGACCCTGCGCTGGGTGCGTACCTTCGGCGACGTGGTGTTCATCGTCGGCGCCCTGGCGATGACCTGGCAGGTGGCTTCCGGCGTGCTGTTCGGCAACCGTGCAACCGACGTGCAGGGGGTGACGGTAGCGGAAGGGGCCTGAGTCCCTGCAACAGGCAGCGCGGCGCGATCCGGGGCGCAACGTCCCGGATCGCGCTGCCGCTTATCCGGACTCCATCTGTAGGGGCGAATTTATTCGCCTTACCGGGCCTGGATAGGCGAATGAATTCGCCCCTACAGCAGAAAGTTGCGCAGCCTGTAGTCCAGGCTAAATGGCCGAGTGACTGAGGCACCAGAACGCAGCGCGAGCCAGACGCCGCCCCGGATTGCGCTGGCGCTTGTCCGGACTGCCACCTGTAGGGGCGAATTCATTCGCCGACGGAACCTGGATTAGGCGAATGAATTCGCCCCTACACATGGCCCGTCGCGCGATTTCAGACCTCCCGCATATCCACCGTGGCGCGCCCAGGCTAGGCTATTGCCCACTTCAGCACAGGGAGCCGCCATGACCAGCGAATCGGAAAACCAACCCCGCGAACCCTTGACCGCCATCGAGGCGCGCATCCTCGGCAGCCTGATCGAGAAGCAGGCCACCACCCCCGAAACCTATCCGCTGACCCTCAACGCCCTGGTCACCGCCTGCAACCAGAAGACCAGCCGCGAGCCGGTGATGAACCTCACCCCCGGCCAAGTCGGCCAGAGCCTGCGTGTGCTGGAAGGCCGCGGCATGGCTCGCCTGGTGATGGGCAGCCGCGCCGACCGCTGGGAGCATCGCATCGACAAGGCGCTCGGCCTGGTGCACGCCCAGCAGATCCTGGTCGGCCTGCTGCTGCTCCGTGGCCCGCAGACGCTCAACGAACTGCTCACCCGCAGCAACCGCATGCACGACTTCGACGACGTGGAAGACCTGCGCCACCAGCTGGAACGTCTGATCGGCCGCGAACTGGCTTGCCAGCTGCCGCGCCAGCCTGGCCAGCGGGAAGACCGCTATATGCACCTGCTCGGCACCGAGGAAGACCGTCAGGCGGCGATTGCCGCCAGCCAGAGCGGCGCTCGCAGCGACGGCCCGGCCCAGTCCGACCGCCTGGAGGCACTGGAGGCACGCATCGCCGCGCTGGAGGAGCGATTGGCGCAGCTGGAGGGCAACGCTGGCGAGGGGTCGACCTGACCCTCGCAGAGCAGGTTTCCGCTCGCGCTTGCCCAGGTACACTGACGTCCCTTTTGTAGTAGCCCGCGAAAGGCCCCTGCGATGCTCAGCCTCACCACCCTCCTGCTGTTCTCCGGCGCCTGTCTGGCGCTGGCTGCCACGCCCGGCCCGGACATGCTGCTGATCGCCTCCCGCAGCCTCAGCCAGGGTCGCGCGGCGGGCTTCGCCTCGCTGGCGGGCATCCAGCTCGGCACCTACTGCCATGCTCTGGCGGCGGCGCTCGGCCTGGCCCAGTTGTTCGCCACCGTGCCCCTGGCCTATGACCTGGTGCGCTACGCAGGCGCTGCCTATCTGCTCTATCTGGCCTGGAAGACCCTTCGCTCGACCGACACACTCTGGACGACAAGCGAAGGCGGGGCACGCTCTTCGGTTGGGCAGATCTTTCGCCAGGGCCTGCTCACCAATCTGCTCAACCCGAAGATGGCGCTGTTCGTGCTGGCGCTGTTTCCCCAGTTCGTCGAGCCGCAGGCAGGTTCCCTCGTCATCCAGATGCTGATCCTGGCGACCCTGCTGAACCTGATCGGTTTGCTGATCAACGGCCTGGTCATTCTGTTGGCCAGCACCCTCAGCCGGCGCTTCTCAGCCCGGCGGCGCCCCTCGCGCTTGCCGCAGTACCTGCTGAGCTCGGTGTTCTTTGGCCTGGCGTGTCGACTGGCACTGGCCAACCGCAACTGACGGCCCGGGCGACGGTCGTTGCCGCCTACCGACGGGATATGCGGCTTTTTCATCTGTCGAGCGCTCGCGCACAATCGGCGAGCGTTTCGGCACAATGGCAGCGGTAAACCGGCGGCACACTGGCCTCCCGTCACTCAAGGAGAATCTCCATGAAACCCGCACTCTGGCTGGCCGCCGCCACCTTCTGCGCGTCGGTGCAGGCCGACACCTTCCGCCTGGAAAGCAGCGATATCGCCGACGGCCAGACGCTGTCCTCGCAACAGGTATTCGAGGGCTTCGGCTGCAGCGGCGGCAACCGTTCGCCGCAGCTGAGCTGGAGCGGCGCGCCGAGCGGCACCAAGAGCTTCGCGATCACCGCCTACGACCCGGATGCCCCGACTGGCAGCGGCTGGTGGCACTGGACGCTGGTGAACATTCCCGCCACGGTGACCCGCCTCGATACAGGCGCGGGCAGCGCCGGAGGAATCCTGCCGCAAGGCGCCGTGCAAGGGCGCACGGACTACGGCAGCGCCGGCTTCGGCGGCGCCTGCCCGCCGGTCGGCGATGCGCCCCATCGCTACCAGTTCACCGTCTGGGCGCTGAAGGAGGCCAGCCTGCCGGTCGATGCGAACAGCAGCGGCGCGTTGGTCGGCTATCTGCTCAATGCCAATGTGCTGGCCAAAGCCCAGCTGACCGCCCGCTACGGACGCTGAATGACCGTGCGCGACGAGCTTGCCGACGAAAGCCGCATCGCCGCGGTGGTGATCCAGGCGCGGCGCGCCCACGCGCTGCACCGGGTGCCGGTCTTCACGCCGATGCTCTGTCGCGTGCGCCAAGGCGAAAAGCTGCTGCAATGGCGCGGCCGCACGATGCGCGCCGGCTCGCGGCAACTGGTCCTGATGCCGGCCGGCGAGGAGCTGGGCATTGCCAACCATCCGGGCGCGCAGGGTTACCAGGCGGATGTGGTCAGCTTCACCCCGGAGCTGATCGCCCGCTTCCGTGCGCGGCATGCCCGGCAGCTCGATGCGCATTTGGCCACCCCGTCGAAGAACGGCCTGGTGGTGCCGCTCGACCGTCACCTGGCCACCGCCTGGGAGCAGTTGCTCGCCAGCCTGGCCGGCGATACCCCGGCGGCACTGCGCAACCACTACGCCGAGGGCGTGCTGTTGGCGCTGGCCCTGAACGGTGGCGCCGCGCCCCTGCTGATGGACCGACGCGACCCGCTCAGCGCCCGCGTGCAGCAGTTGCTGCTGCTCGATCCGTCCGAGGACTGGGCTGTCGCCACGGTCGCCGAACGCCTGCATATGGGCTCCTCCACCCTGCGCCGGCGCCTCGCCGAAGAGGGCCGGCACTTTCGCGAGATCGTCGAGGACGTGCGCCTGGGCCTCGCGCTGAACCTGCTGCAAACCACCCCCACGCCCATCGGCGAAATCGCCGCGTCCTGCGGCTACGCTTCGGCGTCACGCTTCGCAGTGCGCTTTCGCCAGCACTTCGGCCTGTCGCCGAGCGGTCTGCGCGCAGCGCTCTGAAGCAGCGGGATACACACCGCTGCCCTTCCTCAGCCAGCACTGCCTTAACGGCGCAGGCGATACCCAGAGGCAAACAGCGCCGAAGCGCCACGAACCCTCTCTGGATCCCGGCCTTCGCCGGGATGACGGGGTTGCCTGGGGACAGGCGAATAAGCAGGGGAACCGGCGCAGGCTGCCAGGCTGCCAGGCTGCCAGGCTGCGAACGAGAATGGCGACCTACCACGAACCCACAAACACCCCCGTCTTACCGGCGCAGGCCGGTATCCAGTGACCGGCAGCGCCGACGTTCCGGTAATGCTCCCTGGGCCCCGGCCTTCGCCGGGGCGACGGGGTTGTGTGGAGCGAAGAAGTACGCAGGAAAACCAGCGCGGCCTGCCAGGCGCGAAAGACAAGGAAACTACCACGGCCCCACAAACACCCCGTCTTACCGGCGCAGGCCGGTATCCAGGGGCAGGCAGCGCCGACGTTCCGGTAAAGCCCCTGGGCCCCGGCCTTCGCCGGGGCGACGAGGTTGTGTGAAGCGAAGAAGTACGCAGGAAAACCAGCGCGGCCTGCCAGGCGCGAAAGACAAGGAAACTACCACGACCCCACAAACACCCCGTCTTACCGGCGCAGGCCGGTATCCAGGGGCAGGCAGCGCCGACGTTCCGGTAAAGCCCTGGGCCCCGGCCTTCGCCGGGGCGACGGAGTTGAATGGAGCGGCGGAATAGGCAGGAAAGCCGGAGCGGCCTGCCAGGCGTGAACGATGAGGCGACCTACCACGAACTCACAAACACCTCCGTCTTACCGGCGAAGGCCAGTATCCAGGGGCAGGCAGCGCCGAAGTCCCCCGTAAACCTCACTGGGCCCCGGCCTTCGCCGGGGCGACGAGGTTGTGTGAAGCGGCAGACTACACAGGAAAGCCTAAGCAGCCTGCCAGGCGCGAACGATGAGGCGACTAACCACGAGCCCACAAGCACCCCCGTCTTACCGGCGCAGGCCGGTATCCAGGGACAGGCAGCGCCGAAGTCCCCGTAAACCTCCCTGGGCCCCGGCCTTCGCCGGGGCGACGGAGTTGAATGGAGCGGCGGAATAGGCAGGAAAGCCGGAGCGGCCTGCCAGGCGTGAACGATGAGGCGACCTACCACGAACTCACAAACATCCCCGTCTTACCGACGCAGGCCGGTACCCAGGGACAGGCAGCGCCGAAGTACCCCGTAAACCTCACTGGGCCCCGGCCTTCGCCGGGGCGACCAGGTTGTGTGAAGCGGCAGACTACACAGGAAAGCCGGAGCGGCCTGCCAGGCACAAACGAGGCTGGCGACTCAGCACGGACCATTCAACACCCCCGTCTTACCGGCGAAGGCCGGTATCCAGGAGCAGGCACCGCGACGCCAGCCTCAGCCCGCCAGCGGCTCGGCATTCGGCAACCGGTACCGCCATATGCGCCGCATCACCGTGCCAAGTTGTGCGGAAAAGCTGCCGGTGTTGTAGGTCTGCCCATAGCGCGCGGCGATTTCCCGTACTTCCACCGCCATTGCCGCATAGCGGCGGGCTGGCAGGTCTGGGAACAGGTGGTGCTCGATCTGATGGCTGAGGTTGCCGGTGAGGATATGGAACAGCGCACCGCCCTGCAGATTGCTCGACCCATGCAATTGGCGCAGGTACCAGTGGCCGCGGCTCTCGCCCTGCACGCATTCGCGGGGGAAGACAGCAGCCCGTTCGGTGAAATGACCGCAGAAAATCACCGCGAAGGTCCACAGATTGCGGATCAGGTTGGCGACCACGTTGCCGACCAGCACCGCCAGTGCGTTCGCCCCCAGCAGCAGGGCCAGTAGCGGGAAGAACAGGTAGTCCTTGGCCCACTGGCGCGCCACCTTGCGGTTGAACTGCCTGAGCAGCGGGCGCACCTCCTCTCGGCTGATCTTGCCCTTGTAGAGCTTGTCCAGACGCAGATGCTGGATGGCGATCGAGTACTGGAACAGCAGGGCCTGGATCGTCACCCACAGCGGTTGCCAGCGGTAGAACGGCTTCCAGCGTTGCTCCGGAAACAACCGCACCACGCCATAGCCGATGTCGTCGTCCATGCCCAGCACGTTGGTATAGGTGTGGTGGATGTGGTTGTGGGTGTGCCGCCAGAAATCGCTGGGGCCGGCGATATCCCACTCGTAGCTGCGCCCGGCCAGTTCCGGGTCGTTCATCCAGTCGTACTGGCCGTGCATGACGTTGTGGCCCAGCTCCATGTTCTCGAGGATCTTCGCCAGGCCGAACAGCGCGGTACCGAGCAGCCAGGTGGGCGGTAGCCAGCCGAACATCAGCAGCACACGGCCGGCTCCGGCACACAGCCGGATGGCACGGCGCACGCGCCGGATATAGCGGGCGTCCTGTTCGCCGAGATCGGCCAGGGTACGTTGGCGCAGGGCATCCAGCTCGGCGCCGAAGGCTTGCAGCTCGGCGAGGCCGAGTTCGCGGTCTTGTCTCATGGTGGTTTCCTTGTCGACGCTACAGATCGATCACCACGTCGCTGTGCGGGGCGCTGACGCACAGGCGGATCGGTTGATTGGGTTCGCCGCACAGCACACCGCTGCGCAGGTCGCGCACGGTGCCGCCGAGCAGCAGGCAGGTACAGCTGGCGCAGATGCCCTGGCGGCAGCCGTGGGCCGGGCGCAGGCCGGCGCTTTCGGCCTGTTCCAGCAGGCTGCGGGCGTTGTCGCCGGTGCTGTCGCAACGGCTGCGGGCGAAGCGCAGGTGCACCTGGCGGGCGCTGCCGGGGTCCTCCGCCAGCCGCGGCCAGCTGAAGGCCTCCACCTGCAACCGGCCTTGGCGCGGCGCGCTGCACCACCAGCCCTGCACGCGCTCGACGAAACCGGCCGGACCGCAGGCAAACACACTGCGCCGGTCGACATCGCCCAGGTCGTGCAGATGCTCGGCGGCGAAGCGCCCGCTCAGCTCGCCGGCCTGCGCCGGCTCGCCGCTCAGTGCCCAGCGCACCTGGAAATTGGCGTGCTGTGCCTGCAGCGCCTGCAGCTCGTCGAGAAACGCCCGCTGGCCGTGTTCGCGCACGTAGTGCAGCAGCGTGACGGGTGCACCGAAGCCTTGGGCCAGAGCGCTGCGCACCAGCCCGAGCAACGGCGTCAGGCCGCTGCCGGCGCCCAGCAACAGGATGCCTTCGGCTTGCGCCGGCCACTCCAGCTCGCCGTCCGGCCGGCCGATTTCCACAGCATCGCCCACCGCCAGTCGGTCCAGCAGGCGGTTGGACAGGCGTCCGCCGGGCTGGCGCTTGATAGCGATCTCGAAACTGCCGTCGGCATGCAGCGCGGTCAGGCTGTAGCTGCGGCTCAGGCGCACGCCGTCCAGTTCCAGGTAGAGCTGGACGTGCTGCCCGGCGCGCGCACCGGGCCAGTTGCCGTTGGGCCTGAGGGTCAGCGCCAGCATGTCGTCCGCGACCCAGCGCCGCGCCTGCACGCGGGCGAACACCCGGTTCAGACGCCAGGCCGGGTTGAGCCAGGCCAGGGCCGCGTCGACACCCGCCTCGCGCAGCCAGCCATGGGTTACCAGGGTGCGCAGCGGACGCAGGACGGGGTGGAGCCGTCGCGCGATGGGGAGCGGTATCAGGGTCATGATGGCGGCCTCTCAGTGTACAGTTGTTCACTACGCTGACAGAGCAGACCATCTCAGTCAACAGTCGTTCACTGAATGCGGTTCGACGCTATCCGAGCCCGTTTGCTAAAGTGCCGGCATTCCTAGAAAAAAAGCCGTTCATGTCTCCTCGCACCGTTCAAAAGCAACAGACCCGCCAAGCCCTGATGGATGCCGCGCGCAGCCTGATGGAAAGCGGCCGCGGCTTCGGCAGCCTGAGCCTGCGGGAGGTGGCCCGGGTCGCCGGAATCGTGCCGACCGGCTTCTACCGGCATTTCGACGACATGGACCAGCTCGGCCTGGCACTGGTGGCCGAGGTGGGCGAGACCTTCCGCCAGACCATTCGCGTAGTGCGCCGCAACGAGTTCGAACTCGGCGGGGTGATCGACGCCTCGGTGCGCATTTTTCTCGACGTGGTGGCGGCGAATCGCTCGCAGTTCCTGTTCCTCGCCCGCGAGCAATACGGCGGCTCGCAGCCGGTGCGCCAGTCCATCGGCGCGCTGCGCGAGGGCATCACCTCCGACCTCGTCGACGACCTGACGCAGATTGGAAAGTTGGGACACCTGGGCGGGGAATCCTTGGCGATCATCGCCGATCTGGTGGTGAAAACCGTCTTCGCTACCCTGCCCGAGCTGATCGATCCGCCTGCCGACGGCCTGCCGGCGCACCTGACTCCGCAAGCCAAGATGATCGAGCAGCTGCGCTTCATCTTCATCGGCGCCAAGCATTGGCAAGGGCTGGGCAAGCCAGGCGCGTAAGCCCTGCCATTGCAAAAAGCCATCAGACCCTTTGTCGCCAAACCCCCTTCGCGATGGAAATCTTCCCGACGCGCAGACTAGCCTGAAGGCGCTAACGCTTGAAGCACGACGCGGCGGGCTCTGTCACAGCCCCGTCGCCTCCAGGAATAGGCCTTGGCAAACCGGCACGCACCGAGGCCGGTGCCCGAACATGGTCGACAGGGAGGATATGAAATGGCTTTCAAGATTCTGTGCTGCGATGGCGGGGGCATTCGAGGGTTGATCACCGCCTTGCTGATCAAGGACCTCGATACGCGCTGCGGGGTGATCGCCAAGGCCGATGGCTTTGCCGGCACGTCCACCGGAGGCCTGCTCGCGCTGGCGCTACTCAATGGCGTCGAGATCGACGAGATCATCGATATCTACAAGACCGAGGGTCACACCATCTTCCAGCCCAATGGTTGGCTGCTGTCGGAGCAACAGCCCTGGCGGGCAAGGCCTGCCAGCCTCGACGCCCTGGAGAACCTGGAAGCGTTGACCGGCCCCGGCGTGTTCTATTGCCAGTACAAGAACGACGGCCTGAAGAAGATCGCCGCGCGCCTGCTGGGCGACCGGACCCTGGCCGACGGGAAGCGCTTCATCGCGATCAACTCAGCCCGCCTCTGGCAGGAGCGCGCCTGGACACCGTGCACCTTCTCCAACACCCGCGGCAACCCCTACCGCATGCTGAAGATGAGCGATGCGGCACTGGCCACCTCGGCAGCGCCCACCTACTTTCCGCCCTACTGCATCGGCGACTACGGCTTCTTCGCCGACGGCGGCACCTTCGCCAACAACCCCTCGATGACCGCCATCGTCGAAGCGCTGTCCGGCGGCCTGGTCGACACCCTCGGCGACCTGCGCATGCTCTCGCTGGGCACCGGCAACGCCCCGGAAGGCATCCCGCCGTCCGCCATCGCCAAGCCGCTGGACTGGGGCGCGCGCTACTGGCTGTGGCCGAGCCAGTCCGGCCATGTGCCGGCGATGCCGCTGCTCAACCTGACCTTCGACACCACCGCCAGGCTCGCCGCCAGCCAGGCGGCGCAACTGCTGGCGGGCAACTATTGCCGGGCCAACGTCACGCTCAGCGACCCCATCGGCCTGGATGACTGGAAACACGTCAGCCTGCTGGTGGACGACACCACCCAATATATCGAGCACGCGCCCGAGTGGCAGGCGGTGCGCGCCTGGGTGGAAGCGAACTGGGCCTGAACGCCGGCCGCCCGGGCGGTCCCTAGCGCGGCGGCGTCAGGTAAGCGGCCGTCTCGCCGCGCCGGGCCTGGCTGGCGTCCAGCTCCATGCGGGCAATGCTGCGCAGGTGCACTTCGTCCGGCCCGTCGGCCAGGCGCAGGGCGCGGCCGGCGGTGTACAGGTCGGCCAGTGGAGTGTCGGGGGTCAGGCCCATGGCGCCGAACACCTGGATGGCACGGTCCACCACCTGGGTGTGGATGCGCGGCACCAGTGCCTTGATCATGGCGATCTCCTTGCGCGCCGCCTTGGCACCCACCTCGTCGATCATCCAGGCGGTCTTCAGCACCAGCAGGCGGGCCTGCTCGATGTCGATGCGCGACTGGGCGATCCAGTCACCGATATTGGCGTACTGGTGCAGGTAGCGGCCGAAGGTCTTGCGCTCCTGGGCGCGTTCGAGCATCAGTTCCAGGGCCAGCTCGGCCATGCCGATGGAGCGCATGCAGTGGTGGATGCGCCCCGGCCCGAGCCGCGCCTGGGCCATCATGAAACCCTCGCCCTCGCGGCCCAGCAGGTTGCCCGCCGGCACCCGCACGTTCTTCAGCAGCAGCTCGCTGTGGCCTTCCGGGGCGAAGTGGTTGAGCACCGGGATGTTGCGCAGCAGTTGCACGCCGGGGGTGTCGAACGGCACCAGGATCATGCCCTGCTGGCGGTGGGCCTCGCTGTCCGGGTCGGTCTTGCCCATCACGATCAGCAGCCTGCAGTCCGGATGGGAGGCGTTGGTGATGAACCACTTGCGGCCGTTGATCACGTAGTCGTCGCCGTCACGGCGGATCAGCGTCTGAATGTTGGCGGCGTCCGACGAGGGCACGTCCGGCTCGGTCATGGCGAAGGCGGAACGGATCTCGCCGTGCAGCAACGGCAGCAACCAGCGCTCGCGCTGCTCCGGGGTGGAGAACAGGTGCAGCAGCTCCATGTTGCCGGTATCCGGCGCGTTGCAGTTGAACACCTCCGAGGCCCAGCTGACCCGGCCCATGATCTCCGCCAGCGGCGCGTATTCCAGGTTGCTCAGCCGAGTGCCCGGCTCGTCGTCGCGCAGCGAGGGCAGGAACAGGTTCCACAGCCCTTCGGCCTTGGCCAGCGCCTTGAGGTCGGCCATGAACGACACCGGGTAGTGCCCGGCCGCCACCTCCTGCTGCCAGGCGCCGAGACGCGGCACGATGTGTCGGTCGAGAAAGTCGCGCACCTGGCGGCGCAGGGTCTCCACGCGGGGGCTGTAGGCGTAGTCCATGGAAGTCTCCAGAGAAGGAAGGTGCCACCAGCCTATGCCTGTGCGAGCGCCGCCATAAGCTTGTTGCGTGGCCTGAATCGCGCCCATTCACAAATCGCCGATTCGCCGGAAGATTGATCTCGGTCATTTCCGGAACAGGGAAAATCGGGGTCAGCGCCCTTGTTGGGTTTCGCTTCGCTCAACGCCAACCTACGTCCGAGG
Organism: Zestomonas ipomoeae; assembly: GCF_057128665.1. NCBI lineage: Bacteria > Pseudomonadati > Pseudomonadota > Gammaproteobacteria > Pseudomonadales > Pseudomonadaceae > Zestomonas > Zestomonas ipomoeae. Next base: position 22,514 of record NZ_JBSKHQ010000028.1, read on the forward strand.
CTTGGCCATACCGGTAGGTTGGCATTGAGGAGCGCAGCGACGAAACCCAACGCTGATACGAGGGCGCCGAAGCTTCACAGCTACCCCGGATGACCATCCACCCGCGCGCTCCACAGCATGGGCGCGTAGCGCCAGAGGTAGAGGGCGAAGGCCAGCGCCCAGCAGGCCCCCGCCAGCCACAGCGCCGGCAGCGGCCAGTAGCTCACCAGCCAGACCCGCACCAGCGCGCCGAGGTTGAGCAGGGCGAAGGCCGCCGCCACGCCGCCGGGCAATTGCAGCGGCCGACCGGTGTGGCCGAGGGTGACGCGGGCGAGCATGGCCAGGATCAGCCCGCTCATCGCGCCCAGGGTCAGGGCGTGCACCGGCTGGCTGAAGCTGGCGAGCAGGCCCAGGTGCCACAACGCCAGGCCGGCGGTGGCGACGATCAGCCAGGCGTAGGCCAGGTGCAGCGACCACACCAGCGGCACGCGCCAGATGCCGGGGTCGTACCAGCGGGCCAGACGCACCAGGTGGCCGAGGGTCAGCGCGGCGAACAATACCGCCATGCCCGGCTCGGCTTGCAGCGCCGGGCCTGCCGCATGCAGCAGCGCCACCAGCAGGGTGCCGAGCAGCAGGGCGATATCCAGCCAGACCCACGGCAGCACCGCCTCCACCCTGCCCAGGCCGCGCTGGGTGAAGAAGGGAATCACTCGCCCGCCGATCAGCCCCATCAGCGCCGCGATCAGCCACAGGCCGGCCAGTACGCCCTGGCGCTGCCAGCCGTCTTCGTCATGCACCAGTCCGGCCAGCACCAACGCGTCGGCCAGGGCCAGCAGGCCCAGCACCGCGACGATGGGGTAGTTGCGCGTCTGCCGCACCGCCCAGAGCATGCGCGCCATCGCCACCATCAGCAGCAGCGGGAAGCTCAGTTCCAGCGGCACCAGCAGCACGTCCGGCGCATCCGCCAGCCAGGCCAGCCGCGCCGTCAGCCACAGCCCGGCGAGCAGCGCCAGCGGTTTGCCGGATAGCCCCGGCCGGCCGGTCCAGGTCTGCACTGCGGTCAACAGGAAGCCGGCGACGATGGCCAGGCCGAAGCCGAACAACAGCTCGTGGCGATGCCAGGCCAGCCAGCCACCGGCCGGTTGCCAGGCCCCCAACCAGCCGCTCAACGCCAGCAGCCACAGCGGCACGGCCAGCAGTGCCAACGCAGCGCCGGCGAGAAAGAACGGGCGAAAGCCAAGGCGCAGCAGCGGCGCAATGGCCAGGGCCCGGCGGCGATCGAGAATCAGCATGGCCTATCTCCTGAGCGACGACATGAGGGATCAGGCTTGCACTGTAACGGGGCACGTCCCCGCCCACCTTGATCGAGGTCAGTCTCGCACCTCTCGACGGTTGCGCGGCTGCGCCCGTTTGCCACAGGGCAATCCTCATAAAAATTGACGCGAATCATTATCGCTTCGCTTGGCGCCTCGTAGGCTGCCCCCGTCCCTTTGCCATTGGAGATCGTTCATGCGCCCCCTCACTACCCTTCCCCTTGCCCTGCTGTGCATTGCCCCGCTGGCCCAGGCCAAGGAATACCCCATCGGCGAGCCGCAGCTTTGCGGCGGCATGGAAGTCGGAGCGGTCTACCTGCAGCCCATCGAAATGGAGCCGGCCGGCATGATGCGCGCGGCTGCCGAATCCGATGTGCATCTGGAGGCGGACGTGCGGGCCACCGAGGACAACCGCAACGGCTTCCAGGAAGGCAGCTTCGTGCCGGGGCTGACGGTGCGCTATGCGCTGACCAGGCAGGGCAGCGACCAGCAGCTGAATGGCGACTTCCACGCCATGGTGGCCAACGACGGGCCGCACTACGGCGACAACGTCAAACTGCTCGGCCCGGGCAAATACCGCCTGACCTTCACCGTGCTGCCGCCGGGCGGCGGCCATGGCGGCTTCGGCCGGCACGTGGACAAGGAAACCGGCGTCGCCCCCTGGTTCGAGGCCTGCGAGCTGCACTATGAGTTCACCTTCGCCGGCATCGGCAAGAAAGGCGGCTACTGAGATGCGCGCCGCCCTGCTGTGGCTCGCACTGGGTCTGACGGGGCTCGCCGAGGCCGGTTTGCCGACCTATGAGCTGGGCATCCGCGACGGGCATTTCAGCCCGCAGGTGATCGAGGTGCCGGCCGGGCAGCGCTTCAAGATCGTGGTGCGCAACGAGGGCAACGGCCCCATCGAGTTCGAGAGCATCCCCCTGCGGGTGGAGAAGGTGCTTTCGCCGGGGGCCACGTCCTTCGTGGTCATCCATCCCCTGAAACCCGGACGCTACCCCTTCTTCGACGAGTTCCACCCGGAGCTGCCGGAGGGGGCGATCGTCGCCCGGTAGGAGCCCATCATGGGACAGTCGTTGTTCATCGTCTGGCGCGAAAGCGTCGAAGCCCTGCTGGTGATCGGCATCCTCTACGCCTGGTTGCGCCAGCAGCCGGACGCCCGCCGCGGCCTGGCCATGCTGTGGAGCGGCGTGGCCGGCGGAATGCTGCTGTCGCTGGTACTGGCGCTGCTGATCCTCGGCGCTGGCGACTGGCTCGCGGGAAGCGCTGGCGAGTGGTTCCAGGCCGCCTTGGTGCTGATCGCCAGCGGCCTGATCCTGCACATGGTCGGCTGGATGCATCGCCACGGCCGTCACCTGCGCGCCAGCCTGGAGCAAGGTGCGCGGGCCCACGGCACCGGCCTCGGCCTGGCCCTGCTGGCGTTGATCGCGGTGGGCCGGGAAGGCAGCGAGACGGTGGTGTTCCTCTATGGCATCGGGGCACAACAGCAGGGGCTGGAGCTGGGGCGCTTCATCATCGGCGGGGTGCTCGGATTCCTGCTCGCCCTGGCCACCTTCGCCGCCTTGCAGGCGAGCCAGCGGCTTCTGTCCTGGCGGCGCTTCTTCCAGATCAGCGAGGCGCTGCTGCTATTGCTCGGCGGAGCGCTGCTGATGGCCGGGCTGGATCGGGTCAGTGGACAACTGATGGGCATGGAACTGCCAGAGGCCATCTACGCCTGGCTCGGCGATCCATTGTGGGACAGTTCAGTCTGGCTCGACGACAGCGCCGGCCTCGGCGGCGTGCTCGCCGACTTCGCCGGCTACCGCGCCATGCCCTCGCTGGCGGCAGTGCTGCTGCTCGGCGGTTACTGGCTGCTGGCCTGGGCCTGGCTCTGGCGCACCCCGGCGCCCGCGCCGTTGCGGGTCGAGGCCGCATGAACAGCGCCCTGGCGCGCCTGGGCGATGCCATGCGCCGGCACGCCGGGGCGATCCGCACCATCCAGTGGGGCGTGGTGTTGTTCTACTTGGCGCTGCTGGTGATCCCCGCCCTGCTGCCGCTGCCAGCCCCGCAGGCGCGGATGCTGGACGATCTGACGCTGTTCGCGCAGTTCATCTTCTGGGGCGTCTGGTGGCCGTTCGTGCTGGTCTCCATCGTGCTGTTCGGGCGTCTCTGGTGCGGCGTGCTCTGCCCGGAAGGCTCGCTCAGCGAATGGGCCAGCCGGCACGGCCTCGGTCGCGGTACACCGCGCTGGCTGCGCTGGGGCGGCTGGCCGACGGTGGGCTTCCTCCTCACCACCCTCTACGGCCAGTTGATCAGCGTCTACGACTATGCCCAGGCGGCGCTGCTGATCCTCGGCGGTTCCACCATCGCCGCCATGCTGGTGGGCTTTCTCTACGGGCGCGGCAAGCGTGTCTGGTGCCGCTACCTGTGTCCGGTGAGCGGCGTGTTCGCCCTGCTCGCCCGCCTGGCACCGGTGCATTTCCGTGTCGACGAGCAGCGCTGGCGCGACAACGCCCCGCCGCACCTGCCGACACCCAACTGCGCGCCGCTGATCGACATCCGCCGCATGCAGGGCGCCAGCGCCTGCCACGCCTGCGGCCGTTGCAGCGGCCAGCGCGGCGCGGTGGCCCTGCAACTGCGCTCGCCGAACGTGGAGATCATCCATGTCGAGCGCCACGGCGGCAGCGATTGGGATGTGCGCCTGCTCCTGTTCGGCGTCATCGGCCTGGCCATGGGCGCCTTCCAGTGGACGGTCAGCCCCTGGTTCATTGCCCTCAAGCAGGCGGCGGCCGAGTGGCTGGTGGAGCGGAACATCTTCTGGCCGCTGGAGGCCGACGCGCCCTGGTGGCTACTGACCCATTACCCGCAGGTCAACGACGCCTTCACCTGGCTGGATGGCGGCCTGATCGTGGCCTACCTGTTCGCCTCCGCCCTGCTGCTGGGTGGCTCGCTGTGGCTGTTGACCGCCCTGGGCGCGCGCCTCGGCGCGGTGGCGCAGCGGCAGCTCGCGCTGTGCCTGATTCCCCTCGGTGCGGCCGGGCTGTTTCTCGGCCTCTCCGCCACCACCGTCAAGCTGCTGCGCTACGAAGGGTGGTCGCTGGCATGGGTGGACGCCGGGCGCGCCCTGCTGCTGGGCGGGGCCATCGCCTGGAGCCTATGGCTGGGCTGGCGGGTGCTACGGCCGGGTCGCGCCGACATCGCTCGTCAGGTTGCGGCGCAGACCTGCCTGGGGCTGGGATGTCTGCTGGTGGGCTACGGCTGGTGGTTGCAGTTCTGGGGCTGGAATTGATCCCGCATCCCTGAAAGGCCCAGCGGGGATGGATATCAAGCGGGCTCCCGCCCGACCGAGGCATGGCCCCGGATTGCGCTGGCGCCTGTCCGGGCTACGGAGTCGATCCTCGTAGGGTGGGTATCGCTGCGCTCAACCCAACCTACGCCTTACGTTGCGCAGCGCGGTGAAAATACCCAGCCGCAGCTACGCGCAGAGACCAACCTCGCCACGGCGCTATCGCCCACGCAATACGAACGCTGGAAACAATCCTTCCAACCGCCGCCACAGCTCGCGCTCGGCCAGCGGCGGCGGGGCCCAGGGCAGCTCCGGATCGAGCATCTGGGCGGTGCGCACCCACTGCACGGCAAAGCGCTGCACGCCGAACCGGCGCAACCGCTCGGCCAGGCGCAACAGGCGCTCGGCATCGAACAGGTGCCAGTGCACCGTGGTGCGGCATTCGTACTCCACGCCGCTGGCCAGCAGATGTTCCAGGCTGCGCCAGTTGGCCTTGCCGCTGTTGGATACGCCGGTGATCAGCGCGCTGTCCTCGGCCAGGGCCTTGACGTCGAAGCCCACCCAATCGGCCTGGCCGACCACGCGGGCAAACGTCTTCGGGCGAATGCCGGCACTGTGCAGGCCGATCTTGAAGCCCATCTCCCGAACCTGCTCGATGGCGCTCGGCAGCGCCTGCTGCAAGGTCGGCTCGCCGCCGCTGAACACCACCGCCTCCAGCAAGCCGCGACGGCGCTGGAGAAATTCCAGCACCTGCGCCCAGGGCCGCTCGTGGACGGCCCTGGGTGGGATCAGTTCGGGGTTGTGGCAATAGCGACAGCGCCAGGCGCAACCCTGGCAGAACAGCACGCAGGCCAGCTTGCCCGGATAATCGAGAGTGGTCAGGGGGACCAGCCCCCCGACCCTGAGGCTGTAGCTCACCGAGCGGCAGCCGCTTCGGTGAAATGCCGGCGTTCGCGGTGCTCGGACTGCTTGCCGGCGTTGAAGGCGGCGACCGGGCGGTGATAGCCCATCACGCGGGTCCAGACTTCGCAGCGCTGGCGTTGGGCTTCGGGTAGTTGGGTGGATTGGTTCATGGGTATTGCTCCTTGTTGTGGATGATGAAATCGGTTGTCGCCGGCAGGCGATGTAGGGGCGAATTCATTCGCCCGCGGGCCGTATCAGGCGAATAAATTCGCCCCCACAAAAAAGCGCCTTCGCTTGGCCCGTCGTGCCTTTCTCCTTGCAACGCCGGCATCAGCTGCCTCGCCTGCTCACGCAAACTCCGTAGGGGCGAATTTCGCCAGCGGTGGCCGGGGCAGGCGAATAAATTCGCCCCTACAAAAAACGCCTTCGCTTGGCCCGTCGTGTCTTGCTCCTTGCGATGTCGGCATCACTGCCTCGTCTGCTCACGCAATGCTCCGTAGGGGCGAATTCATTCGCCAGCGGTGGCCGGGGCAGGCGAATAAATTCGCCCCTACATCGATCCCGGCAGCGTCGGGCGAGCGGATGCGTCCCCAAACTGTTCACGCGCCGCAGGTCCCCCCGCGCACGCCGCCTGGCGTTGCAACAACGCCTCGTCGCACTTCGGGCAGAACTCGTGCTCGCCGGCCAGGTAGCCGTGCACCGGGCAGATGGAAAAGGTCGGGGTGATCGTCAGGTACGGCAGGCGGAAGCGGCCGAGCGCAGTGCGCACCAGGTTCTTGCAGGCCTGGGCCGAGGAAATGCGCTCGGCCATGTACAGGTGCAACACGGTGCCGCCGGTGTACTTGCATTGCAGGTCGTCCTGCAGCTCCAGGGCCTCGAAGGGGTCGTCGGTGTAGCCCACCGGCAACTGCGAGGAGTTGGTGTAGTACGGCGCCCCCGGCGTACCGGCCTGGAGGATGTCGGGGAAACGTTTGCGATCTTCCCTGGCGAAGCGATAAGTGGTGCCCTCCGCCGGGGTCGCCTCCAGGTTGTAGAGATGGCCGGTCTCCTCCTGGAAGCGCACCAGGGTCGCCCGCACGTGGTCGAGCAGCTCCAGGGCAAAGGTGCGGCCCGTCTCCGTATGCAGCCCCTCGCGGTCGTCGGTGAGGTTGCGCAGCATCTCGTGCAGGCCGTTCACGCCGATGGTGGAGAAGTGATTGCGCAGGGTGCCGAGGTAGCGCTTGGTGTAGGGGTAGAGGCCGGCGTCCATGTGCTGCTGGATCACCTTGCGCTTCACCTCCAGGCTCTGCCGGGCCAGCTCCAGCAATTCGTCGAGGCGCCGGTAGAGCCCCGCCACATCGCCGCGGTACAGATGGCCCAGGCGCGCACAGTTGATCGTCACCACGCCGAGCGAGCCGGTCTGTTCCGCCGAACCGAACAGCCCACCGCCGCGCTTGAGCAGTTCGCGCACGTCCAGTTGCAGGCGACAGCACATGGAACGCACCTGGTTGGGCTGCATGTCCGAGTTGAGGAAGTTCTGGAAGTACGGCAGGCCGTAGCGTGCGGTCATGTCGAACAGGCGCTCGGCGTTCTCGCTGTCCCAGGGAAAGTCGTGGGTGATGTTGTAGGTGGGAATCGGGAAGGTGAACACCCGGCCGAGGGAGTCGCCGGCCATCATCACCTCGATGTAGGCGCGGTTGATCAGTTCCATCTCCGCCTGCAGCTCGCCGTAGGCGAAGGGCATTTCCTCGCCACCGATCACCGGGATCTGCTCGCGCAGATCCGCCGGGCAGACCCAGTCGAAGGTCAGGTTGGTGAAGGGCGTCTGGGTGCCCCAGCGCGACGGCACGTTGAGGTTGTAGATGAACTCCTGGATGGCCTGGCGCACCTCGTCGTAGCCCAGGCCGTCCTTGCGTACGTAGGGCGCCAGGTAGGTGTCGAAGGAGCTGAACGCCTGGGCGCCGGCCCATTCGTTCTGCAGGGTGCCGAGGAAGTTGACCATCTGTCCCAGGGCACTGGACAGATGCTTCGGCGGCCCCGCCTCGACCCGGCCGGGAATGCCGTTGAAGCCCTCGTGCAGCAGGCTGCGCAGCGACCAGCCGGCACAATAGCCGGCAAGCATGTCGAGGTCATGGACATGCAGGTCCGCCTCGCGGTGGGCGCGACCGATCTCCGGGCTGTACACCTCGTCCAGCCAGTAGTTGGCGGTGACCTTGCCGGACACGTTGAGGATCAGCCCGCCGAGGGAATAGCCCTGGTTGGCGTTGGCCCGCACCCGCCAGTCCTCGCGCGACAGGTACTCGTTCATCGACGCGGCCACGTCCACCAGCGCCTTGCGGTCGCGGCGCAGCCGGCCATGGCGTTCGCGGTAGACGATGTAGGCGCGCGCGGTCGGGTAGTAGCCGGCTTCCATCAGTACCCGCTCGACGCGGTCCTGCACCTGTTCCACGTCCAGCGCCCGGTGCTCCAACAGACGCGCCAGCACCGCATCGGCGAGCGCCTGGGCATAGGGGGCGCCGAACTCGCCGGTGGCCTGCCCGGCAGCGGCGATGGCCCGCTCGATCTTGCCGAGGTCGAACGGTACGAGGCTGCCGTCGCGCTTGCGCAGCGAGGTTGGACGGTAATGCAGGGGCAGGATGGACATAAGGTCTCCATACACAATAGGTGGATAAGAACAACGACGCTTACCACAAGATGTTGTGCACGGTACCCGGCAAGGGCGGTCTGGAAATTGATTGCGGTCAAGGGCGACGAACGTCGCCCGATAGGGCGGATCGGCGACCGCGCCGCCGCCCTGCGGTAAATTCCTAAGCGAAGAAAGGTGAACGCAGCTGCCTGCTGGCTTCCTCCACCACCCGCCCATCGAAAATCCGCGTGGTGAATGCGGCGTTCAGATTGGCCGCCTCCGTGGGAAAGTAATCGACGGCAAACGCCGTTGCATTTTCCACCGTGTCGAAGGCGTAGAACCCACCCGGCGTATGGGTATGCACGCCACTCAGCCAGGTCTTGGCGAGAAGGCCGGGCTGCTGCTTAAGGGTCGGATTCATCTCCCGCCAGGGCACCTGATTGAAGGGCAGGCTGAGCTGCACCTCGGTGTAGACGAAGGCGCCGGGCTGCATATCAAGCTTGCCGCCAAAGTGCGCGGAATTCATGTCCCTGCTCGCCTCTACCACGACCTCGGCATTGAAGATGCGGCTGGTCTGGGCAACATTGAAGCCGCGTACCTCGTTGGGAAAATACGCCGTAACGAAGCGCTGTGCGTTGGCGAGGCTGTCGAACGCATAGAGGCCGCCCAGCGAGTGGTTCGCGACGCCGGACAGCCAGGTCTTGTTGATCAGACCGGGCTGTTGCAGCAGAACAGGGTTCAATGTCCGCCAGGGCGCCTCAGCGAAGGGCACGGAATTCTGCAGCTCGGTGTAGACGAACGCTTTGATTTGCATGGCTATTTCCTTCCAGCTGGATACAGGGATTAGGTGCTGGCGCCTGAACATCGGCGCAGCGCACGACCGCACAAATAACGATCGTTATTTAAAATCGCATAGCGATCGTTATTCAATCAAGTAGAATTTGCCCAAACGAACCCCTGCGAGCAGAAGCTATGTCCCGCTCCGAACAGAAACAGCAAACCCGCCAACGCATCCTCGATGCCGCCGGCCGCGGCTTTCGTCGCGGCGGCTTCGGCGGTGCCGGCGTGGATGGCCTGGCCAAGGAGGCCGGGGTCACCTCCGGCGCCTTCTATACCCACTTCGGCTCCAAGGCCGCGGCCTTTCGCGAGGCCGTGGCCGAAGGCATGGCCGACCTGAAAGCCGGTGTGCGCCACTTCCAGGACGCCCACGGGGAGACCTGGTGGGCCGAGTTCGTGCGCTTTTACCTGGGCAGCAAGCGCTGCTGCGATTTGGCGGAAAGCTGCGCCTTGCAGAGCCTCGCGCCGGAGGTAGCGCGCTCGGACGCACCGGCCAGGGAAGCGTTCGAAGCCGACCTGCGGGAGGTCGCCGCGCTCATCGCCGCCGGCCCCTTCTCCGCCGGCGCACCACGGGACGAGAGCGCCGCCCTCACTGCCCTGGCGACCCTGGCCGGTGCCGTGACCCTCGCCCGCGCCGTTGGCAGCCCGCAACTGGCCGCGCAGATCGCAGCCACCACCGAGCGCCTGCTGCTGGGCTGAGGCGCTTGGCAGAGCCGCGCCCGGGCAGGCAAGCTGGCGGCGTATCGCAACCCGGGAGAATGCCTGTGAGCCGAACCCTGTTGATCACTGGCGCCAGCCGCGGCATCGGTCGCGCCACCGCCCTGCTCGCCGCCCGGCAGGGTTGGACGGTGGGGGTGAACTACCGTGACGACCGCGACGCGGCGGAGGCGGTCGTCAAGCAGATCGCCGACGCCGGCGGCCGGGCCCTGGCGCTACAGGGCGATGTCACCGAGGAAGCCGACGTGCTGCGGATCTTCGATGGCATGGCCGCGCTCGGTCCACTGGATGGCCTGGTGATCAACGCCGGTGTGGTGGCACCGCCGCTGCCGCTGATGGACATGTCGCTGGAGCGCATGCGCCGGGTGTTCGACGTCAACGTGCTCGGCGCCTACCTCTGCGCCCGCGAAGGCGCCCGGCGCATGGCCCGCAGTCGCGGCGGCCAGGGCGGCGCGATGGTCCTGGTCTCCTCGATTGCGGCGACCCTCGGCTCGCCGTTCGAATATGTCGACTACGCTGGCGCCAAGGGTGCGGTGGACACCCTGACCCGTGGCCTGGCCAGGGAGCTGGGCGGCGACGGCGTGCGGGTCAACGCCGTGCGCCCCGGCCTGATCGATACCGAGATCCACGCCAGCGGCGGCCAACCGGACCGCGCCGAGCGCCTGGGCAAGGCCACCCCGCTGGGCAGGCCGGGCCGCGCCGAGGAAGTCGCCGAGGCCATCTGCTGGCTGCTCGACGACAAGGCTTCCTACGTCACCGGCGCATGGGTGGACGTCGCCGGCGGACGCTGAGGCTGCAAGCGCTTACAACTTGCAAAGATCTGCGTTGGACGGTGCCCAGGCGGGTCGGTAGCGTGGCCGACTCAGGTCCTGCCGGCACGGCGCCCGCCAACCGGCAGGGGAACTCCGCGAGCGAGAGGAAAACCTCCATGCACTGCCCCGTCTGCAAGACCAGCAGCCTCGTGATGTCCGAACGACAAGGCATCGAAATCGACTATTGCCCCGACTGCCGGGGCGTTTGGCTGGATCGTGGCGAGCTGGACAAGATCATCGAGCGCTCGAGCCAGCCGACATCTGCCCCTGCGCCGCAGCAGAGCGCACCGCAACCGGCCTACCAGCCCCCGCCGCCGCAGCCTCGCCACGGGCAGCACGACGGCAGCCATCACCACGCTGGCTACTACAAGAAGAAGAAACGCGAGAGCTTCCTGTCCGACCTCTTCGACTTCTGAGGTCTACATCGGGCCGGGATCGGGAATCGGATCGGGGGGCGGCGGCATCTTGTCCAGATGGTCCCTGGCTTCCTCGGAAAGCTCGGGCTCCTGCTCCGACTCGATCTCGCTCTCGGCTTCGTCCAGATCGTTCAGCGGCGACTCGTCGGCGCGAACGGGAGAATGGCTGGCACGGTTCATCGGGTACCTCCCGGCGTTTTCAGCGGACCTCTACTTTAGGCCCGCGTGACCGCCCATGGTTCGCCCCCGCCCGTCCACCACCGCGGCTAGCCGCTCGCCCGGGCAACGGGCGAGCCTGCCGTCAGCCCTCTACGACCTTGGTCCCGGCGATGTGGTCGTGCCCACAGCGCTTCTCGCCGCCGAAGATGAACAGGATGTTGATCAGCGAAATGAACTGGCCCACGAAAGGAATCTGCCCGGGAAGAAAATACACCGCGTAGCGTTTCACCAATTGGTTGGCGCCGGGGACTTCGCCATCCAGCGACACGATCTTGATGTCGACCGCCTTCTTGCCGAGCGTCTTGCCCTGTTTCGTCAGCAACTGGAAGTTCATCAGGCAGAACGCGACGATGCCCAACAGGCCGACCGCCAGGCTGTAGCCGATCGAGGGCGATTCCCCACTCTCGATGCCGTCGAAACCGCCGGTGACGAACATGATCGGGATGGTGATCACCATGATCGACAGGGCATCGATGAACGACGCGCCGAGTCGCTTCCAGCGGGAAGCGGTGACTTGGTGTTTTTCCGCGGCCTCGACCAATGCCGCCTGCGGCGGTGCATATAGATTTTCACTCATGGCAATGCTCCTTGTGACGTCATGTTCTTCTCGTTGGCACTGTCGACCCGTCGCCACCAGCCGATGCGCTGGGCGCGCGGAAAGCCGCGAGGGGTCGGCCGCTGCATTCTAGCGGCGCCCACGCGGGCCCGGGTTGGAAGCACGACGTTTCTTGAACTGGCGCACGAGGAGGAGCCCCTGACATCACCGGAAGGTGCGCCATGGGCGGGTCAGAGCTTGCGACGGCGCCCGGTGATCATCGACAGCGGCAGGTTTTCCCGCAGGCGCAGGCTTTCCACGGTCGCCGCCAGCAGATGCAGGCACACCAGCGCCATCACGCTGTTGGCGAAGAATTCGTGTACCTCCTTCGGCCCATCCAGGCCCCAGAAGTAATCGACCTCCTCCATCAGGAACCCGGTGACGCCGAGGCCGAACATCAACAGCATCATCAGAATCATCACCAATGCCCCGAGCGGCGAGTGCCCGAGACGATGGTAGGGGCGCCTGCCGAACAGCGCTCCGAGGTGCGCCTTCAGCCGCGCCGGGGTCGGCCAGAAGTCCGCCCAGCGCGCCGCCGGCGTGCCGATGAAACCCCACACCAGGCGGATCGCCAACCAGGCCACGGCGTAGTAGCCCAGCCAGCGATGCCAGTCATCGCCTTCCTCGGTGAAGAAGTAATTGGCGATGAATACGCCGGCCAGGGACCAGTGGAACAGGCGCACCACCGGATCCCACAGGCGCAGGGTTTCCTGGCTCATATCAGTCGATCTCGGTCTTGACCGCGTTGCCGCTTACCGGATCGAAATAGATCTCGACCTTCTGCTTGTCCTTGTTCCAGCCGTAGATTTCGTAGCAGTTGCCCTTGGTGACCAGAAACTTCTTGATCTCGTAGCCCTGGGCCTTGAGGTCTTCCTGGAACTTATCCTGGTCTTGCCACTGGGCCTTGTCGGCAGTGGTGCACTCGGGGCCGGCAAAGGCCAGCGGGCTGGCGATGGCGAGCGTGAGCAGAAGCAATTTGCGCATGGGAAAATCCTATGTGTGGGGTTGTGAGGGAGCAGGCTACAAGCGTTCGCTTAAAGGGATCTTAAGAGCGGCGGCACGCTGCAATACCTGGCGGCCCGAAGCTTAGCCCGGCCGATGCGATGCGCCAACGACATTCACCGTCCCGCTGCTCCAGGCGCCCGGCAGCGACACGCTCACCTGCAACCCGCCCAGCGGGCTGTCATCGAGCGCCATCTCGCCGCGCCAGGCCTCGACGATATCGCGCACGATGCCCAGGCCGAGACCATGGCCGGGAGTCTGCTCGTCGAGCCGTGAGCCGCGCCCGAGCACGGTTTCGCGGGCCTCCACTGCGATGCCGGGACCATCGTCGTCGATCAGCAGCTGGAAGCCGGCGGGCACCCGGACGATCTCCAGGCGCACCTGGCTGTGGGCCCATTTGCAGGCGTTGTCCAGCAGGTTGCCAAGCAGCTCCAGCATGTCCTCGCGGTCCCAGGGCAAGCGCAGTCCGGGTGGCGCCTGCCAGTCCATGTCGAGACTGCCGCCGTGAATGGTCGCGAGGGTCTGTAGCAGGCCCGGCAGCTCGGCCGCGCAGTCGAAATGAGCGCTGGGCAAGGCCTCGCCGGCCAGGCGCGCACGCCCCAGCTCGCGGGCCAGCAGTTGCTCGATCTGCACCAGCTGGTCCTGCAGGCGCGCGCGCAGTTCGGGGTGCGCTTGTAGCGCTTCGCGAGAACTCAGGCTGAGCAGCACCGCCAAGGGCGTTTTCAGGGCATGGCCAAGGTTGCCCAGGGCGGTGCGCGAACGCCGCAGGGTGCCCTCGGTATGGGTGAGCAGGTGGTTGATCTGCGCCACCAGCGGCTCCAACTCGGTCGGCACCTGCTTATCCAGCTCGGCGCGCTGGCCGCGCTGGAGCTGGGCGATCTGCTGCCGCGCGGATTCCAGCGGACGCAACGCACGCTGCACGATCAGCCAGTGCAGCAGCAGGATCAGCAGCAAGGCGCCGCCGCCGAGCCACAGGCTGAGCTGGCGCAGGCGGCTGAAGCTCTCCAGTACCGGGGTGTAGTCCTGGGCCACGTTGATGGAGATCGGCTGACCGAAGCGCCGGTAGTCGGAGCGATAGGTCAGCAGTTGCTGGCTCTGCGGCCCCGCGACCAGCTCGGCCTGCAGGCCGCTCTCCACCGGCGCGGGCAATTGCTTGTCCCATAGCGAGCGCGAGCGCCAGCTGCGCTCGCCCAGGTCGATGCGAAAGTAGTGGCCGGAGAAGGGCCGCTGGTAGCGCGGACTCAGGCGCGCCTCGTCGAGCTGCAGCCCGTCGGGACCGCGCACCAGGGCGATCAATATGCCTTGCGCCTCTTCCCGCAGGTTGCCCTCAAGATAGCGGCGCAGCGTCAGGTCGAACAGCCACAAGCTGCTCTGGGCGAACAGCAGGCCGACCAGCAGCAACGCGCCAACCAGGCCGAGGCCCAGGCGTTGCTGGATCGACCTCACCCGCCGGTCCCGTTGAAGCAATAGCCCTGGCCGCGACGGGTTTCGATGATGTCGCGGCCGAGCTTGTCGCGCAGGCGCTTGACGTGCGCCTCGATGACATTAGAATCACGCTCGCTCTCACCGTCGTAGAGGTGCTCAGCCAACTGCATCTTGGACAGCAACGTGCCGGCGTTAAGCATGAAGTAACGCAGCAGGCGGAATTCGGCGGCGGTCAGGTCCAGCCACTGGTCGTCGCCGCGGCAGACACGTTGGCGGCGCTCATCCAGTTGCAGCCCGGCGGCCTCCAGTTGCGCTTGGTTGGCCAACCCATGGGCACGGCGCAGCAGCGCCTGGAGGCGCAGGAGCAGTTCCTCGGGGTGAAAGGGTTTGCTCAGGTAATCGTCGGCACCCGCCTTGAGTCCCTCGATGCGTTCGGCCCAGGAACCGCGCGCAGTGAGGATCAGCACCGGCGTGGCCAATCCGCCGGCCCGCCATTCGCGCAGCACCTCCAGCCCCGGCTTGCCGGGCAGGCCGAGGTCGAGCACGATCAGGTCGTAGGGTTCGCAGGCGCCCTGGTAGGCGGCATCGCGCCCGTCGGCCAGCCAGTCCACCGCGTAGCCCTGGCGGCTGAGGCCGGCGAGCAGCTCCTCGGCCATCGGCACATGGTCTTCTACCAGCAACAGGCGCATCAGTCGTCTTCCTCATCCTTCAGCAGGCGGCCGTCCAGGGCATCCAGCTCCAGCTCGCGCACCTGGCCATCGGGCAACAGCAACTCGAACTCATAGACATAGCGGCCGTCCTCTTCCTCCAGCTCGGCCTCCAGCAGGGCGGCGCCCGGGTAGCGCTGCAGGGCGCTGTGCAGCAGATCCTCGAGGGCGAGGATGTCGCCGCGCTGGCGCAACCGCAGGGCTTCGTCCTGGTCCAGGTCGCGTGCCAGGGCACTGCTCCCCAGCACGCTCAGGCTCAACAGCAAGGCCGTGCTGCGGCGATTACGCATCAGTCGTCCTGCTGGTCCTTGAGGACCTGGCCGTTGCTGGCATCCAGCTCAAGATCCCACTGCACGCCCTGGGCGTCGCGCAGCTCGACTTGATAGACATAGCGGCCATATTCCTCCTCCAGTTCGGTCTCCTCGACGGTGGCCTGCGGATGCTTGGCCAAGGCGGCGGCGTTGAGCTTCTCGAACGACTGGATGGTACCAGCGTCGCGCAGCTTCAGCGCCTCGTCGGGGCCCAGGTCGCGGGCCTGGGCGACGGTGGCGATGGTCAGCAGGGTGGCGGTCAGGGCGATCAGTTTGTGCATGGTTTTGTCCTCGGTGGGTTTCGACGCCACCAAGGTTATGCAGGCTGGCTGAAATCAAGCTGAATTCAGAATTCGACATCGCCCGCCGCGCGCAACGTGGCGAACCCGCCCCCCAGGGTCTGATTATGGTGTTCGATGATCGCCCGGGCCGGCAGCACCGGCGTATCCATGCAGGTATGCGCGTCCGCCACCAGGACCGGTTGCAAGCCGAGCTCCGCTGCGCGGCGACAAGTACTATCGATGCAGTACTGGGTCTTCATGCCGACGACGACCAGCGTGTCGATGCTCAGCGCTTCCAGCCACTGCTCCAGCCCTGTGTCGAAAAAGCAGCTGGGGCGCGTCTTCTCGAACAGCCGATCCCGTTGCGCATCCACCCGCAACCCCGGCACCAATTGCCAGGCCGGGCTGCCGGAGGCGATCGGGGAGTTCTGCGGTCCGGTATGGCGAGCCACGAAGACCGGCACCTCGGCGGCGTGCGCCTTGTCGAGCAGGATGTTGATGTTGGCGAGGACGCGCTCCCGGTCGAAAGGCCTCTCCGGGCCATCGAACAGGCCGACCTGCATATCGACGATCAACAGGGCGGAGCGACTGGAGCTGAACGTTTGCATGGGTGTTTCTCCTTATCTGGCCAAGCTGGACGGAGAAACGAAAAGGCCCCGTCCATCGCTGGCGGGGCCTCTGAGAATTGCGCGGTTCAATTGCCGCTCACGCCCTCACGACCCGCCTGGGTGCGGTCGTAGTGGTATCGGTCGTGAGGGCGGAAATAGTCATGGGACGCATCATGGGCATGCGGCTCCGTCGCTCGCAAGTCTTTTTCGCAGGCAACAAAAAACCCGCCGGGGCGGGTTTCTTCCTGACCATTCCGACATCCTGTCGGTAGCCATCCGGGCCATGGTCGATCTTCCTTGATCCTGACGCGTCCTTTGCGTCAGAGGATGGGTATAGATTACGGGCCGAGGCGTGATGGCAAAAGAGCCAACCGCCACCGAGGCGTGTAAGCCTTTTGCCATAGGAAGGCAGGTAAATCGCCGAGCGACCAGCCGCCTTGCCTCCTCCTTCAATCACCCTGGCGCAGCAGAGCGCGGGTCGGAACCCTCAGCGTTCCGGAGTAGTAGGGCTTGTAGCCGAACGCGGTCGCTATGTACTTGCAGGGAATCTCCTGCCGCCGCGACAGCAGCGCATCCAGTTCGGCAGCGTCCAGGTCACGATGGGACCTGTCCCCGTCCAGCGTTTCGCTAAACAGCAGCGAGGCAACGAACCGATAGCGACCAGCCACGCGGGCGGGCGTATCCGCCTCCACGTGGCCGCGGGCAGACAGTCGCAACACGTGATCGATGGAAAGATCCTCGTCGTCTTCGCCCAGTGCACAACGCAACTTTCCGCCAATCGGGCTCTCGTCGGCGCTGAAGATGTTCGGCAGGTCCAGGTCGGAACTGAAATGCAGGTCGTAGAGTCCCGCCCCCGGTTGCCGGGCGATCTCAACATAGGCCAGGGTGGCCACCGGCTTGCCATGGTGCCTGTCGCACGCCGCACAGAATGCCAGCACGGCCAGGATCAGCAGTTTTTTCATCGCGAGGCTCCGTGTCTAGCGGTTCGCAACCGACCTGGCGGTCGGATCAGAGCAGTTGCCGCTGGATCGCTTCATCCAGGGTGCTGCGGGTCAGGCGCGCGACCACCTGGTCTAGGCTGGCGTTGAACGGTGCCGTGACGATGAAGACCAGATGCAGCCAGGTGGTCAGGGTTTCGCTTTTTTCGATCTGGCCCAGTTCGCGGCCTTCGGCGTCGCGCACCACGGTACGCATGACGATCTGCCGCCGATGAACGCTGGGCAGCAGGAAAAAGCTGGCGCCGGTGAGCATGGCCGCCGCCTCGCTGCCGCTCTCGTAGTTCACCAGCAGCATGTCCAGGTGCACATCGGCGGGAATGTCCCGCTCGGTCACCTGGCGAAAGCGCCCGCTGGCAAGCAGTTCGCGCTTGAAGGTACGCACATGCGAGGGGTCGTAGAAGCCGCCCGACACGGTATGGCTGCCATTGACGTAGTGCTGGTCGTCGAAACTCACCTGGGCGCGCAAGGGCGGCTGCGAAGCGGCGGCTGGCGGCCACTGCGCGGGCTCTGGGCCGCGTTGGGAAGAATAGGTCATGCAACCGGAAAGGGTCGCCAGCAGGCACAGCAACAGGGGCAACAAACGCAACATGAGCAAAGTCCTTTTTACAGTCGTCCAGCCAGGCGCTACTGCGGCAGCAGGCGCAAGCCGTCCTCGGTCCGGGCCAGGCGCTTCCCTGGCGGTATGGGCAGGTAGGCACTGGCCTCGCTCGGCTTCATGCCCAGGGTCAGGGTGAACTGGCCGGCAGGCTGACCGCCCCGGAGGTACTGGCCGCGGGCGATACCGCGATGGATGTTCTGCAGATCCAACTCGACCAGCGCATCGGTCTCATCGGTGCACTGCAACTGCATAGCGGCGCGGGTCTGACTCAGGTAATGGAAATCCCGGGCTCTGCAGGCACCTTCACCGAAGCCCGCCACTGAAATGGATACTTCGGTAATGCCTTCGCCGCGCAGGTAGTCCACGGCATTTCCGGAGTAGAGGCGTCCATCCTCCAGCAGCAGGATCACCGGGACGAACCGCATGTATTTATCGAGGGCTCTGATACGCGGGTCGACACACCCGCTCAAGGCTGACGCGAGCAACGCCAGCAGCACAATCCTTCGGCCCATTCTCATGATCATCCCTATCCTGTGCAGGCATTGAACCCATCCGCGCCCCTCTGGACACGGACGCGCAGTGTATAGGCGCCGCAGCGGACATAGCGGGCGGTGCGTTCGAAGGGAGATCGGCCGCACAAAAAAAAGCCACGCACCGCCAGCGTGACCGATGGCAGCGAGTGGCTAATGGCCCGAACGATCAGGCCAATGGGAGATGGCGGTGAGGGGTCAGCCGCCGCTGGCGTTCATGAAGCGCAGCACCTGCACCTCACCGGAGGTTGAGAATTCGTGGCGCAGCGGTTTGCGCATGAGGGCCGCCTGGATCGCGTCGAGCACCGGCGCATCGCTGGTGGGGTGGCGGCGCAGCAGGCCACGCAGGTCGATGGCGTTTTCGTGGCCGAGGCACAGCAGCAGGCGGCCTTCCACGGTGACGCGCAGGCGGTTGCAGGTGGCGCAGAAGTTGTGCGAGTGCGGCGAGATGAAGCCGATGCGCGTATCCGGGTGCTCCAGCAGCCGCACGTAGCGCGCCGGGCCGCCGCTCTGCTCGGCGGAATCCAGCAGGGCGTGGCGTTCGGCGATCAGTGCGCGCACCTCGTCGCTGGAGCAGAAACTCTCGCCGCGGTCGCGGCCGACCACGCCCAGCGGCATTTCCTCGATGAAGCTGATGTCCAGCTGACGGGCGATGGCGAAGTCCACCAGGTCGGCGACCTCGTCGGCGTTGCGGCCTTTCATCACCACGCAGTTGAGCTTGATGCGGGCGAAGCCGGCGGCGCGGGCGGCGTCGATACCGTCGATCACCTGCTGCAGCTCGCCGGTGCGGGTGATGGCGCGAAAGCGCGCCGGATCGAGGCTGTCCAGGCTGATGTTGAGGCGCTTGACCCCGGCCTCGGCGAGCGGCCGGGCCAGCTTGCCGAGCTGCGAGCCGTTGGTGGTCATGACCAGTTCGCGCAGGCCGGGCAAGGCGGCGATCTTCTCGCAGAGGCCGACGATGCCCTTGCGCACCAGCGGCTCGCCGCCGGTGAGGCGGATCTTCTTCACGCCCTGGCCGACGAAGATCGCGGCGACCCGGTACAGTTCCTCCAGGCCGAGCACCTGCTGGCGCGGCAGGAAGGTCATGTCCTCGGCCATGCAGTACACACAGCGGAAGTCGCAGCGGTCGGTCACCGACAGGCGCAGGTAGTCGATCTGCCGGCCGAAGCCGTCTTGTAAATGCGTCGCCATCATTGCTCCGAAATCGTCCACCGCTGCACCGTTGTGGTGGATGGGTGAAGCGTCATCCACCCTACATCCTGGCTCATTGCATCAAGGGCGAATCCGCGCCTTCGAGCTGTATACCCTGGATATCGGCTGCGCCTACCAGGCTCTTCAGGTATTGCGCTACGCCGACCTGCCAGACCCGCTGGTTCAGCTCGTCACGGATCTTCTCGGCCACCGCCTCGTAGGGCAATTGCCGCCCGTCGATGCGCTGGTCGATCCAGACGATGTGGAAGCCGTAGCGGGTTTCCAGCGGCTGCGGGGCCAGCCCTTCGGCCAGGCGGAACAACTGCCGCTCGAACTCCGGCACGGTCTGGCCCTTGCTCAGTTGGCCCAGAGCACCACCCTGCTGCTTCGATGGGCAGGCGGAATGGGCAATGGCCAGTTCGGCGAAGCGGCCACCGTCGGCTTGCAGTTCGGCAAGCAATGCCTGTGCCCGCTCGCGGGTCTCACTGCGGGCCACTTCGTCGTCGCCCGGACAGGCCAGCAGGATGTGCCGCGCGGCGAGCAGCGGCGCGCTGTAAAAGCGCGACTGGTTGCCGGCGTAGTACTGCCGGCAGGCGTCGTCGTCGGCCTTCGGTAGTTGCACTTCCTGCTCGATCAGCGCGCGGGTGGCCGCCTCTTCCTCGCTTTCTCCGGCTTGCGGGCGCACCCGCAGGCCGAGGGCGTGGATGCGTTGTTGCAGCAGCTCGCGAATCACCAGCGCCTGGGTGGCCAGGTAGACCGCCTCGTTGCGGCTATCCGCCGGGTGGTACTGCAGCTCCAGGGCGATCGCCTCGGGGGCGATGGCTACGCCGTTGACCTTCACCCGCGGCCATTCCTGGGCGCTGGTGGCGATCAGCTCGGGGGCTGACTCGTCTTCTTCGGCTTCGGGTTCGTCCGCCGTCGGGATCGGCTCGGGCACGATCTCGTGCACCGCCGGGTTCGTATCAATGACCGGTTGCTGGCCGCCGCAGCCGCCTTCACCGTTTCCACCACCACATCCGCATGCCATGTCGGTTTTCCTCGTTGGTTCGGGGTGGGGCTTGGTCCCCTCTCCCCGGCCCTCGGCTTTGGCATCCTGCGTCGCCCTACCTCCTGCATCCCTGCAGTCGTCTCCCGTGAGGGGAGAGGGGGTTGGTACGTGCCCGGCAGGGAAGGATTCCTTTGCCTGGGCGTTCTCAGGCGAATGAATTCGCCCCTACAGGGGAGCGCTCCCCTCCCCGTCTGGCGAGCCCCATTCCTCGGGGTTTTGCATCCCGCCTCGCCCTATCCCCTGCATCCCTGCAGTCACCTCCCGCGAGGGGGAGAGGGGGTTGTCAGTCCGTAGGTTGGGTTAGCGGCGCAATGCCCCGCTCCCGCCGGCAACTCAGTCGTCCGAGCGCCGCGTAACCCAACATTGCGGAGTCTCGGCCCCGCTGGTGTCCGGGCCTCGTTTCGCGGGCATGGCCCGTGTGCTCGTCCGGTCCTCGTCCGTTGGGCTTCGGGGTAGAGCGTCCCTCAACCCAACCTACATATCGCGTCCGTAGGTTGGGTTGAGCTTGCGAAGCCCAACAGCGGTGTTCATCCGGGTACGGCTCAGCCCTTCTGCCGCACGATCTGGTAGCGCCGGCCCAGGTACCACACCGGGGCGCTGACGATGTGCACCAGGCGGGTGAAGGGGAACAGCACGAACAGGGTCAGGCCGAGAAACACGTGCAGCTTGTAGATCAGGCTTACCGGCGCGATGGCGGCGGCGGCCTGGACCGGTTGCAAGGTGACGATGCTCTGCGCCCAGTTGCCCAGCATCACCATCACCGAGCCGTCGAGATGGCCGGTGGAAGCAATGATGGTCAGCAGGCCAAGCACCAACTGCACCAGCAGCACGACCAGGATCAGGATGTCCGAGGTGCTGGAGCTGGCGCGCACGCGCGGGTCGCCGAGGCGGCGCTTGAGCAGCATCAGCAGGCCGATCAGGCAGAGCACGCCGAAGAAGCCGCCGGAGATCATCGCCAGCAGTTGCTTGTTGGCGGTGCTGATCACCGAGTGGTAGACCGCCTGCGGCGTCAGCAGGCCGACGAAGTGGCCGGCGAGGATAAACAGCACGCCGACGTGGAACAGGTTGCTGGCGATGCGCATGTAGCGCTGCTCGGCCGCCGTCCTGTTGAAGATCTGGCTGGAGCCGGCCTTCCAGCTGTACTGGGACAGGTCGAAGCGAGCCCAGCTGCCGATCACGCAGATGGCCAGGGCAACATACGGGTAGACCCCGAACAGCAGCAGGTTGGAACTAGACATTGCGCACCTCCCGGACCGGCACGGCGCCGGCCCCTTCTTGCTTGAAATCCACCCAGTGCAGCGGCACCGGATTCTCTTCCCGAGCCTTGCCCGGCCCGCTCGGCAGCGCGCTGCAGCGGTCCTGCTGTTCGGCCTGGAGGAAGTTCACCTGCTCCTCCTCCCAGATGCGGTCGAGCGCTTCCAGGGAGTCGTCGCGCTCTTCCTTGGCCACCTGCTGACGCACCTCGGCGAGCAGCGCCTGGGGCTCCTCGCCGGCGATCTGCAGCAGCGCGCGGAAGCAGGCGGCGTAGTCGCTGTCGCGCTCCTCCAGCCGCGCGGCGAGCAGGCCGAGCAGGTGCGCTACATCCGCCAGGCCCTCGCGGGCCTCCAGGTCGTCGCGGCTGGCGAGGTACTCCAGGTACAGCGGGATGTAATCCGGCAGTTCCTTGAGGCCGATGGCGAAACCGGCCTCTTCGTACTGCGCCATCAGGTCGACCATCGCCTGGCCGCGGTCGCGGGACTCGCCGTGCACGTGCTCGAACAGCAGCAGCGACAAGGCCCGGCCGCGGTCGAACAGCTCGCAGTAGCCTTCCTGGGCGTCCATCAGGTCGCTGTCGCACAGCCGCTGCAGCAGCTCGATCAGCGCACTGCGCTGGGCCGGGCTGATCTCGCGGGCCTTGGCGATGGCCTCCTCCAGCTCGTCGGCGGCACCGAGCAACGGCTCGGTGGGATAGTCGAGCAGCAGCGAAATCACCTTGAGGATTTGCATGCTCATTCCTCCCACAACTGCACGGTTTTCAGCACGTCGCGCTTGTTGGCCTTCTTCGCGCCGAACATGTTGGTGTCGGAGCTGCCGCTGCAACCGCTGCCGAAGCTGAAGCCACAGCCGGAGCGCTCGGCGAAGGCGTCGCTGGCGGCGTCTTCGCGGTGCGCCGACGGGATCACGAAGCGATCCTCGTAGTTGGCGATGGCCAGGTAGCGGTACATGTCCTCGACCTGGTCCACGGACAGGCCGACGTCTTCCAGCACCTTGAGGTCCTGCACCCCTTCGACTTGCTCGGCGCGCTTGTAGGCGCGCATCGCCAGCAGGCGCTTCAAGGCCAGCTTGACCGGCTTCTCGTCGCCGGCGGTGAGCAGGTTGGCCAGGTAGCGCAGCGGGATACGCAGGCTGTCCACATCCGGGATCACCCCGTTCATGCCGACGGTGCCGGCTTGCGCGGCGTTCTGGATCGGCGACAGCGGCGGCACGTACCAGACCATCGGCAGCGTGCGGTATTCCGGGTGCAGCGGCAGGGCCAGCTGCCAGTCCACCGCCAGCTTGTACACCGGGGATTTCTGCGCGGCGTCGATCACCGACTGCGGCACGCCGTCCTTCAGCGCCTGGGCGATGACCTTCGGGTCGTGCGGGTCGAGGAAGATTTCCAGCTGCTTCTGGTATAGGTCCTGTTCGCTGGCGGTGCTCGCCACTTCGGCGATGCGGTCGGCGTCGTACAGCAGCACGCCGAGGTAGCGGATGCGGCCGACGCAGGTTTCCGAGCAGACGGTGGGCATGCCGGCTTCGATGCGCGGGTAGCAGAAGATGCACTTCTCGGATTTGCCGCTCTTCCAGTTGAAGTAGATCTTCTTGTACGGGCAGCCGCTGATGCACATGCGCCAGCCTCGGCACTTCTCCTGGTCGATCAGGACGATGCCGTCCTCTTCGCGCTTGTAGATCGCGCCGCTCGGGCAGGAGGCCGCGCACGCCGGGTTGAGGCAGTGCTCGCACAGGCGCGGCAGGTACATCATGAAGGTGTTTTCGTACTCGCCGTAGATGTCCGCCTGGATCTTGTCGAAGTTCTTGTCCTTGCGCCGCTTGGCGAATTCGGTACCGAGGATTTCCTCCCAGTTCGGGCCCCACTCGATCTTCTCCATGCGCTTGCCGGAGATCAGCGAGCGCGGCCGGGCCACCGGCTGGTGGTCGGCGAGCGGCGCGGTGTGCAGGTGCTGGTAGTCGAAGTCGAACGGCTCGTAGTAGTCGTCGATGCTCGGCAGGTCCGGGTTGGCGAAGATGTTCGCCAGCACGCGGAACTTGCCGCCGATGCGCGGGTTGATCGAGCCGTCGGCGTTGCGCACCCAGCCGCCCTTCCACTTCTCCTGGTTTTCCCATTCCTTCGGGTAGCCGATACCGGGTTTGGTTTCGACGTTGTTGAACCAGGCGTATTCCATGCCTTCGCGGCTGGTCCAGACGTTCTTGCAGGTCACCGAGCAGGTGTGGCAACCGATGCATTTGTCCAGGTTCAGGACCATGCCCACTTGTGAACGAATCTTCATGGTCGGTACTCCTCAAAGGTCCTGCGGCAGGGGTTGGGGCAGCGCTTCGCCGTCCGGCCCGTCGAGCCAGTCTACCTTGGCCATCTTGCGCACCACGACGAACTCGTCGCGGTTGCAACCGACCGTGCCGTAGTAGTTGAAGCCGTAGGCTTGCTGGGCGTAGCCGCCGATCATGTGGGTGGGCTTGAGCACCACGCGGGTCACCGAGTTGTGGTGGCCGCCGCGGGTCTTGGTGGTCTCCGCGCCGGGCACGTTCACGATGCGTTCCTGGGCGTGGTACATCATCACCATGCCTTCCTTGACCCGCTGGCTGACCACCGCGCGGCAGGCGATGGCGCCGTTGGCGTTGAACACCTCGACCCAGTCGTTATCGACGATGCCGGCCGACTTGGCGTCGATCTCCGAGAGCCAGATGATCGGGCCGCCGCGGCTCAGGGTGAGCATCAGCAGGTTGTCGGTGTAGGTGCTGTGGATGCCCCACTTCTGGTGCGGGGTGATCCAGTTCAGCACGATCTCGGTGTTGCCATTGGGCTTCTTGCCCTTCACGTAGTCGATGGTGCGGGTGTTGATCGGCGGACGGTAGCTTTGCAGCTGCTCGCCGAAGGCCTGCATCCACGGGTGGTCCTGATAGAACTGCTGGCGGCCGGTGATGGTGCGCCACGGGATCAGCTCGTGCACATTGGTGTAGCCGGCGTTGTAGCTGACGTGTTCGTCTTCCAGACCGGACCAGGTCGGGCTGGAGATGATCTTGCGCGGCTGCGCCTGGATGTCGCGGAAGCGGATCGCCTCGTGCTGCTTCGGCAGCGCCAGGTGGGTGTGGTCGCGACCGGTGAATTCCGACAGCGCGGCCCAGGCCTTGACCGCCACGTGGCCGTTGGTTTCCGGCGCCAGGGACAGGATGACCTCGGCGGCGTCGATGGCCGACTCGATCTGCGGACGGCCCTGACTGACGCCCTGCTCGCGGACCTTGTGGTTCAGCTCACCGAGGAACGCCACTTCATGCTCGGTGTTCCAGCTGATGCCCTTGCCGCCGTTGCCGAGCTTGTCCAGCAGCGGGCCGAGGGAGGTGAACTTCTTGTAGGTGTTCGGATAGTCGCGCTCGACCACCGCCATGTTCGGGCAGTTCTTGCCCGGCTGCGGGTCGACCCCGGCGGTTTTCCAGTCGGTGCCGCCGAACGGCTGGGCCAGTTCGCCGTGGCTGTCGTGCATCAGCGGCACGGTGACCAGGTCCTGCTCGACGCCCAGCTGCCCCTCGGCCATCTCGGAGAACTTCTTGGCGATGCCCTTGTAGATCTCCCAGTCGGACCGCGACTCCCAGGCCGGGTCGATGGCGGCCGACAGCGGGTGGATGAAGGGGTGCATGTCCGAGGTGTTCATGTCGTCCTTCTCGTACCAGGTGGCGGTCGGCAGGACGATGTCGGAGTACACGCAGGTGGAGGACATGCGGAAGTCGAGGGTGGTGACCAGATCGAGCTTGCCGATGGCACCCTCGTCCACCCACTCGGCCTCGCTGGGCTTCACGCCACCGCGCTTGCCGAGGTCTTCGTTCATCACGCCGTTCTTGGTGCCGAGCAGGTACTTGAGCATGTACTCGTGACCTTTACCCGACGAGCCGAGCAGGTTGGAGCGCCAGACGAACAGGTTGCGCGGGAAGTTGACCGGGTTGTCCGGCTGCTCGCAGGAGAAGCGCAGCGAGCCGTCCTTCAGCGACTTAGTCACGTAGTCCACCGGCGACAGGCCGGCAGCCTTGGCGTCGCGGCAGATCTGCAGCGGGTTGCGGTTCAGCTGCGGCGCGCTCGGCAGCCAGCCGGCGCGCTCGGCGCGGATGTTGTAGTCGAGCATGTGCTCGGGGAACTGCGACTTGTCGGCCAGCGGCGAGAGCACTTCGTGGATGCTCATCTTCTCGTGGCGCCACTGCGAGCTGTGGTTGTAGAAGAAGCTGGTGCCGTTCATCTGCCGTGGCGGGCGGCTCCAGTCCAGGCCGAAGGCCAGCGGCAGCCAGCCGCACTGCGGGCGCAGCTTCTCTTGGCCGACGTAGTGGGCCCAGCCGCCACCGGTCTGGCCGACGCAACCGCAGAGCATGAGCATGTTGATCAGCCCGCGGTAGTTCATGTCCATGTGGTACCAGTGGTTCATCGCCGCGCCGACGATGATCATGGAGCGACCCTTGGTCTTGTCGGCGTTGTCGGCGAATTCGCGGGCGATCTGGATCGCCTTCTCGCGCGCCACGCCGGTGATCTGCTCCTGCCAGGCCGGGGTGCCGGGCACGCTGGCGTCGTCATAGCTGGTAGCGACGTTGGCACCGCCCAGGCCGCGGTCGATGGCCAGGTTGCCGGCCATCAGGTCGAATACGGTGGCGACCTTGGCGCTGCTGCCGTCGGCCAGGGTCAGGCTCTTCACCGGCACGCGGCGGGCCTGGATGGCGTCGCCCTCGACATGGGTGAAGTGCTCGTGGGTCTGCCCGCCGAAATACGGGAAGGCCACCTCGGCTGCTTCGCCGCCGTCGATCAGGCTCAGCTTGAGGTCGACCTCGCGGCCTTCGCCGCCTTCCTTCGCCTCGATGTTCCACTTGCCCTTCTCGCCCCAACGGTAGCCGATGGAGCCCTGCGGGGAGACCAGCTCGCCGCTGCTGCCGTCGAGGGCGATGGTCTTCCACTCGGGGTTGTTGGCCTGGCCGAGGTTGTCGGCCAGATCGGAGGCACGCAGGAAGCGATCGGCGACGTAGGCGCCATCCTTCTCCTTGAGCAGCACCAGCACCGGCAGGTCGGTGTAGCGCTTGGCGTAGTCGGTGAAGTAGGCGCTCGGCTTGTCGAGGTGGAATTCCTTGAAGATGACGTGGGCGAAGGCCTGGGCCAGCGCCGCGTCGGTGCCCTGCTTCGGGTTGAGCCAGAGGTCGGTGAGCTTGGCCACCTCGGAGTAGTCCGGGGTGATGGCCACGGTCTTGGTGCCCTTGTAGCGCACCTCGGTGAAGAAGTGAGCGTCCGGGGTGCGGGTCTGCGGGACGTTGGAACCCCAGGCGATGATGTAGTTGGAGTTGTACCAGTCGGCCGACTCCGGCACGTCGGTCTGCTCGCCCCAGACCATCGGCGAGGCCGGCGGCAGGTCGCAGTACCAGTCGTAGAAGGACAGGCACACGCCGCCGATCAGCGACAGGTAACGGCTGCCGGCGGCGTAGCTGACCATGGACATGGCCGGGATCGGCGAGAAACCGATGACGCGGTCCGGGCCGTACTGCTTCACGGTGTAGACGTTGGCGGCGGCGATGATCTCGTTGACTTCATCCCAGCTGGAACGCACGAAGCCGCCCAAGCCGCGCTTGCTCTTGTAGCTCTGCGCCTTGGCCGGGTCCTCGACGATGCTCGCCCAGGCGTCCACCGGGCTCTTGCTGGCCCGCGCCTCGCGCCACAGCTTGAGCAGCGGCTTGCGCACCTTGGGATACTTCAGGCGGTTGGCGCTGTAGATGTACCAGCTGTAGCTGGCGCCGCGCTGGCAGCCGCGCGGCTCGTGGTTGGGCAGGTCGTTGCGGGTGCGCGGGTAGTCGGTCTGCTGGGTTTCCCAGGTGATCAGGCCGTTCTTCACGTAGATCTTCCAGGAGCACGACCCGGTGCAGTTCACCCCGTGGGTGGAGCGCACGATCTTGTCGTACTGCCAGCGCGAGCGGTAGACGTTCTCCCAGTCGCGGGACTCCTTGCGGGTCTCGCCGTGGCCGTTGGCGAACTCGCCTTGCTTCCGGGTGAAGAAGCGCAGCTGGTCGAGTAGATGGCTCATCGTTGTTTTTCCTCTCAGGCTCACGCGGGGTCTTCGCCCCGCGCGTGTCGCGTTGAATGGGGTCGAAAACCGGGCCTAGCAGGGCGCCTCGGCGCCCTTGCGCGAATACCACCACCAGGTCACCAGCAGGCAGCTCACGTAGTAGCCGATGAACACATACAGGGCCATGTGCGGGCTGCCGGTCAGGGCTACCGAGGTGCCGAAGGATTTCGGGATGAAGAAGGCACCGAAGGCACCGATCGCAGAGCTGAAACCGAGCACCGCGGCGGACTCCTTGGTGGCGTTCTTCAGCGCCTGCTCGCGGGTGGCGGCCGGCTTGCCGGCGCTGGCACGCTCATGCTGGGTGCGGAAGATCACCGGGATCATGCGGAAGGTGGAGCCATTGCCCACGCCAGTGGTGACGAACAGCAGCATGAACATCGCCAGGAAGCCGTAGAAGTCGCCGGCGGCACCGCTGGCGGGCAGGAAGTGCAGCACGCCGAACACCGCGCCGATCATCACGATGAAGTTCCAGAAGGTCACCCGCGCGCCGCCCAGCCGATCCGCCAGCCAGCCGCCCAGCGGCCGTACCAGGGCGCCGACCAGCGGGCCGAGGAAGGCGAACTTGAGCGCATCCACCGCCGGGAACTGGGTCTTGATCAGCATCGGGAAGCCGGCGGCGAAGCCGATGAAGGAGCCGAAGGTGGCCAGGTACAGCCAGCACATCAGCCAGTTGTGCTTGCGCTTGAAGATCACCGCCTGGTCGGCGAAGGACGCCTTGGCGCAGGTCAGGTCGTTCATGCCGAACCAGGCCGCCAGTGTGACCAGCGCAATGAACGGCACCCAGATGAAGCCGGCGTTCTGCAGCCACAGCTGGCTGCCATCCGGCAGTTGCTGGGCCGCGCCGCCCAGGCCGCCGAACAGGCCGAGGGTGATCACCAGCGGCACGCAGAACTGCATCACCGACACGCCCAGGTTACCCAGGCCGGCGTTCAGGCCTAGCGCGGTGCCCTGCTGGGCCTTGGGGTAGAAGAAGCTGATGTTGGACATCGACGAGGCGAAGTTGCCGCCGCCGAAACCGCACAGCAGCGCGATGATCACGAAGGAGCTGTAGGGCGTGCCGGGGTCCTGCACGGCGAAGCCCATCCACAGCGCCGGGATCAGCAGCGAGGCGGTGCTGATGGTGGTCCACTTGCGCCCGCCGAAGATCGGCACCATGAACGAATAGAAGATGCGCAGCGTGGCGCCGGACAGCCCCGGCAGCGCCGCCAGCCAGAACAACTCGTCGGTGCTGAAGCTGAAACCGATGCTGTTCAGGCGCACGATCACCGCGCTCCAGACCATCCATACGGAGAAGGCGAGCAGCAGCGCGGGAATCGAAATCCACAGGTTGCGGGTGGCGATAGCCTTGCCGATGCTGGCCCAGAAGCCGGCGTCCTCGGGGCGCCAATCGTGGATCACCGGGCCCGAGCTGGGCGGCGGTGCCATTTTGTTCACGGCGGTCATGGTGGTTTCTCCTCGTGGGAATCAGGACGCCGCGGACATCGGGCCTTGCGCGCCCTTGCCCATCAGCGGTGTTTTGCGGACTTCGCTGAAGTACATCCAGATCAGGGAGACCCAGACCACGCCGTACAGCAGCATGAAACAGGAGGAGCGCACGCCGGTGAGGTCCACCAGGGCGCCGAACATGATCGGCAGGACGAAGCCGCCGAGACCGCCGGCCAGGCCGACGACGCCGGAGATCACCCCCATGTTCTGTGGGTAATCGTCGGAGATGTACTTGAATACCGAGGCCTTGCCGAAGGCGAAGGCGATGCCGATGACAAACATCAGCACGGTGAACAGGTATTCGTTGAGGCCGATGTGGAAGGACTTCGGTCCATCGACGGTCTGGATGGTGAAATCGGTCTGCGGGTAAGAGAGGATGAACAGGCAGATCCAGCTCACCCACATCACCCACCAGGTCACGCTCTGCGCGCCCCAGCGGTCGCTCATCCAGCCGCCGACGGCGCGCAGCACGCCACCCGGCAGGGAAAAGCAGGCGGCCAGCAGCGCGGCGGTCTGCAGGTTGAAGCTGTACTCCTGCACGTAGTACTTGGTCATCCACAGCGCCAGTGCCACGTAGCCGCCGAAGACGATCGAGTAGTACTGGCAGTAGCGCCACACGGTCGGGTCCTTCAGGGCCTGCAACTGCTGGCGGAACGTCACGCTGCTCGCCACCCGGTGGCTCTTCTGCTCGCTGGTGAGGAACCAGAACAGCAGCGCGGTGACGAACATGATCGCCGAGTAAACCTTCGGCACCATCTGCCAGCTGGCGGCAGCGATGATCGCCGGGGCGACGAACTTGGTCAGCGCGGCGCCGGCGTTGCCCGCGCCGAAGATGCCCATGGCGAAGCCCTGGTTCTGCTTGTCGAACCACTTGGCGACGTAGGCGATACCTACCGAGAACGAGCCCCCGGTCAAACCGACGAACAGGCCGAGCACCAGGAAATGCCAGAACTGCGTGGCCTCGCCGATCAGGTAGATCGGCAGCACGCAGGCCAGCATCAGCACGAAGAACACCGGGCGACCGCCGAACTTGTCGGTCAGCATGCCCAGCGGCAGGCGCACCAGCGATCCGGTCAGCACCGGCGTGGCGGCCAGCAGGCCGAATTGGGTTTCGTTGAGTCCCAGCAGCTCTTTGATGGGCACGCCGATCACGGCGAACATCATCCAGATCATGAAACAGACGGTGAAGGCCAGGGTACTCATGCCCAACACCAACCCCTGACGTACCTTGTGACTTGCCATGGCCGACTCCTCGTTCGCTTGCCATGGCTCGCACACTAGGTAGCCCTTTGCCCCCTTCACTTGATCTGCATCAAGAAGCCAAACGCCGCTCCAGGCCTATGCTGTGCCCCACTACCCCTTAAGTGGTAGATCGGATTTCAAACGAAATTCCTTTACCAATCAGCTACTTGAGCGTTCGTAGTAGTAGATGGCCAGCCATACGCGGGCCGAAAGAACTCTTTGGAGGTAGGTAGCGGCATGCTGCGCTGGATACACAGTTCCCTGCCGGTTCGCGCCGGCCTGGCGGTGATGCTGATCGCCATCCTCGCGCTGGGCAGCGCGCTGAGCGCCGGCGTTATCGCCTGGCTCAGCGAAGATGACGCCGCCGCCATCAACACCGCCGGCTCCCTGCGCATGGCCACCTACCGCCTGTGCTGGAAGCTCGAGGCCGGTGCCGACGCCCGGCAGGTGCGGACACTAAGCGAGGACATCCAGAACCGCCTGCACAGCCAGGCCCTCAAGCAGGTGCTGCGCGGCACCGGCAGCTCGCCCCTGCACCTGGCCTATGCCGACCTGCAGCGACGCTGGAGCGAGGAGCTGCGCCCGGCTCTGGAGAGGGGCGACGAGCGCTCGTTCCAGGCCAACGCCGATGACTTCGTCGAACAGCTCGACCATTTCGTGCTGTTGCTGCAACAGCAGAGCGAAAGCAAGCAGGGCTGGCAGCAAGGCATCCAGGGCATGGCGCTGTTCATCACCGTCATCGTGCTGCTGGTGGGCATGTACGAGCTACAGGGCAGCGTGATCAGCCCGCTGCAGGAACTGGTCGGCGCCACCGAGCGCTTTCGCGCCGGCGACCTCGGCGCGCGGGTCGACTACCGCTCCGAGGACGAACTGGGCCAGATGGCCCTCAGCTTCAACGCCATGGCCGACGCCATCGAAGAATCCCACCGCACCCTGGAAAGCCGCGTCGCGCAGAAAACCCAATCCCTCGGCCAGGCCAACGCCGCGCTGGAACTGCTCTACCACAGCAGCCGCAGCATCGCCTCCGGGCAGGCCGACGCCGAGCGCCTGGACGAACTGCTGCAAAGCTTTCAGAGCCGCCTTCCGGGGCTGCGCCTGTCGCTGTGCCTGCACAGCGGCGGCGAGAACCACGCCGAACAACTGATCGCCCTGCACGGCAACGAAACCCGCGAAATCTGCGCCAGTAACGACTGCGCCACCTGCGAACGCCAGCAGCGCGTCAACCTGCTCACCTGCCGGGTACACAGCCAGGGCCATCACCTCGGCGAGCTGCGCGCCAACTTCCGCGACGGACGCGCGCCGCAATCCTGGGAAAGCGAGCTGATCCAGGCGCTGGCCGACCTGATCGGCACCGCCCTGTCGCTGGAGCGCACCCGCGAACAGGAACACCGCCTGCTGCTCTTCGAAGAGCGCGCGATCATCGCCCGTGAACTGCACGACTCCCTGGCCCAGGCGCTGTCCTACATGAAGCTGCAGGTCAGCCGCCTGCAAACCCTGATGCGCCGCGGCGAAAGCCATGAACAGCTGGAAGCGGTCAGCAACGAACTGCGCGACGGCCTCAACAACGCCTACCGCCAACTGCGCGAACTGCTCACCACTTTCCGCCTGCAGATCCAGGACGGCGGCCTGGACCAGGCGCTGGACGACACCACCCGCGAATTCGCCGAGCGCGGCCAGTTTCCCGTGCTGCTGGAAGTCGAACCACTGGCGTTCAACCTCACCGCCAACGAACAGATCCACCTGCTGCAGATCGTCCGCGAGGCGCTCTCCAACTGCGCGCGGCACGCCGAGGCCGAACGCGTCTGGGTGCACCTGCGCCAATCCGGCGAAGAGGTCGAACTGAGCATCGACGACGACGGCATCGGCCTGACCGCCGACTTCGACCAGCGCCAGCACCACGGCCTCAACATCATGCAGGAGCGCGCCCGCAGCCTCGGCGGCCAGCTCGACCTCGGCCACCGCGAACCCCGCGGCACCCGCGTGCACCTGCTGTTCCGGCCGCACTTCCTCGGCCATCACCAAGAGAGAACCGTCGCATGAACACCGCCCACCGTCACAGCATCCTGCTGGTCGACGATCACCCGATGATGCGCCGCGGCATGCGCCAACTGCTGGAGCTGGAAGACGACTTCAGCATCGTCGGCGAGGCCAGCGACGGCGAACAGGCCCTGGAGCGGGTACCGCAACTGCAACCGGAGCTGGTACTGCTGGACAACAACATGCCTAAGCTCAACGGCATCGAAACCCTCAAGCGCCTGCGCCAGGCCGGCTATGTCGGCAAGGTCCTGCTGTTCACCGTCTCCGACGCCGAAGAAGACGTGCGCGACGCCCTGCGCCAGGGCGCCGACGGCTACCTGCTCAAGGACATGGAGCCGGAAAAACTGATCCAACAGATCCGCGACGTGCTCGACGGCGAACTGGCCGTCAGCCCCACCCTCACCCGCGTCCTCGCCCAGGCCCTGCGCACGCCCCAGGCCGCCCCCCAGGTGGAACTCACCGAGCGCGAACGCCAGGTTTTGAAGATGGTCGCCGGCGGCAACAGCAACAAAATGATCGGCCACAAACTCGGCATCACCGAAGGCACCGTGAAAGTCCACGTAAAGAACCTGCTACACAAACTCGGCCTGCGCTCGCGGGTGGAAGCGGCGGTATGGGCGCTGGAGCATATGCGGGGGTGAATCCCCCACGCGCATAGCCCGGTAGTTCGCCCCCCTCCTCCCCTCGCGGGAGAGGGGCCGGGGGGCACGCCTAGTGGAGAGGGGAAAGCTATAGGCCGCCTAGGTGGCGGGAAGGGTGCGAGCGAAATGCCACACCCTAGAGTGCCAATGGACCGTTCAGCGGCAAATCGCCAGCATTTACCTGACAAAACGCAGCGGGGCGGCTAGTTTGGACCTTGTTTTCGAGGTGTCTAATTCATCCTTGATCAAGTCCCCTAACACAGAAAACCGTGATACTTTTCAAGGGGTTAGCCAACCACGGAAAGTATTAGGCGCCACTTATGGTGTAATTCAACGCCCCATTTAGGGGGCCTAATTCTTGTTAGAGCTCAAAGAGAATCGTGAAGCCATCTAAATATTGTGTGTTTTGCGGGCAAAAGCCTAATAGCAAAACAAAAGAACATGTAATACCGCACTGGCTTATTTCCTTAACAGGAAAGCCGCAAAGAAAAGTCAATCTTGGAATGATTAAAACTGCGGATGAAAAAGCCTTCACCCAAAGACAATATTCATTTGACGCCTTCACGTTTCCAGCTTGTGACAAGTGTAATCAAACATATTCAGAGCTGGAGGGGAAGACCAAAAATATAGTTGAGAAAATTCTTAGCGATGACAATTTAACAGCTAGCGAAGTTAGCATTCTTCTTGATTGGTTTGACAAAGTCAGGGTTGGCCTATGGTTGGGTTACCATCAGCTAGATAAAAATATCGCCAACATTAGCCCGACATTCCATATTTCCACACGAATCGGCCAGTATGATAGGGCGCTTTTTGTTGCAAAGTCAGACTCTTCCACTCCAAAACTTAACTTTGGCGGATCGGACACTTTATCTTTCGCCTTTACCCCAAGCGCTTTCACTCTAATTATAAATAACTACTATTTTACTAATGTTTCTTTTCATTTTCTTTTCTCTAGACGCATTGGATTCCCATACCCCAAAACTATTAAGGCCATCCCTGAGGAAGAGTCGGATAGTCGAGTTGAGGCTGACATATCTAAAGGCCAAGAGAGAATAATGCACCCATTAATTCGATTCCCGACTGGGCTTAGGTGCATAGAAATATATCAGCCTATGTTTAAAGGCGGCCTTATTGAAGGTCAGATTGAGGACTATAATTGTGATTATGTTCGATCCAACAGCCTAGATTTCGAAACCGGCGCAGGAGCAATATTTAAAGTTGAGGACGGAGTTTTTACAAGGCACTTACATAATGAGGAAATAAAATTATCCCCATTACATACCTACAGAGATGAGATTATTTTCTTCAAATCGGCAATTAATGTTTTAAAGTGGCAAAATTACCTAAACACCTTACAGCCAGATACTAGCCCTTTAACCAAAGATCAAAAAAAATACCGCAAAACGATATTCAGCAAAGTTAGCAATATCAACAACTACTTAATAAAAACGCAAGAAAATCATCTTAAAAGATCTAAGGATGGTCTGAAAAGGCTTCCCGAATCTTGAATGATGCAGCGTGGACTGAAATACCAATTGATACGTAGCGCTCTAACAATTGGTATATGGACTCTCCCCACAAGCAGTGAGGACAGCTTTTTTCGATCCTGTCGTCAGCGCGGTTGCATT